>JADGGZ010000223.1 GCA_019689675.1 Rhodospirillales bacterium | reverse complement strand
GGTCTACATGAGCCGGCCATGTCCCGGCGCGATCACAGGAGGGCGGAAGGCCCGAGCCAGCGCCAGCTTCGCGTCGGAGAGGAGCTGCGCCATGCGCTCGCTCGTCTCCTCGAGCGCGGCGAGATTCGCGATCCCGTCCTGCAGGACGCGACCGTCACCGTCACCGAGGTTCGCGTCAGCCCCGATCTCAGGAACGCGACAGCCTACGTGATGCCCCTCGGCGGGAGCCACGCGGCCGAGGTGGTCTCGGCGCTGAAGCGCAGCTCGCCCTTCATCCGCGGCGCGCTCGCGCGTGCGGTGCAGCTCCGCTACGCGCCGCAGATCGGCTTCGCGCTCGACACCTCGTTCGACCACGCGAGCCGCATCGACGAGATCCTGCACCGGCCAGAGGTGGCGCGCGATCTCGCGCAAGACGAGGATGAGTAAGGGCGGGGCCCGGCCGCTCCACGGCTGGCTGGTGCTCGACAAGCCGCTCGGCATGAGCTCCGCCCAGGCGGTGGGGCGCGTCAGGCGGCTTACCGGCGCCGCCAAGGCCGGGCACGGCGGAACGCTCGACCCGCTGGCGACGGGCGTGCTGCCGATCGCTCTCGGCGAGGCGACGAAGACCGTCGCTTTTGCCATGGCGGGGCGCAAGACGTACCGCTTCACTGTGCGCTGGGGCGAGGCGCGCGCCACCGACGACGCCGAAGGCGAGGTCGTCGGGCGCAGCGACGTTCGCCCGGATCGGGCGGCGATCGAGGCGGTTCTGCCGCGCTTCACCGGGCGGGTGGTGCAGGTGCCGCCCCGATTCTCGGCGCTCAAGGTGGCGGGACGGCGCGCCTACGCCCTGGCGCGCGCCGACTCGGCGGTCGAGCTCGCCCCGCGGGAGGTGGAGATCGCCGCCCTTCGCCTCCTCGACATTCCGGATCCCGACCATGCCGAGTTTCTCGCCGAAGTCGGAAAAGGCACTTACATCAGGGCCTTAGCGCGCGATCTTGCGGCCGCGCTCGGGACCTGCGGCCACGTCGCGGCGCTGCGCCGGACCGCGGTCGGGCGATTCGCCGAGGACCGGGCGATCGGACTGGACAAGTTGGAGGAAATCGGGCACGGTCCCGCGCTCTTTACGCACCTGCTTCCGATCGAGACCGCGCTGGACGACATCCCGGCCTTGGCCTTGTCGGAAGCCGAAGCCGTCCGTTTGCGGCAGGGCCAGGCGATCGCGCTCGGCTCCTCCGGCGAGCGGGTCTTGACCCAAGGCGAGATGGTTTGCGCCACCTCGGGCGGCCGCCCGGTGGCGCTGGCCGAGGTCAGGGGCGAGCGGCTGCGGCCGGTGCGCGTTCTCAACCTCTGACTTGGAGACAATATCCGATGTCGATCACCTCCGAGCGCAAGCAGGCGCTCATCCAGGAATACGCCGTGAAGCCGGGCGACACTGGCTCGACCGAGGTGCAGGTCGCGATCCTCTCCGAGCGGATCCGCAACCTCACGCAGCACCTCGAGACGCACAAGAAGGATTTCCACTCGCGCCGCGGTCTCCTCGTCATGGTCGGCCAGCGCCGCAGCCTGCTCGACTACCTGAAGCGCACCGATGCGTCCCGCTACGAGGCGCTGATCGGGCGTTTGGGCCTGCGCCGCTGAACGCCGGGCCCGCTACTCCCGGCGGCAGCGCCGCCCTATCTGTCCAGATGCAGAAGCATCGCGGTCGCAGGCCCGGCTTGCGGCCGCGCGGACGCATTTCCGCGTCCAAGTCCGTCCGATGAAGGGAAGAGAGATGTTCGATATTTACCGCAAAGAGCTGATGTGGGGCGGTCGCAAGCTGGTTCTCGAAACCGGCAAGATCGCTCGACAGGCCGATGGCGCCGTCCTCGCCAGCTACGGCGAGACCTCCGTGCTCTGCACTGCGGTGGCGATGAAGCAGGCGAAGCCCGGGCAGGATTTCTTCCCGCTGACCGTCAATTACCAGGAGAAGTCCTTCGCCGCCGGGAAGATCCCCGGCGGTTTCTTCAAGCGCGAGGGGCGGCCCTCTGAGAAGGAGGTGCTGACCTCCCGCCTCATCGACCGGCCGATCAGACCGCTCTTCGCCCCCGGTTTCCTCAACGAGACCCAGGTCGTCTGCACCGTCCTCAGCCACGATCTCGAGAACGATCCCGACATCGTCGCGATGATCGGCGCTTCGGCCGCGCTCACCCTCTCGGGCATTCCCTTCATGGGGCCGATCGGCGGCGCGCGCGTCGGCTTCATCGACGGCCAGTACGTGCTGAACCCGCGCCTCTCGCAGATGAGCAAGACCGCGCTCGACCTCGTCGTCGCGGGCACGAGCGAAGGCGTGCTGATGGTGGAGTCGGAAGCGAAGGAGCTCTCCGAGAGCACCATGCTGGGCGCAGTCATGTTCGGCCACGAGGCCTTCCAGCCGGTGATCCAGGCGATCATCGAGCTGGCCGAGGCGGCGGCGAAGGATCCTTGGGAGATGCCGGCGCCGCCGGCCGACTACGACGCGATCAAGGCGCGGCTCAAGGACGAGCTCGCGAACGACATCGCCGCCGCCTATGCGGAGGTGTCGAAGCAGGCGCGGAGCGACAAGCTCGAGGCCGCGAAGGCGCGGATGGCGGAGCTCTTCCCCGAGGAGGAGAAGCGCGCCGTCGCCGCCAAGCTCTTCAAGGACCTCGAGAAGGACATCGTGCGCGGCGCCATCGTCAAGGAAGGCCGCCGCATCGACGGACGCGACACGCGGACGGTGCGTCCGATCCTCGCCGAAGTCGGCGTCCTCGCCCGGGCGCACGGCTCGGCGCTCTTCACCCGCGGCGAGACGCAGGCCCTCGTGGTCGCGACGCTCGGCACCGGCGAGGACGAGCAGATCATCGACGCGCTCGAGGGCGAGTACCGCAGCCACTTCATGCTGCACTACAACTTCCCGCCGTACTCGACCGGCGAGGCCGGCCGCATGGGCTCGCCGGGGCGGCGCGAGATCGGCCACGGCAAGCTCGCCTGGCGGGCCGTGCACCCGCTGCTGCCGCCGAAGGAGAGCTTCCCCTACACGATCCGCGTCGTCTCCGAGATCACCGAGTCGAACGGGTCGTCGTCGATGGCGACCGTGTGCGGCGCCTCGCTCGCGCTCATGGATGCGGGCGTGCCGCTGAAGCGGCCGGTCGCCGGCATCGCCATGGGCCTCATCAAGGAGGAGTCCGGCTTCGCCGTCCTTTCCGACATCCTCGGCGACGAGGACCATCTCGGCGACATGGACTTCAAGGTCGCGGGCACCGCCGAAGGCGTCACGGCGCTCCAGATGGACATCAAGATCACGTCCATCACCGAGGAGATCATGCGGATCGCGCTCGAGCAGGCGAGGGAAGGGCGCATGCACATCCTCGGCGAGATGGCGAAGGCGCTCTCGACCTCGCGCGAAGGCGTCAGCGCCAATGCGCCGCGCATCACCACTTTCACCATTCCGAAGGACAAGATCCGCGAGGTGATCGGCACCGGAGGCAAGGTGATCCGCGAGATCACGGAGCAGACCGGCACCAAGATCGACATCGAGGACGACGGGACGATCAAGGTCGCCGCGGTCGACTCCGCGGCGGCGCAGCGCGCGATCGACTGGATCAAGGGCATTGTCGCCGAGCCCGAGGTCGGGGTCATCTACAACGGGAAGGTGGTGAAGGTCGTCGATTTCGGCGCCTTCGTGAACTTCCTCGGCTCGCGCGACGGTCTCGTGCATATCTCTGAGCTTTCGCGCGAGAGCCGCCCGGCGAAGGTCGCCGACGTCGTCAAGGTCGGCGACCTCGTCAAGGTGAAGGTTCTCGGCTTCGACGACCGCGGCAAGGTGAAGCTCTCGATGAAGCAGGTCGATCAGATCACGGGCGAAGACCTCGGCCCGGTGAAGCGCGACCGAGAGGGCGCTCAAGCCGCGCAGTGAGCCGGTGCCGGTAAACGCCCTGCCGCCGCTGCCTCGCCTCATCGGGCATCGCGGCGCGGCATCGCTCGCCCCCGAGAACACGCTCGCCGGCTTCCGCAAAGCCGCGGAGGCCGGCGCCCGCTGGGTGGAGTTCGACGTCCGTCTCGCCGGCGACGGCCGCTGCATTCTCCTTCACGACGACACGCTCGACCGGACGACGAGCGGCCGCGGCCGCGCCGATCTCCTCGGCTTCGAGGAGCTGCGCCGCCTCGACGCCGGAGCCTGGTTCGGCCCCGGCTTCGACGGCGAGCGGATCCCCTCGCTCGAGGAGGCGATCGAGCTTCTCGCCGAGCTCGGTCTCGGCGCCAATGTCGAGGTGAAGCCCGGCCCCGGGGCCGAGGCCGCGACCGGCAAGGCGGTCGCCGAGGTGCTTCGGGCACGCTGGCCCAAGTCGCTGCCGACGCCGCTCGTGTCGTCGTTCAAGGAGGCGGCACTCGCCGCGTTCCGAGAGGCGGCGCCCGAATTTCCCCGCGGCCTCCTCTTCAGCGCCGTGCCGCCCGACTGGCGGGCGCGCGCCGAGAGCCTCGGCTGCGTCACCATTCACTGCAACCACAATCGACTGACGCGGACGCAGGCTCGCGAGATTATCGAGGCGGGATTCCCGATTCTCGCGTATACGGTGAACGATCCGGCGCGGGCCGAGGAGCTCTGGGACTGGGGCGTGGCGACAATGATCACGGATTGTCCGGATCGGCTTCTTGCCGTGATGCCGACCGCACTTACGTAGGACTCGGGATGACTGCAGCATCGATCGGCCTCAAGCCGCTTATCATCTCGGGACGCGAGGTGCTGCCGCTCGTCGAAGGCGGGAAGGGGATCTCGATATCGAACGGCGAGAGCTCCGGCGCCTGGGCCGCGGCCGGCGCCGTCGGCACGTTCTCGGGCGTCAACGCCGACAGCTACGACGCCGACGGTCGGCGCATCGAGCAGGTCTATCGAGGCAAGACGCGCCGCGAACGGCACGAGGAGCTGCTCGCGTACGCCATCGCGGGCGGCATCCATCAGGCCCGGGTCGCGCACGAGCGCTCGAACGGCCAGGGCCGCATTCACATGAACGTGCTGTGGGAGATGGCGGGGGCGGAGCGCGTCCTCCACGGCGTGCTCGAGGGCGCGAAGGGGCTGATCCACGGCGTCACGTGCGGCGCCGGCATGCCTTACCGCATCGCCGAGATCGCCGCGAAGTACGGCGTCCACTACTACCCGATCGTCTCCTCGGCGCGCGCCTTCCGTGCGCTCTGGAAGCGCGCGTATCACAAATTCTCCGAGTGGCTCGGCGGGGTCGTCTACGAGGATCCGTGGCTCGCCGGCGGACACAACGGCCTTTCGAACAGCGAGGATCCGGAGAAGCCCGAGCCGCCTTATCCGCGCGTTCGCGAGCTGCGCGCCCTCATGCGCGAATACGGCCTCGGCGAGACGCCGATCTTCATGGCCGGCGGGGTCTGGCGCCTCGACGAGTGGACCGACTGGATCGACAGCAAAGAGCTCGGGCCCATCGCGTTCCAGTTCGGGACGCGCCCGCTCCTGACGCAGGAGAGCCCGATTTCCGACGCCTGGAAGCGCAAGCTCCTGACGCTGAAGAAGGGCGACGTCGTCCTCAACCGCTTCAGCCCGACGGGCTTCTACTCCTCCGCGGTCCGCAACCCGTTCCTGCGCGAGCTTCAGGAGCGCTCCGAGCGCCAGGTCGCGTTCTCCGTCGAGCCGGTCGGCGATCACATCGCCGAGCTGCGCATCGGCCCGCGCGGGCGCCCGATCTTCCTGACGCCGCACGACCGGGAGCGTGCCGAGGCATGGATCGCGGCGGGCTTCACCGAGACCCTGCGCACCCCGGACTCGACGGTCATCTTCGTCACCCCGGAGAAGGCGCGCGAGATCCGCACCGACCAGATCGAGTGCATGGGCTGCCTTTCGGCCTGCCAGTTCTCGAACTGGGCCCAGAACGAGCAGGGGACGACGGGCAAGAAGGCCGACCCGCGCAGCTTCTGCATCCAGAAGACGCTGCAGCGCATCAGCCACTCCGAGGACTGCGACTTCCAGCTCATGTTCTCGGGCCACAACGCCTATCGCTTCGCGACCGACCCGTTCTACGCGAACGGCTACATCCCGACGGTCCGCGAGCTCGTCGAGCGGCTGCAGACGGGGCAGTGAGGGGCCGATGCTGCCGTCGCTCTTCGTCAGCCACGGCGCACCGACCCTCGTTTTCGACGACACGCCGGCGCGGTCCTTTCTC
>JADGGZ010000027.1 GCA_019689675.1 Rhodospirillales bacterium | reverse complement strand
GCCGCGGCGCGCGCGGCCTCGACCGTCTCGCCTTCGCTGCGGACGGTGCAGACCGGGTCGTCGGCATCGATGATCGTTCCCGGCGCCGGGCGATCGGCGCTCCAGTCCGGCCAATGCATGTGCTCGGACACGTGGAGCTTTCGCGGCGCGTAGACGACCATGGCGGCGCGCGCGCCTTGCCTCGTCGCAAACCCTTCCGCGGCCGGCAGGCGTCCGGCGACGCTTTCGAGGTGGCTGCGCCCGAGCGGCGGATGCGGCGGGACGTCGAATATGTCGAGCGTCGCCCCGGGACGCGGATTGATTTCGAGCACGGTGAAGGCGTCGCCGTCGACCAGCATGTCGAGGCTGTTGATCCCGACGAGCCCGACCGATGCGACGATCGCCGCGCACGCGTCCGAGACGGAGCGCTCGAAGCGAGGCGGCACCGGAGCCGGTCCTGCGCAGCCCCCGTAGCGGAACGGCGCCGCTGCGCTCGGCGCCGCCCATTGCTCGCTGAACGCGATCACTCTGGCGGTCCGACCGTCGGCGATGAAGAGCGCCGAAATAGGCTGCCCCGGTGCACGCTCCTGGAAGTAATGGCCGTCCTCTCGCGCCGCGGTATCCGCCGGCCGCACATGAATGCCGCCCGCTCCGCCGCGTTTCTTGCGGAGCCAGCCGGATCCGGGCGGAGGAGCGGCGGCAATCCGCGGATGCGGAATCCCGAGCCGGTCGAGGAGCGCGGCGAGGCGCCATTCGTCCTTCACTGCCGCGACCGACGCGGCGCCGTTTCCGAGGAGCGGTGCCTGGCGCGACATCGCGTCGAGAAGCGCCGGGTGCGCCTCGAAGCCGGCGCCGTAGACGCATCCCTCGATCTCTCGGCCGAGACGCTGCAGCATCTTAAGACAACCGTCCGGGTCGATTCCCGTGGCGAGGCTGCCGGGGAGCGGCAACCAGCGACCGAAGCTCCGCGTGTCGAGATCGCCGAAGAAGTCGGCGGTCACGACTTCTTCGCCAGCGCGCCGCGCCGCCGCTGCGAGCGCGCGGCTCGATTCCGCGGCGACGAGGATCGTCATGGCGTCCGTCAGTTCCCCGCCGCGAGCTCGCGGGCGAGCCGGAACGCCTCGAGATGATCGATGAACTGCGCCTTGTCGGCGCTGTGCAGGCGGCGAAGCAGCCCGTGCTGGACGCGGAACTTTAGATTGCCGATGGCGAGCGCGCCGATGCCGAGCGCGCCGCTCGCGAGCGGTGCGCCGTCCGCTTTCGCGTCGACTCCCTCGATCCCGGCCGGCGGGACGGCGTTGATATCGGCGGCGACCCGAAGACGCGGCGCTGCGGCGAGATCGTCGCTCGAGAGCACCTGGACCCCTGCCTTCGCCGCCGCGAGTACCACCTCTGCCGGCGCGAGCGCAGCGCGGCGGCCCGCCTCCGTGCTCCCGTCGAGCGCGCAGAACCGATGCCCGAATCGGCGTCCGAACTCCTCCGCCTTCCTTGGCACGACGTCGGTTTGGTCGTAGCCGACGAGGTCGACCTCGGCCCCCGCCTCGGCCGCGAGAATGCCGACAACGCCGCCGACCACGCCTTTGGCGCCGAACACGACGACCTTGGCGCCCTCGAGGCGATGGCCGGCTCGGCGAAGATGCTTCTCGACGAGGGCGACCATCGCCGCGGCGGTCGTGAAGGCGCCGGACGGATCGGCGAAGACCGAGATCTCGAACGGCGGGAACATCGCCTTCTTCGCGCCGGCTGCCATGTCGAGCGCCAGCATCGCATCGCGGCCGCCGATGAAGAGGACCGTCTTCGCGGCGTCCTGCGGCGCGCGCGAGAACATCGCGTCCTGCGTCAGTCCGTTGATGTCCTTGAGCGCGATGCCGGTGTAGCCCGCGACGGTGAAGCCTGCATCGCACGCCATGTTGACGTCGAACGGGCTGAGATGCGGCAGCGGCGTCAGGAAGTGCAGGACGCGCGGCTTTTCCATCCCTCATCTCCCTTTGACGGCTGTTCGGTGTGATGCGACCTCGGCATAGCGCCGCAACTCCGCGCCGTGATTGCGCGCGGCGCACACGCGCCAGCTCAGCCCTCCGGCGAAGCGCCTCTCGAGCTCCCGGCGGAGCGCATGTGCTTCGTCGCTGCTCGGAACGAGGACGAAGCCGGTGGGACCCCACGAGCTTTGGCCGATACCCGGATGTCCCGCGCCGCGCAGCCAATCCAGGACAGCCGCGACGCGCGGGCTCGCGAAGCGTCCGCCCTGCGCCGGCGCGAAGTAATCGCCGACATGCGCCTGGATCTCGCCGATGCTTTCCGCGACGGCGGCGAAATCGGCTTCGGCGACGCCCGGAAGAAGGCGCATCAGGGTGATGTGGCAGAGCCTTGCCGCGAGCTCGGGAGGGAACGGCGCCAGCGATTCGAAAGCAGCGGTTTCGCGCGCTCCGGAGAGGCCGCGCTCCTCGCGGTCGAAGATCAGGAGGATTCGCCACGAGGACGGAAAGGGGAGACGGGAGACGATCGGTGCCGGGCTGCCGGACTCGCCTTTGCCTGCATCGACGAGGAAGCCGCCGAGATCGAAAGCGCCGATGCCGATCCCTGATCGCGCACCGCGCTCGACGAGTGGCGCGAGCGCGCGTGCGGATGCTTCGCGCCCGCTCAGCATGGCGGCGCCGGCAACGATGCTGAGCCCGAGCTGTGTTCCGGAACCGAGCCCCATATGCTCGGGGATCGTGTCCTGCAACGTCAGGTGCAGCGGCCCTTCGAGTCCGAAGAGCGGCGCCACCCACGCGAGGATGCGTGCGGCACGTTCGGGTACCTCGCTCGTCTCTCCATGGTCGCCGCGCCGAAGCGTCAGGCGCGTAGCGATGTCGTCGATCGCGAGTCCGATGCTGCCGAACCGCCGTCCGAGGCCGCCGTTGAGGTCGAGAAAGCCGAAATGCAGCCGCGCCGGCGCATCGACTTCGATCGCCTCCGTAGCGCTCTGCTCCCGGTGCGGCGATTGCGTTGCCATTGGACTACGATAGACTGAACGCTGCTGCGTGCCCAGGCTCGGGAGGACACCAATGGCCGAGGCGAAAAAGCGCGAGCGCACCTACAACGAAGACGAAATCAAGGCCCGACTTGAGCGGGAGCTACCGTTCTGGTGGTACGAGAACGGCTGGATCCGACGAAAGTATAAGACGCACAGCTGGAAGGGCACCTTGATGGTGATCAACGCGGTCGGGCATCTTGCCGAAGCCGCCTGGCATCATCCGGACATCACCGCGTCCTACGCTTGGGTCGAGGTGAGGCTGATGAACCACGCGGCGAAGGGCGTCACCGATAAGGACTTCGAGCTCGCGCGGAAGATCGAGGATGTCGTGCAGTGGCGGCCGGGCGAGGGAAGCGCTCTCGAAGGGACGCCGAACGAGGACCAGCGCTTCGCCTATATCAAATACGACAAGCCGTCGTAGCGCGCTCGCGCCTGCGGACCGCACGGCGCCGGTCCTGTGAACGAAGAGAGGATCGCCTGCCCGTTCTGCGGGCTCGCCTGCGATGATCTTTCCCGAAAGGGAGACGAGATAGACACGCGCGGATGCCCGAAGGCGACGCGCGGATTTTCGCGCCCGGGCCGGTCGCCGCGGCCGCATGCGATCGGCGGCGTCCCGGCCGATCTCGCCGACGCCGCGAGCGCGGCCGCCGTCCTTCTGCATCGTGCGCGGGCGCCGCTCTTTTACGGTCTGTCGGTAGATCTCGCAGGCGTCCGTGCCGTGCTGGCGCTCGCCGACCGCGTCGGGGGCATCGTCGATCACAGCTTCTCGCCGCTGCTCCTCGCCAACATGGCGGTCGCGCGCACGAGCGGGTGGGTTACGGCGACCTTCGCCGAAGTCGCGAACCGGGCCGATGCGATCCTGGTCGTCGGCGGCGATCCGGGACCGCGGTTTCCGCGTTTTCGCGAACGGCTGGTGGCGAACGCGCATCCGCTCTACCGCCAGCATCCGCCGGAGGTGCTCTACGTCGGGCCGCGCGAGGAGGTGCTGGACGCTTCGTGCGCGGCGCTCGTCGCGCGCGAGGAGCTTCTCGATGCCCTGGGACTTCTGGCGATGCTCGTGTGCGGCATGCCCGCGAAACGGCCCCTGCAGCATCCCGCGGCGCTTGCGCTCGAGGCGATCGCCGCTCGTCTCGCCGCGGCGCATTACGCGGCCATCGTGTGGGACGTCGCGGCATTCCTGCCGGGCGAGGCGGAATACGGAGTGGAGCTCATCTCCGCGATGCTCCGCGGCCTCAACGCCAAGACGCGCTGCGTCGGCCTGCCGCTCGGCGGGAGCGGGAACGGCATCGGCGCGATGCAGGCGGCGCTCTGGCAGACCGGCTGGCCGCTGCCCGTCGGATTGACCGCCGACGCGCCCGTTCACGATCCGCAACTTTTCTCGGGAAGCCGTCGGATTGCTGCGGGTGAGGCGGACGTTCTCGTCTGGGTCGCGGCGCTGACGTCCGACGCGCCCCCGCCGGGCGCTTTGCCGGTGATCGCGATCGTTGCCGACGACATCGATCTGCCCGAGCCTCCGGCGGTCGAGATCCGGGTCGGCATTCCTGCGATCGACCACGCGGGCGCGATCTTCCGCGCCGATACCGTGATCGCGCTGCCGCTCCGCCCGGCGCGACCGAGCGCGCGTCCCACAGTGGCCGACGCCGCGAAGGCCATTCTCGCTTCGCTCCCGGAGGCATCGTGATCACGCGACTGACCGGCGGGCGGATCATCGACCCGGTCCGATCGCGGGGCGAGTCGCCGCGCGACCTCTGGATCGAAGACGGCCGCGTCATCGAGCCCCCGGTGGACGGGCGCCCGCCGGATCGCGTGCTGGATCTGGGCGACGGCCTCGTCATGGCGGGAGCCATCGACATCCACAGCCATATCGCGGGCGGGAAGGTCAATCTCGGCCGCATTCTCGCCGCGGCGGATCATCGGGCGCACGCGCATGGACGCAGCGGCAAGACATGCCGCAGCGGCAGCGGTCTTGCGACGCCGTCAAGCTACACGACTGGCTATCGCTACGCGTCGATGGGCTACACCGCGGTGTTCGAGCCGGCGATGGTGCCCTCGAACGCGCGCGCGGCGCATCTCGAAATGGCCGACGTGCCGATCGTCGACAAGGGCGCCTACGTGATGCTGGGCAACGACGAGTATCTGCTGCGTCGCCTCGGCGGAGGGGCGGGACAGGCCGAGATCAACGACTACGTCGCTTGGATGATGCGGTCGACGGCCGCCCACGCCGTCAAGGTCGTCAACGCCGGGGGAATCAGCGCCTTCAAGTTCGGCAAGCGCGGCCTCGCCCTCGACGAGCCCGGTCCGCTGCACGGCGTGCCGCCGCGGCGCATCATCGCGACGCTCGCCCGCGCCGTCGCCGAGCTCGGCGTGCCGCATCCGCTGCACGTCCACTGCAACGATCTCGGCGTTCCGGGCAACATCGCCACGACCTTGGCCACGATCGACGCTGCGGAAGGCCAACCGATCCATCTCACGCACGCGCAATTCCACAGCTACGGTGCCGAAGGAAAGCGCGGTTTCTCCTCCGCCGCGGCGCTTCTCGCCGAGCGCGTCAATCGCTCGCCCAACGTCAGCATCGACGTCGGCCAAGTCGTGTTCGGCCCGACGATGACGGAGTCCGGCGACACCCAGGCGCAGTTCCGCAACCGTCGCTTCGCGGATCCCGACAAGTGGATCATGATGGACATCGAATGCGACGGCGGCTGCGGCGTCGTTCCGTTCCGCTACCGCGATCGGAACTTCGTCAATGCGCTGCAATGGGCGATCGGGCTGGAGCTGTTCCTCCTGGTGGAAGATCCCTGGCGGATTTTCCTCACCACCGATCACCCGAACGGCGGGCCGTTCGCGAGCTATCCGCAGCTCGTGCGGCTCCTCATGAGCCGCGACTACCGCCAGGAGTGTCTCGCCGCGATCCATCCCGCAGCGCGCAAGGCGACGCTTCTCGAGGGGCTCACGCGCGAGTACACGCTGGCGGAGATCGCGATCATGACGCGCGCGGCGCCCGCGCGAAGCCTCGGGCTCGAAGATCGCGGCCATCTGCAGCCGGGCGCCGCGGCCGATCTCGCCGTCTATCGACCGCAGGACGATCTCGAAGCGATGTTCCGCGCTCCCGCCCTCGTCATGAAAGGAGGGGTCGAGGTCGCGCGCGACGGCGCCGTCATCGCGACGCCGCAGGGCACGACCCAGGTCGTGCGCCCGGAATACGATCGCCTGGTCGAGCGCCGCATCCGCGGCTTCTTCGACGACCACATGTCGGTCGGGTTCGAGACTTTCCCGTTGGCCGAGGACGAGCTTGCCGAAGCCGGCGCGCCGCTCGAACCGCGGCCTTGCCGAACGAGCGGCGCGAAATGATCCTCGGCGACACCGAGATCGAGGACACCTTCGCCGAGGCGTTCGGCATGCGCGCGACGCGCGTCCTCGTCACCGCCGATACGGCACGTTGGGCGCGCATCGCGGGCGAGACGGCGACCGGGTTTGCGACCTCGGTCATCGCCTGCGGCGCCGAAGCGGGCATCGAGCGCGAGCTCGGCGCGGACGAGACGCCGGACGGCCGGCCGGGCGTGGCACTGCTCTTCTTCGCCGTGAGCCGCGACGCGCTCGCGAAGGCGTTGCGCGATCGCGTGGGGCAGTGTGTCCTGACGTGTCCCGGAGCCGCCTGCTACGCGGGTCTCGATGAAGGCGAGCCGCTGCCTCTCGGTCGCACGCTCTGCTACTTCGGCGACGGACATCAGCGCGCCAAGCGCCTCGACGGCCGCCGCTTCTGGCGGATTCCCGTCATGGACGGCGAGTTCCTCTGCGAAGACACGGTCGGCCAGCGCAAGGCGGTGGGCGGCGGCAACTTCCTCATTCTCGGCGTCGAGGGGCGAAGCGTGCTCGCCGCGGCGGAGCGGGCGGTCGACGCGATGCGCGCGGTTCCCGGCGTCATCATGCCGTTCCCCGGCGGCATCGTGCGCTCGGGCTCCAAGATCGGGTCGAGGTACAAAGGCCTCGTCGCTTCGACCAACGACGCTTACTGTCCGACGCTGAAGGGTGTCGTCGCGACTGCCCTGCCCGACGAGGTCGATGCGGTGCTGGAGATTGTGGTCGACGGCCTCGACGAGGCGGCGGTGCGTGCCGCGATGGCGGCGGGAATTCGCGCCGCCTGCGCGAGAGCGCCGGGCGAGGCACCGGTCGTGCGCATCTCGGCGGGCAACTACGGCGGCAAGCTCGGGGCCTTCCAGTTCCACCTGCGCGAGCTCCTGCGATGATCCGGCTCGAGCCCAACGGGATACCGCCGGCGAGGCTCTCGCTCGAAGGGATTCTTCCGGAATGGCTCGGCGGCATGGCGCCGGCCGACATCGCGGCGCTGCCGGTGCGTTGCGGCGCACGGAGCCTGCCGCTCGGCGAGTTCTTTTCCGTTGCGCGGTCCGGCGCTGCCGAAGAGGCGCTCGTCATCGTCGGCGACGCGCGTCTCGACGACGTCGCTGCGGGCATGACCCGGGGCGAGATCCTTGTCGAGGGAAATGTCGGCGCGAGCCTCGGCCGCGGCATGGCCGGAGGTCGGGTGACGGTTTCAGGCAGCGCCGAGTGGGGCGTCGCGAGCGCGATGCGCGGCGGCGAGATCATCGTCCGCGGCAATGTCGGTGATCAACTCGGCGCGGCGCTCCCGGGCGAGCAGGTCGGCATGAGCGGCGGCAAGGTCGTCGTCCTCGGAAACGCAGGGAGCGCTGCCGGCGACCGCATGCGGCGCGGCCTCGTCGTCGTGGCGGGGACGGCAGGACCGTTCTGCGCGGCGCGCATGAGGGCGGGAACGCTCGTGGTCGGAGGCGCGCTCGGCGCGCATCCGGGGATCGGTATGCGACGCGGCACGCTTGTAGCGCTCGACGGACATCCGCCGATACCGGCGAGCTTCGCCCTGAGCGGCACGCACAATCTCGTCTTCGCTCGACTTCTCGCGCGCAGCCTCGTCGGCTGCGGGCTCGAGCGGCTGCTGCCTCGGCTGGAGCGGCTGCGACGTTGGGCAGGCGACTTGGCGGTCGGCGGGAAGGGCGAAATCCTCGTCGCGAATTGACGCGCGAGGGAAGTCTCAAATTTGACAGAGGTCGCGCGTCTCACCCTAAAGAGCGATGACGGCGCCGCGTCTTCCGCGGACGCCGCCTCGCGAAGTCACGACCTCAGGGCATTCCGGCGCAGGCGTAGCTGTTGATTTCCAGCCCGACCGCTACTTCGATGATCCTCGGTTTCGACCAGCGCATCATCCACCTCCTCCCCGCAGGGCAAACCTCGTCCGCGTCCAGTGCGGTGCGCTCAGCCTCGCCCGGCGGCGCCGTCTCGCAAATAGTCCTTTCGTCGTAACGATCGAGGACGCGGCGGTTGCGAGGGGCTTGCAACCGTGGCCGATTGCGCTTGCCTAGGGCAGCAATCTCCTTCACCGTTTCATCCCAACCTGCGTCAAGAGCCTCCGATGGAACGGATTTTGATCGCAGACGACCACCCGATGGTGCGCGGTGCGCTCGCTTCGGCGATGGAAGCGGCTTTCGGTCGGGTGCAAATTCACGAAAGCGCAACGTTCGACGAGTTGATGGCGCAACTCGACCGTTTCCGAGAAGCGGATCTCGCGCTCCTGGATCTTCTCATCCCGGGAGTCAGCGGCTTCAGCGGCCTCCTCAAGCTCCGGACGAAGTTTCCCGAGACGCCGGTGGTGATCATCTCGGCGCTCGAGGAAAAGCATCTCATCGAGGAGGCGATCGGGCTCGGCGCCGTCGGGTTCATTCCGAAATCGACACCGCGGCACGAGATCGTCGCGGCCTTGCACAACGTTGCCGCCGGCAAGATCTACCGCCCGCCCGATCCGCGCGGCGACGCGGCCGGGGCGGATGACGCGGACCGCGAAATCGCTCAGAAGCTCGCGACCTTGACGGCGCAGCAGGTCCGCGTGCTCGAGCTCCTCGGAACGGGAAAGCTGAACAAGGAGATCGCGTACGAGCTGGACATCGCCGAGACGACCGTGAAGGTTCATGTCTCGGCGATCCTGCAGAAGCTCAACGTCTACAGCCGAACGCAGGCAGTGGTGGTCGCCGGCCGGTTGCTGTCGAACCGTGCGCTGGCGACGCCGAAAAGAGACGGCGCGACGCCTTAGCGAACCGAAAATCGCCGTTGGGCCTCAGCTCAGAAGCTGCATCATGAGCGAGCGGAGCTGGGCCGGCTTCACCGGTTTGTTGAGCAGCCGGTATCCATGCTGCTGCGCGATCGCCTGAACCTCCTTGGTTCGGTTCGCGGTGATGATGATGCCCGGAATCGCCGTGCCGCAGGCGCGCGAGATGCGCGCCACTTCGGCGACGCCGAGCGCGCCTTCCGAGAGATGATAGTCGGCGATGACGAGGTCCGGTAAGGAGGCGAGCGTGGGCAACCGCGCCATCGCCTCCTCGCCCGAGCGCGCGAGGCACACACGGCAGTTCCATCCGCGCAGCAGAGCCTCCATGCCGGCGAGAATGCTCTCTTCGTTGTCGATGACGACGATCAGAGCCTTGGAAAGGCGCTGCTCTAGCGTGCTGCGGGCGGGCGCACGAGGCGCCGTCGCCGTCCGGCTGCCGTACGGTACGCTGACGTAGAACACCGATCCGCGCCCCGGCGTCGACCGGACGCCGACCGAGATGTTGAGCGTCTTGGCGATGCGCCGCACGATCGCGAGCCCGAGCCCGATGCCGCGGTCGTGCCCGGAGGCCGGGTGATCGAGCCGCCGGAACTCCTCGAAAATCTCGTCGAGCTTCTCGCTCGGAATGCCGGGCCCGGTATCCCAGACCTCGATGCGGAGCGCGGAGCGGGAGCGCCGGCAACCGAGCAGGACGCGGCCCTGGCGTGTGTAGCGAATGGCGTTCGACAGAAAATTCTGGATGATGCGGCGCAGCAGTCGGGTGTCGGAGAAAATGACGCAGCTGGAGGGCACGGAACGGAACCGCAGCCCTCGTTCTGCGGCGAGGACGGTGTATTCGGTCGTGAGCGGCGCGAGAAGCGCGTTCGCCTCGAAATCGCCGAGCTCCGGTGAAACGGCGCCGGCGTCGAGCCGCGAGATGTCGAGAAGCGCGCCGAGGAGATCTTCTACCGCGCCCAGCGACTCGTCGACATTCTCGATGAGCGCGCGGTCGGCATCGCTGTGGTCGCGTTCGCTCAGCGCCGAGACGAAGAGCCGCGCGGCGTTGAGCGGCTGCAGGAGATCGTGGCTCGCGGCCGCGAGGAACTTCGTCTTCCCGAGATTTGCCTGCTCGGCCTCGCTCTTCGCGATCTTCAGCGCCGTCTCGATCTCCCGACGTTCGGCGATTTCCTGTTGCAGCTTCGCATTGAGCCGCGTCAGCGCGGCGGTCCGCTCCTCGACCCGTCGTTCCAGATTCGCGTTCGCCTCTTCGAGCGCCGCTGCGATCCGGCGCCGCTCGGTAATGTCCTGAAGGAGGGTGAAGAACCCCAGGATCCTGCGATCCTCGCCGCGGTGCGGCACGAAGGTCGCCAGGCCGTAGGCAGGCTGCGGCGACCCTGTGGGGGTCAGCTCGATCTCGAAGCTGACGCTCTCCCCGCCGAGTGCGCGGCGAACATAGGGCTGCCGGCGCGCGTAGAACTCGGGCGACAGGACCTCCTCCATGCGCCGGCCGATCACCTCGGCCTCCGGGCGGCCGAGCCAGCGGCAATACGGCTCGTTGATGAACTGATAGCGCTCTTCGGAATCGACGTAGGAGATGAGCGCCGGCATCGCGTCGGTGATGAGGCGGATCCGGCGCTCGCCGTCGCGGAGCGCCTGCTCGGTTCGCTTGCGCTCCGTGATCTCGGCGAAGGTCAGGACGAAGCCGCCGTCGGGCATGGGGTTTCTTTGCGCCTCGAGCGTGCGGCCGCCGGGCCACTCCGCCTCGAACCGGAGGGGCGCGGTGGTCCGCGGCTCGAGCCTTTCGCAGATCTTCGCCCCCTCGATTCCGCGGGCCGTCAGATAGGCGGTGAAGGCGTCGTAGCGCGCACCGCGGCGGACCACGTTGCTCGGCAGGTCGAAGAGACGTACGAGCTCGTTGTTCCACGCGGCCAGGACGAGATCGCGGTCGTAGACGGCGACGCCTTCGAAGATGTTGTCGAGCGTCGCCTGAAGGAGGTTGCTCTTGGCGGCGAGCTCGGTCTCGCGCTGCAAGGTCTCGCGACGCTTCAGCTCCGTGATGTCGGTGTAGACGCAGACGATGCCGCCTTCGAGCGTGCGCCGCTCGTCGACCTGCATCCATCTCCCGTCGCTGAGGGCGTGGATTGAAGGACCCTGAGGGTCGGCGTGCTGACGCAGCCGCCTTCTCACCCATTCTTCCGGGTTGCGGTAGGCGTCGATCACCGCCTTGCGCTCGACCGCGAGATGGACGATGTCGCGGAATGTCATCCCCGCGACGATACGGTCCGACATGCCCGGCCAGAAGGTCAGGTAATGAGCGTTGAAAAGGACGAGCCGATCTTGCGGGTCGAAGAGAGCGAAACCCTCGCTCACCGATTCGAGAGCGGCCATGAGACGCGCCTGCGCGGTCTCCGCCTGCTCCTTCGCTTCGCCGAGCTCGCGGTAGGAACGCTCGAGGTCGGAAAGCGTATGCTCGAGCTCTATGGTCCGCTCGCGGATTTTGGCCTCGAGGACGATCGCGGTCTGGAAGAGGGAGAACGCGGAGCCCTGCGCGTCCATGCTCCTCTCGACCCGGTTCATCAGCGCGGCGTTGATCTTCCTGAGCTTGGCCACCTCGCGCTCGAGCTCGGCGATCCGCATTTCGGCGGGGCTCGAAATCGTCTGTTGCAGCACAGCGCTCATGATGTGCCGATCGCGATTCCGGTGAAGGTCTGGTTCACGTGCATCGAGTTGAACTGCTCGCCGTAGGTACAGAACCCGATGACGCCGTTTCGCATGAAGAGTTCCGAGACGACGTTCTTTTGCGCGCGGTGCTCGATCTCGATGTTCCGGAGCACGCAGTCGCAGCCGATGATGAGATCGAGCTCGCCGAGCTCGTCGCCGATCCGACTGAAGAGGTTCTCGAGATCCTCGACGACGTCGACACTCTCCGCGACGGTGAGCACGAGGCCTTCGTCGATGGCGCAGAAGAAGGTGAGGCTGTTGTCGGGGTTCACCTTCTGGATTGCGCGGACATGGTACTGGCCGCCGACCCGCACCATGAGCGGATGGGCGGCGAAGGTGCGCGGCGTCAGAGGTTTCGCTTCCGCGCCGACGATCCGCGCGTACTCGAAGGCGGCAGGCTCGCCGTTGATCTCCATGACGACGCGGTTCGCCGGATCGGCCTTCGTGACGACGACCTTTCGCCCGGTCTCGAGGAAATGCTCGGTCTTGAACGCGCTGAATCGGCGCGGGGTCGCGACCAGAAGCAGCGTCGCGGCGTTGCTGACGAAGCGGCCGTCGTAGAGCACGAAGGTGCGTCCGAAATCGAGGTCGTCGCCTGCCGACCCCCCGACCAGCGGCGTGTCGCCGAGCGCGTTCGCGACGGCGCTCACCAGCTGCTCCTCGCGCACCGAGAGACCGTCGACGAGGAGGAGGGCGAAGCCCTTCGTCGGCGCGGCGGAAGGTCCGAAGGCGATGCTCGCGGCGCGGTCGCGTTCGGCAACGGCGGCGCGCGTCTTCTCGGTGGTCGGGCCGATCTCGAAATTCGCAAGATCGTCGAAGAGCACGGGTGCAACCGCAAAATCCTCGCGCGGGAAGCCGATGCCGCAGATGCCGCCCGCGATGTAGCCGAACGGCGTGATCTCCCCCGCCGTGGTGCAGCCGTAGACGGGCGTGCCTCGGAAGCACTCGCGGAGCGCGGCGGCGATGGCCTCGAGGTCGTATTTCGGCGAGCAGAAGATCACGGCGAAGGCGATGTCGGGGCCGCCGATCAGCGAATGCAGCTCGCGTACGGCCGCGCGCTCGTCGGTGAGCTGCGAGCCGCCGCGCAACAATCGTCTCCTCCGCATCGTCTTCAAGGAGCTCTCCACTCCTGCGCCGGAACCGGCCGGAGCAGCAGGGCCGACGATTTGCGTCGCCGGATGCTCGATGCTAGCAGGCGCGCCGCCGGCCGGGTAGCCGGCTGCCGGAGGCGTCGGCGGAAGGAAGCGGGTTGCCGCCGCTCCCTTCCGCAGCCGGATTGCTAAGCCGCGAAGGGGTGCTTCGCCCCTTCCGCCTGCTCCTGCACCTCGCGCGCGGTCGGCTTGCCGGCGACCGCCCGCTGCAGAGCGAGCTTCGTAGCCTCGTAGTTGAACTGCTGGATCTTCTTGTCGTCGCTCGCCTGCCAGTGGATGAAGACACCGACCGAGATGAACAGGTCGTCCGCCTCCTCGAGAGGGATCGTCCCGTCCTTGACGCAGTCGCTCACGGCCTTCGCGACCGCGTATTGCGCCGGGCCGAACATCTGCACGGCCTGTTTGGCGCCCTTGATCGTCACCTTGTTGAACATCACCGTGTTCGGTTTGCACGGCAGGTTCGGCGCGATCACTGCGAGGAGGCCGTTCACGCCTTCGCGCTGACTCGTCAGAGTGCGGCAGAACGTATCCTCCGCGGGCGAGCCGCGCGGACCGATAATGAGGTCGATGTGGGCGACCTCGTTGCCGTCGCCGACCAGCGCCTCTCCGACCATCGTCTTCGTGATCTTCGCCATAGGGTCTCTCCCTGTTGGACTCACCGACGCGCGTCGCTCGCAGGCACAAAGCGGCCGCTGCGAACCAAGACATTTAGTCCGATGAAATTTGGCTCAGAAGCGCATTTGACGATCCTACAACTTTGGTAGGAGAGGCTTTCTCTTGCTTTGCGAAAAGAAAATTCGTCGCCCTAGTATCGAATGCAACGCGAACCTGCCGGTGATGCGGAGCTGTTCGGTCACGCCGGCGCAGGTTGCAAACGGGAGGAGCGACATGACGGTACGTACGTACCTGCTTGCGGCCGCCGTTCTCGGTCTCGCGACGTCGGGCGCGACCGCCAATGACGAGCTGATCAAGCTCCAGAAGGATCCGAATCAGTGGGTCATGCCGACCGGCAACTACGCGAACACGCGCTATAGCGAGCTCGCGCAGATCACCAAGGACAACGTCAAAAATCTGCGCCCGGTATGGACGTTCTCCACCGGCGTGCTGCGCGGCCACGAAGGCGCGCCGTTGGTTATCGGCGACGTCATGTACGTGCACACGCCGTTTCCGAACAACGTCTATGCGCTCGATCTCAACAACAACGGCCGGATAATCTGGAAGTACGAGCCGAAGCAGGATCCGAGCGTCATCCCGGTGATGTGCTGCGACACCGTCAATCGCGGCGTCGCGTACGGCGACGGCAAGATCATCCTCAACCAGGCCGACGCGAGCGTCGTCGCCCTCGACGCGAAGACCGGCAAGGAGGTCTGGAAGGTCCAGAACGGCGATCCCAAGAAGGGCGAGACGATGACCGCCGCGCCCATGATCGTCAAAGACAAGGTGCTCGTCGGGATCAGCGGTGGCGAGTTCGGCGTCGCCGGTCACGTCACCGCCTACAACCTGGCGGACGGCAAGCGAGTCTGGCGCGCTTATTCGGTCGGCCCAGACGACCAGCTGCTGGTTGATCCAGAGAAGACGACCGAGCTCGGAAAGCCGATCGGCAAGGACTCCTCTCTGAAGACCTGGGAGGGGGATCAGTGGAAGATCGGCGGCGGCACGACCTGGGGCTGGTATTCGTACGACCCGACGCTCAATCTCATCTACTACGGCACGGGCAACCCGAGCACCTGGAACCCGGTGCAGCGCCCGGGCGACAACAAGTGGTCGATGACGATCTTCGCGCGCGATCCCGACACGGGCATGGCGCGCTGGGTCTATCAGATGACGCCTCACGACGAGTGGGACTACGACGGCGTCAACGAGATGATTCTCGCGGACATCGACGTGAAGGGGCAGCCGACGAAGGCGCTCGTCCACTTCGATCGCAACGGCTTCGCCTACACGCTGAACCGTGAGAACGGAGAGCTCCTGGTGGCGGAGAAGTACGATCCGAAGGTCAACTGGGCCACGCACGTCGACATGAAGACCGGGCGACCCCAGGTGGTGAAGGACTTCAGCACACAGGCCGGAGGCGAAGACCACAACACCAAGAACATCTGCCCGGCGGCGCTCGGGACGAAGGACCAGCAGCCGGCGGCGTTCTCGCCCAAGACCAAGGTCTTCTACGTTCCGACGAACCACGTCTGCATGGACTACGAGCCGTTCAAGGTCTCGTACACCGCCGGGCAACCCTATGTCGGCGCGACCCTCTCGATGTATCCGCCGCAGGGCGAAAGCCATCTCGGCAACTTCATCGCGTGGGATGCCGGCCAGGGAAAGATCCTGTGGTCGATCCCGGAGCCGTTCTCGGTGTGGTCGGGCGCTCTCGCGACCGCCGGCGACGTCATCTTCTACGGCACGCTCGAGGGTTACCTCAAAGCGGTCGATCCGCAGGGCAAGGAACTCTACAAGTTCAAGACCCCGTCCGGGATCATCGGCAACGTGATGACGTACACGCATGGTGGAAAGCAGTACGTCGCGGTGCTGTCGGGCGTCGGCGGCTGGGCCGGAATCGGAATGGCCGCTGGCCTGACGAAGGACACCGACGGGCTCGGTGCGGTGGGTGCCTACAAGGCGCTCGCCAACTACACCCAGCTCGGCGGTGTGCTGACCGTCTTCTCCCTCCCTGATTGACGGCAGCTCGTTGGCGTATGGCCGGCATCCTGGCGAAAACCAGGGTGCCGGTCTCTTCTTGCGCGGGCGGCCGCCTCTCGGTTCGCGGCCGGGGAGGCCGGGCGAGGCGCCGCTGCGCCAATCGGAGGAATAGATGAATTTGCAGCGCGGCCCGGTCCTCGCATCGAAGGTGTTCGCTCTTGTTCTCGTCGCCCTCGCCGGCTGGACGATCCCGGCGATCGGCGCGGTGGGGGCGAGGGCGGAAGACAAGCCCTACGTCGTCAAGGACGGAAAGGTCGACAAGGCGGTCTACAACGGTTGGCGCCGCTACACGGAGTCGTGCCTTCGCTGTCACGGGCCGGACGGCGCCGGCAGCTCGTACGGCCCGGACCTGCTCCATTCGCTCGAGAGCATGTCGGAGGAGAACTTCAAAGAGGTCGTGGTCAACGGGCGCCAGAACGTGACCGCGGCCACCACGAGCGTGATGCCGCCCTTCGCCCAGGTCGAGGACGTGATGCTCTACATCGAGGACATCTACGCCTATCTGAAGGCGCGCTCCGACGGCGTTCTTGGTCGCGGCCGGCCGGAGCGCTTCGATCGCTGAGGGGGATCGGACGATGATGCGTCTTCTCGTCCCTCCTGTCGCCTTCTCCGTCTTCGCGGCAGCTCTGCTGGGCGGAAACGGGCAAGCTCCCGCCCAGACCGGCGAGATCGTAGACCGAAGCCAGCTCCGCGTTTGCGCGGATCCCAGCAACCTTCCCTTCTCGAACGAAAAGGGCGAAGGCTTCGAAAACAGGGTGGCCCAGCTCATGGGCGAAGAGCTGAAGCTCGAGGTGAGCTACGTCTTCTTTCCTCAGGTGGTCGGGTTCGTGCGCAACACCCTGCGCGCCCGGCGCTGCGATCTCGTCATGGGCGCGATCGTGGGCGACGACATTCTTCAGACGACGAATCCCTACTACCATTCGGCGTACGTCGCCGTCTGGCGGACGGACTCGGGATTCGCCTTCAAAGGCTTCGACGATCCGCGGCTGCGCTCGCTCCGTCTCGGCGTTGTCAGCGCGACTCCGCCGACCAACCTTCTCGTCACGCACGAGCTCCTCGCGCAGACGACGTCTTACGCGCTGATGGTGGACACGCGCTACGAGTCGCCCGCGCATCAGATGCTCGAGGACATCGCCGCCCGCAAGATCGACGTCGGCTTCGTGTGGGGCCCCGTCGCCGGCTATTTCATCAACCGCGAAAAGCTGCCGCTCGATTTCGCTGTGCTCCCGAACCTGCCTGGTGCGCCCCGCATGGAATACCGCATCGCGATGGGCGTCCGAGCGAACGAGCCGGAATGGCGCCGCAAGATCAATGCCGCGATCGTGAAGCGTCAGCCGCAGATCACGGCGCTGCTGCGCGAGTACGGCGTACCGCTTCTCGATGAGCAGGGACGCCTGCAGAAGCAGCCCTGATCTCGTGCCGCCGCTCGCGCTCGCCGCGTTCCTCGCGTCAGCGCTCCTCTTCTTCGGATTTCCAGCGGGAGCCGAGTTCCCGCCGGAGCCGCAAGGCTACCGGCTCGGCGACTATCGCGGGCCGACGCCGCTTACCGTGGCGGGGCGCGACGGGCTCGACGTGGCCGGCGCCCGCCGTCTTTGGGAGGCAGGGGCGATTTTCGTCGACGTTCTGCCGGCGCCGCGCCGCCCGGAAACATTGCCTTCCGGGAGTCTCTGGGCGCCGCGGCCGCGAAAGGCCATTCCCGGCAGCGTCTGGCTCCCGGATTTCGGCCGCGGCGCGCTCGACGAAGAGCGGGAGGCCTGGTTTCGCGCCCGGCTCACCGAGCTCTCGGGCGGCGATCCGGCAAGGCCGATCGTCTTCTATTGCCTCGCCGAGTGCTGGATGAGCTGGAACGCGACCAAGCGCGCTCTCGAGTGGGGGTTCCGAAACGCGTTCTGGTATCGCGAGGGACCTGAGGAGTGGGCGGCAGCCGGTCTGCCTCTCGTCGACGTGCGGCCGCCGCGCGACCGGCCACGTCGACGCAGAACCACCGTCAGAGCCGCGACTGCAGCGCGCGCGCGTACCTGCCGAGCCGCGCTTCGATCTGGACCGGTGCGTCGCAGACGTAACGAAGCGTCTGACGCCCGCCTTCGTACGCCCGCGTGACGAAGGTGAACCGCTGCTCGAGATCGGCTCGCCGCTCGGCGGCCTCGCCGACCGCGTTCGCAGGGATCGCCTCCAATTCCTCCGTCGCCTTCGAGGCGATGTCGGCGAGCTCTTTCTGACGGCGGCCGAGCGCTTTCAGGCGCTCGATGAGCGCGCTGCGCTCGCGGTTCGCCTCTTCGAACAGCCCAGCGAAGACGAGCGTCAGGAGCCGCGGGCGATCCTCGCTCGCGGCGATACCGTCGGCGAAGGCCGCAATTGCGCGCTCGCCTTCCTCCGCCTTGACCCGCCGCGGCGAGATCTGCCTCACGAGGGAGGCGACATTCGGCTCCTTGGTCCAGTCGCCGACGCTCGCAGGGTCGGGACCGCTCCAGAACGTCGCGGCCGAGAGCTTCGGGACGAGGCGCTGCACACAGGGCCAGTCGGGATCCTGCCCCGGCGGCGAGGCGGCGAGCGCCGGCGCCGCCGCGGCGACGAACGCAGCCAGAATGCCCGAGACCAGGCGCAACACGCTCCGGCGGTCTATTCTCACGGTCGCACGACGACTCCCCACGGCAGCTGCCCGACTCCGACCGACTTCGTGACGCGCTCGGCGTCGACGTCGATCACCGACATGTCGTTGCTGACCCCGTTCGTCGTGTAGACGCGCTTCTCGTCCGGGCTGAGCGCCAGATTCCAGACCCGCTGCCCGACGAGAAGGTACTTTCTAACCTCGTAGGTCTTGCCGTCGACGACCGCGACGCGGTTCGCCGGGCCGAGCGCGATGAACGCCTTCTTGCGGTCGCGGGTGATCCGGATTCCGACGGGCTGTACGGCCTCTTGCGCTACGCCCGGGATCTCGAAGGCGATCTTGTGGACGATCTCGCGCGACTTCGAATCGATGACGCTGACGGTGCCGCCGATCTCGGCCGAGACCCAGACCTGCTCGCCGTCGGCCGTCCATTCGGCGACGCGCGGGCGGCTGTCGACGAGCACGTTCGCGACGATCTCGTGCGACGCGGTGTCGATGAAATGCGCCATATTGGTGGTTTCGGAGGTGTTGACCAGGAACTTGCCGTCGGGGCTCACCCCCATGCCTTCCGGCTCGACGCCTACTGGAATCTCGCCGCGGATCTGGGCGGCCTCGATGTCGACGACCGTGACGAGATTGTCGTCCTCGTTCGCGACGTACAGAGTCTTCCCGTCGGGCGAGAGCGCGAAGAGCTCGGGGTCCGAGCCGCTCGGCAGGTGGCGACGGATCTTGTTCGTATCGAGATCGACGACGGCGATCCGGTCCTCGTCGCTGACGCAGACGTAGAGCGACTTCCCGTCCTTGGAGAGCAGGATCCCGCGCGGCCGCTCGCCCACCGGGATCGTCGCCACGACTTCCAGCTTGCTGCCGTCGACGACGGTGATCGTGTTGTCCTTCTCGTTCGAGACGTAGATCGTCTCCGCGGATGCGATCGGCGCCGAAAGGAGCGCGAGCGAAACGGCGAGGCCGAGCGTAGAGGCGGCTGTGCGCTTCATGGGGACCCCATCCGGCAGGAGGTTTCCGGTCGATCGATGCCGAGCGTATCGAGCTCGGAGAATTGGTGGAGGAAGCCCGGCTGCGGCGAGACCGAGACGAGCGAGTTGGCATTCGCGAGGAGAATGGGCTGGCGAAGCTGGCCGTCCCATTTCCGGAAGCTGAGCTTCACGCCCTTGAAGGCGGCGAGATCGAACGCGTCGCTCCGCAGGTACTCGACGATTTTCGCGGGGGCCGTCGAACGGGTCCGGGTCGCAGCCTCGCCGATCGATCGCACGGCCATCCACGCCGCGTAGTCGCGCTCGCTCATCCAGCGTCCTGCCTGGCGGCGGAAGCGGTTCTGGAGCTGGGTCGCGCCCCATTGTTCGTGCGGGCGCGCCCACGCCGTCGGCACGAGCCCGGCAGTGCCGACCACCGGGCGCGGCTCGGTGGTCCGGTAGAGGAGGTCGTCTCCGAATCCCTTTTCCTCGTCCGCGACGAGGAGCACGTCGTAGGAGAGGCCTTGCGTGAACCGCGCCACCTCGGCCGAGATCGCGTAATGGCCGGTATCGGTGCGCTGCGCACCGGGGTCGTGCTCCCATGCCTTCTCCGCCACGAGCCTCGCACCGAATTTCTTGATCGCGCGCTTGGCTGCCTCCGCGAAGGCGCGATCGCCTTCCTTCGGTCCCGGCACCAGGAGAATGTTCCGCCAGCGCTTCGCCACGAGATACTGGACGAGGGCGTCCGCCAGCATCGCCCGGCTCGGCAGGAGGTGGAGCACGTTGGCGCGGCAATCCTCGCCCCGAAGCCGGTCGTCGGGCGCTGCGACGTTGAAGAGCGTCACCTCCTTGGCGTCGGGCAGGTCCGCGACCTCGAGGAGAAGCGATGCCGGAAGGTCCGCCACGACGAGGCGACGTCCCGCCTCGACCATCGCCTTGAAGGCCTGGGGCACGTCGGCTACCGCCTCGACCGCTTTCTCGTCGAGCTCGAAGCGCTGTCCCATGAAGCGGCCGGTCGTGTTGTTGTCGGCAAGGCCCACGCGGGCGCCCGCGATGCCGTCGTCCTTCGGCGGGATCTCGACGAAGGAGTGAGGGTAACGCGGCTCGATCCGGAACCGCAGGTAGCCGATATGGAGGACCGAAGGCTCGGCGCCTTTCGCCGGCGCTTGCTGCGCGGCCGCGCCGTGTGCTCCGCAGATGAAGGCGACCAGGAATGTTGCCGCGAGCGCTGCCGCTTTGCGGATCCGCATCTTCACTCCGAGCCGCCGCGCCGCGCGACGAGGCCGCGGGCGGGGTCGTAGCCCCAGATCGCGAGCGCCATGAAGACGACGAGGCAGCCGAGCACGACCGCCGCGCTCGTCGGATCGAAGCGGCCGTAGAGCGCGAACCGGATGAGCTCCACGGCGTGCGTGAACGGGTTCAGCGCGCAGACGTACCAGAGCCAGAGGCTCGCCTCTTTGACCCGCCACAGCGGGTAGAGCGCCGAAGAAGCGAAGAACATCGGGAAGATGACGAAGTTCATCACTCCGGCGAAGTTCTCGAGCTGGCGGATCGTGGAGGAGAGCAGGAGACCGAGCGCGCCAAGCATCGTCCCGGCGAGAAGAAGCGCAGGCAGAACCGCGACATAGCCGTACCAGGGTGCCTCGACCTCCCAGAGCCGTGCGATAGCCAAAAAGGCGTAGACCTGCAGGATGGAGACCGCGACGCCGGCGAGCAGCTTCGCCGAGAGGAGATACCAGCGCGGCAGCGGGCTCGTGAGCAGCACGCGCATGCTCCCCATCTCGCGGTCGTAGACCATCGAGAGCGAGCTCTGCATGCCGTTGAAGAGCTGGATCATCGCCGCGAGGCCGGGCACGACGTAGACCTCGTAGGGAACGTACGTCTCGTACGGCGGGATGATCGAGACGCCGAGCGTGAAGCGGAAGCCGGCCGCGAAGATGCCGAGCCAGACGAGCGGGCGGACAAGCGCCGAAAGGAATCTCCCGCGCTGCCGAAGAAAGCGCAGCCACTCGCGCCGCACGATCCCTTCGAGGCAGCGAAAATAGTGCCTCGCCCCGAGGGGTGAGGCCGTTTCCGCCCCATGGCCGATGAGCACGCGGCCCGCCGCGGCATCGGTCATCGCCCGCTCTCCGCCGGAGTCACCAGGCTGTCGAACGCGGCGCGGATCGATGGTGTTCCGGTCGCGCCGACGACTTCGTCGACGGTGCCGTGGGCCATCACGCGGCCGTGGTGCAGCACGATGACCCGCGCATCCGATCCGACCTCGTCGATGAGGTGCGTCGCCCAGAGAACCGCGATGCGCTGCTCGCGGCAGAGGCCGCGAACATGGTCGAGCAGGAACTGCCGCCCGGCCACGTCGAGGCCGACCGTCGGCTCGTCGAGGAGAAGAAGCCGCGGCTCGTGAAGAAGCGCGCGCGCGATCTCGACGCGCCGGCGCTGGCCGCCGCTCAGCGCGCGGACGCGATCCCGGCGCCGGTCGGAGAGAGCGACGCGCTCGAGCCCGGCGGCGATGCGGGTGCGTACCTCGGCGCGCGAGAGCCCGTGCAGGGCCGCGTGATAGCGGAGGTTCTCCTCGACCGTGAGGTCGAGATCGAGCGTCGGCTGCTGGAAGACGACGCCCATGCGCGACAGCGCCGCCGCGGGATCGCGGTCGAGCGGCACGCCGAAGACGCGGATCGTCCCGCTCCGATGCGCATAGAGCCGCGTGACGAGCGAGAAGAGCGTGCTCTTGCCGGCGCCGTTCAGCCCCAGAAGAACGTTGAAGCCTCCGGGCCGGATCGCGAAGGAAACGTCGTCGAGCGCGCGCCGAACGCCGTAAAAGTGGGAAAGCCCGGCGACCTCGAGCGCGATCTCCGCCTCGGGTGCGGGCGAGGCGGCGCGCGACCGGTCCGGCTCGGCGCGGCGCCGGTGCCCTCGGTGTTCCTCGCCTGGTGCCTCGACCGAGCTCGTCACCCGTCGCCCCACTACTATCGGAGGAGAATGCCGCGACAAGAACGATAATCGCTTGAGGCAACGTTCCTGCCAATGTGAAATGGCAGCGAGCGAGGAAGGCGGCGACCCGTGACCGACCGGCGGCGCGCATTGAGGATCCTCGGCGGGATCGCCGCGATGCTGCCCTGCGCCCCGCGTCTCCTCGCGCAGCCCGCCGCCGACATGCGGATCGGCGTTCTCAAGTTCGGAACCGTGAGTTGGATGCTCGACGTGCTGCGCCGGCACGGCTTCGATGCCGCCGAGGGCGTGCGCCTCGAAATCGTCGAGCTCGCTTCCGGGCAGGCGACGCAGGTCGCGCTCCAGTCGGGCCGCGTCGATGCGATCGTCGGCGATCTCCTGTGGGTTGCGCGCCAGCGCGCCTCGGGCGCCGACTGGGCGTTCGTTCCGTACTCGACGGCGCTCGGCGCCGTCGAAGTGCCGGCCGATTCCGCGATCCGAGCCTTCGAGGATCTTGCCGGCAAACGTCTCGGGATCGCGGGGACGCCGCTCGACAAGAGCTGGCTTCTCTTGCGGCTCCTGTCGATCCGACGCCTCGGCCGCGATCTCGACGGCGCGGTCGAGAAAGTGTTCGGCGCGCCGCCGCTCCTCGGCGAGCAATTCGCGGTCGGACGGCTCGATGCGGTGCTCACCTACTGGCCGTTCGCGGCGCGGCTCGAGGCAGGCGGCGCGCGACGGCTCATCGGCATGGACGAGGTGGTGCGCGCGCTCGGCGTGGACGAGCCGGTCGCGCTCGTCGGGTACATCGTCTCAGAGCGCTGGGCGCGGCAGAGCCGGAACGCGCTCTCTGCTTTCCTCAAGGCCGCGCGCCGCGCCGAGGCGGTTCTCGCCACGTCCGACGAGGAGTGGCGCGCGATCGCGCCGCTCACGCGTGCGGCGAGCGAGGCGGAGCTCGTGCGCCTACGCGACGCTTTCCGCGCCGGGATCCCGCAGCAGAGCGGCGCGGGCGAGGCGAGCGTCGCACGGCTCTACGCGCTTCTCGCCGAGATCGGCGGCGAAGCGCTCGCCGGTCCTGCGACGACGCTGCCGCCGGGAACGATCCTTGACGGCTTCGGATCTTGAGCGGCGGGAAGCGGCGGTCGGCGCACCCCGGCCGGCCGCGCCGGGATGGCTCCTCCGCGCCGCCTCGCTCGCCGCGCTTCTCGCGACCTGGGAAATCGCGAGCCGCCTCGGCGGCGCCCGGGCCCTGCCGGGGATCGAGACCGTCGCCGTCGCGCTCGTCGACGAGATCGCGCGCGGCGGGCTCCTTCATCATCTCGGGGCGACGCTCTTCCGCGTCGTCGTCGCGTTCCTTCTTGCAATGCTGCTCGGCACCGCGATCGGGCTCGCGATGGGCCGCTGGCGATCCTTCGACCTCCTCTTCGACGGCTGGATCATCCTTCTTCTCAACGTCCCGGCGCTCGTCGTGATGATCCTCGCCTATGTCTGGTTCGGCCTCACCGAGCTCGCGGCGATCGGCGCCGTCGCGGTGAACAAGCTGCCGCTCGTCGCAGTGACGATGCGGGAGGGGGCCCGCGCCCTCGAGCGCGACTATGCCGAGCTCGCCGAGATCTTCCGGATCGGAGCGTGGCGGCGACTGCGGCACGTGATCCTGCCGCAGCTCGCGCCGTTCATCATGGTGGCGACCCGGTCGGGGCTCTCGCTCATCTGGAAGATCGTCCTCGTCGTCGAGCTCCTGGGGCGCAGCGACGGGATCGGCTTCCAGCTCGCGCTCTATTTTCAGCTCTTCGACGTCGCGCGCATCCTCGCTTACGCGCTCTCCTTCATCGCCGTGGTGCAGCTCGTCGAATGGGGCATCCTGCAGCCGCTCGACCGGCGGATCGGGGCCTGGCGGCGGTGATCTCCCAGCTTTCGGTCGAGGTGCGCGAGAAGGCGTTTCCGGGTGCCGACGGAAAGCCGCGGACGGTCCTCCACGACGTCGCGTTCCGGATGGCGCCGGACGAGTTCGTCGCTATCGTCGGGCCGTCGGGCTGCGGCAAGACGACCCTTCTCAATCTCATCGCCGGTCTCGACCGCAGCTTCGCCGGCTCGGTCAGGATCGGCGAGCGGCATCCGTCGGCGGCGCGGATCGGCTACGTCTTCCAGAGTCCGCGGCTTCTACCCTGGCGCACGGTGTACGAGAACATCGCGCTCGTCTTTCCGGGCGCGCCCGATCGTGCCGCGATACTGCGGCTCCTCGACGAGGTCGGGCTCGGCGAAGCCGCCGACGTCCATCCTGCCCGGCTTTCTCTCGGCATGGCGCGCCGCGCCGCGATCGCGCGCGCCTTCGCCGTCGAGCCGGAGCTCATGCTGATGGACGAGCCCTTCGCCTCGCTCGACGAGGCGACGGCGGAGCGGCTGCGCCGTCTTCTCCTCGCGCTTTGGCGCTCGCGGCCGAGCGCGGTGCTGCTCGTCACGCACGACCTCGGCGAGGCGGTGGAGCTCGCCGACCGCATCCTCCTCATGTCGAATGCGCCGGGCCGGCTGCTCGCCGATCTCGCGGTTCCGCTCGCGCGCGAGCGCCGAGGCGACCGCGCCGCGGTCGAGGCGGCGCGCATGGAGATTCGGCGAAAACATCGCGCCTTGCTCGAAGCCGCGATGCCCGAATGCGTCGTCGCGCAGCGGTAGGCCGCGATCCCGAGGCAGGAGGTGGCGGTGCGTTTCCCGCGCGCTCTCAGGTTCCGGTGAAGACTGGCTTGCGCTTTTCGAGGAAGGCCTTGCGGCCCTCGACATAGTCGCGGCTCGCGAAGCACGCCTCGACGCGCCGGTTGCACTCGGCGAGGTCGCGCTCGGCGGCGTCCTTGGAGAGCTCGCCGAAGATGAACTTCGCCGCCGCGATGGTGAGCGGCGCATTGGCGGCGATCATGGCCGCGTATTCGAGGACGACCCGCTCGACCTCGGCGTCGGGCACGACGCGGTTCACGAGCCCCATCGCCTTCGCCTCCGCGGCGTCGAACTGGCGCGCGGTGAAGAGGATCTCGCGCGCGAAGGCGGTACCGACGACGCTCTGGAGCCGCTCGATGGCCTTGAGGCCGTAGCCGAGTCCGAGCCTCGCGGCCGGAAGCGCGAAGCGCGACTGCTCCGAGCAGATGCGCAGGTCGCAGCAGACGGCGAGGCCGAGACCGCCGCCGATGCAGTAGCCCCGGATCATCGCGATCGTCGGCTTCGGAAAGCGGTGGAGGAGGCTGTAGGTCTTCTCCGTCTGCGCGCCGTAGCGCCGCACCGCCTCTTCCTGCGCGCGCTCGTCCCCGAACTTCGAGATGTCGGCGCCCGAGACGAAGGATTTGTTGCCGGCGCCCGTCACCACGACGACGCGGATCTCGGGGTCCGCGGCGAAGTCGGCGAGGATCGTCTCGGCGGCGCGCCACATCTCGAAGCTGACCGCGTTCAGCTTCTCCGGGTTGTCGATGATCATGGTTCCGACGCCGGCGTTCTTGACCGCCCGCATCTTGTCGGTGCCGAGCTCGCGCGTTCCGCTCATCCCGCTCTCTCCGGAAAGCCGCATCCTGCCCCAGTCCCGCCGAGGAGGCGAGCCGTCTCCGGGCGCCCCGCATCTATCGGCTGCTGTCTGGGCAAAAAAACAGGCGCGAAACAGGCGCGCGCGCCGAAACAGGCACCGGTGCCCCGAGGCTCCTTTCCTGAAAAAACAGGAATGGATACAGGAAAGGGGCGTTTCGAACCGCGGCCGCCGCGCCTGAAAAAACAGGCCGTTTACAGGCGAGCCCCCGGAAAGGCCCATGCGAAGCGCCGCCGGGCGACGGCCTGTCGCCTCAACTCCCTCTTCACAGTGTCAAAGAACGAGGTCTGGCCGGGGCGGCACCCGGCTCGCCACGAGCCTAGAACGTAAAGCGAACAAATTCAATCCGTTTTGTGCGGTCGGAACCATCGGTTCCGGTCATGCGACATAATTGAGCGCGACGTCGAAGACGTCGAAATTGCGCAACCGGGCGTGGGGCAAAGGGAGGCGCAAAGGACGGTTCAGAAGGAGCGGCACGCGCTGCTCGGAAAGGCCGCCATGGCTGCGGAGCGGCGCGTCGAGGGCCGAAAGGTCGTGCCGCGCCGCGCTCGTGCCGATCACGACGTCGCGCGCCGAGACGACGACGAGATCGCCGATGCGGTCTGGCGGAAGCTCGAAGGCCCGGCATGCCGCGTCCCGCGTCAGCACGCGCTCGATCCCCGGCAGGGCGGCGATCCGGGGCAGCGCCTCCGCCGCGTGTGCCTCCGGCAGATAGACGGTCGCGAACGAGCCGAGCGCGCCGTGGTGGACGACATAGGGATCGGTGATCGGGAGGATCACCCGGCTCTTGCCGGGGCCGAGCCAGGCATCGAGAAAGTCCTGGAGATAGACGACGTTGGGCCGGCCTTCGGCGTCGGTCTTGGCGTTCATGCCGTGATCGGCGGTGACGGCGATCGTGACGCCGAGCGCATCGAGCCGCCCCAGATAGGAGTCGATCATGGCGTAGAAACGGTTCGCTTCCG
>JADGGZ010000222.1 GCA_019689675.1 Rhodospirillales bacterium | reverse complement strand
AGGCGCCGAAGGCCGGCTGAGAGCGCATCCTGCACCCGCCGCCGGGCGCGAGGCGAGGCGCCGAATCGGCGAGGGCTACTTCTTTCGGGCTAGAGGCGGCGCAGAGCCGACACGCTCATGCGCCGCCGTACAGCTCGGGGCGGCGATCGGCCCGGTAGGTCGCGATGCCGCGCCAGCGGGCGAGATCCGCCTCCGCATAGTCGATTCGCGCCACCGCGACGCCCTCGCCCGCTGGAACCGAGGCGAGGATGCGCCCCGACGGTCCGGCGATCGTCGAATGGCCGAGGCTGTCGAAAACGAGGCTCGGGTCGAGCGTCTCGCGCCCGACCCGGTCGGCCATCGCCAGCACGACGCCGTTCTCGAGCGCCCGCACCGCGGCGAGGCTCTGCGCCGTCGGGCCGTTCCAGCCCCAGACCTCGCGCTGGTAGGCGTCGGCGATCCAGTTGGTGCTGTTGATGACGATCTCCGCGCCGAACTCGACGAGCCGGTGCACGTACTGCGGAAAGATGAGGTCGTAGCAGATCGTGAGTCCGATGCGTCCGAGTGCGGTGTCGACCACGGCCGGCCGGTCGCCGGGCCGGCACACCTCCCGTTCGGACGCGAAGAGATGCGCCTTGTGGTAGAGGGCGAGAAGGGTGCCGTCGGGACCGAAAAGGAACTGCGAGTTCCGGACCGCTCCCTCGTCCCGCGTATAGGCGCCGACCGCGAGGTGAAGCCCGTTGCTGCGCGCGATCGCGGCGAGGCGCTCCGCCGTCCTGCCGTCGGGCGGCTCGGCGAGCTCGGAAAGCCGATCGCCGAGGAAATAGCCGGTGGTCGCACATTCGGGGAAGACGACGAGCTCGGCGCCGAGCCTGCGTGCTGCCGCCGCGAGGTCGGCGATCTTCGCGAGGTTCGCCGCGACGTCCCCGCAGGCGCAGTCCATCTGCGCCACCGCGAGCGTCATTCTGAGGTCTGCCATCCCCTACTCCCTTGCGTCGGACTGGGTTACCTTCCGCGCATGATCGAGCGGCAAGACCGATTGCGCAACGCGGCCCTCCTCGTGGTCGACATGCAGAACGACTTCGTCCGAGTCGGGGCGCCGCTCGAGGTGCCGGACGCGCGGGCGACGATCGGCGCCCATCTCCGGCTCCTCGACGCGTTCCGGCAGCGCGGCAGGCCGGTGATCTATACGAAGTTCATCACCTTCCCCCACGAAACGCTGTTCTGGGAATGGTCGCCGCAATGCCGGCCGCCGACGAAATGCTGCTGGAAGGGGCATCGTCGCTTCTACGCCGATGTCGGTCGCGAGCTCGACTGCACGGAAATCATCGACGAGCTGGCGCCGTTGCCGGGCGAGCACATCATCGAGAAGTTCGGCTACGGCGCGTTCCACGGCACGCCGCTCGCCGACACGCTGCGGGCGCTCGGCGTCGAATCGGTGGTCGTCACCGGCACGGTGACGCAGATCTGCGTCGAGGAGACGGCGCGCGAGGCGTTCCATCACGGCTTCCGCACGACGATGGCCGAGGATGCGGTGTCGTCCTTCGCGCCGACCCTTCACGCCGCCACGCTCCAGAACTTCGCGATGAAGTTCGGCTGGGTCGAGAAGAGCGAGACGATCGTGGAGATGCTGCCGCGATGATCCGGCGCCTGCCGGCGCTCCTCGCGCGCACCGGCATCTACTGGCTGCTCCTTCTCCTTCTGGTACTGGCGTCGGCGGCGATTCCCGAATTCCGCACGCCGGCGAATCTCGCGAATGTCCTGACGCAGTCGGCGCCGCTCGCGGTCCTCGCCGTCGGCCAGACGCTCGTCATCACCGCAGGGCTCATCGACCTCTCGGTGGGGCAGCTGGCGGGGCTCGTCGTCGTCCTCGTCTGCGCCCTCGCCGACGGAAGCTCGGCCGCGGCGGTCCCGGTCGTCGCGCTCGCGCTGCTGCTCGCCGCCGCGGTCGGCGCTCTCAACGGCGTCCTCTCGAACCGGCTGCGCATCGATCCGCTCATCCTCACCTTCGGCATGCTGAGCGTGCTGCAGGGCGTGATCTTCGTCTGGACCGACCGCAGCATCGGCCGCGCGCCGCCGGAGCTCCTCTGGCTCGCGAACGAGCGCCTCCTCGGCGTTCCCGTTTCTCTCGTCCTCGTCGCCGCCGTCGCGCTCGCTTGCGGCGCCATCCTCCGGCGCTCCCGGCTCGGCCTGCACCTCGCCGCGCTCGGCGGCAGCGAGGAGAGCGCGCGCCGGGTGGGCGTTCCCACCGCCCGCGTGCGGCTCGCCGTCTTCACCCTTTCCGGGCTCAGCGCCGGGCTCGCCGGCATCCTCATCGCCGGCCGCCTCGGCACCGGCTACCCGATGGCGGGCGCCGGCTACGAGCTCGACGCCATCGTCGCCGTCGTGCTCGGCGGGACCGCGCTCGCGGGCGGGCGCGGCAGCATCGCCGGGACGCTCGCGGCGGTGCTGGTGCTCGGCATCGTCAGCAACGCGCTCAACCTCCTCCAGATCTCCGCCTTCGTTCAGATGGTCGCGAAGGGGCTGATCGTGATCGCGGCGATTCTCGCCAACCAGCCGCGCGCGCGAACACGGGTGGTCGCCGCATGAGGCGCACCCTCTCCGCAGCGGCGATCTGGCTCGTCCTCCTGGCGCTCCTCGCGGCGGCGGCGCTGCTCTCGCCGGGCTTTCTCGATCCCGCCTATCTCGTCAACATCGTGCGGCAGGCGGCGCCGGTCGGCATCGCGGCGGTCGGCGTCACGCTCGTGATGATCCTCGGCGGCGTCGATCTTTCGGTGGGCGCCATCATCTCCTTCGCGGCGGTGCTCTGCGCCGTGCAGATGGAGGGCCGGGTCGAGAACATTCCGTTCGCGCTCGCGACGACCCTCGCGGCGAGCGTCGCCATCGGTCTCTTCAACGGCATCGTGATCGCCTTCAACCGCGTCTCGCCGTTCATCCTGACGCTCGGCACTGCGCTCGCCGTCTACGGCCTGACGCAGGTCTATTCCGGCGGCACGGCGCGCGGCGTCGTCGCGCCCGGCTTCCGCGAGTTCTTCAATTTCCGCCTCGGCGACCTCGTGCCCGTCCTCGCGCTGACCTTCGTCGCGCTCGCGATTCTCGCCGAGGCGGCGCTGAGAACGACGCGTTACGGGCGGAGCCTCTATCTCGTCGGCAGCAACCGCGCCGCCGCGGCGCTCGCCGGCCTTCCGATCGCCCGGCTCACCATCGCGACCTACGCAATCTCGGGACTCCTCGCCGGCGTGGGCGGCATCGCGCTCCTCGCGCGCTCGGGCGTCTCCAGCACCTTCGCCGGGCGCGGCTTCGAGTTCGACGCGTTGGCGGCGGTCGTCCTCGGCGGAACGACCTTCGAGGGCGGGCGCGGCAACGTCGCGGGAACCGTCGCGGGCGTGCTCGTCCTCTTCGTCGCCTTCAACATGGTGAACATGCTGGGGCTCGACTACAATTCGCAGCTCATCGTGAAGGGCGTCATCATCATTGCGGCATCAGCCGCCTACACGCGGCTGAACCGCGATCCGGGATAGGGAGACGGGAGCATGGAGCGACGGAGTTTCCTTTTGGCGTCGGCGGCCTCGGCGCTCGTCGCCACGCTGGGCGGACCGGCGCGCGCCCAGACGGACCGCGCGGCGCAAGAGCGCCAGATGAACGAAACCGTCGACACGACGAAATTCAAGAAGGCGGGGCCCTACACGGTCGGCGTGTCGGCCGGCTATCTCAGCAATTCCTGGGTCGTCTTCTGCCTCCAGCACATCAAGTACGAGGCCTCGCGCCACAAGGAGATCCAGAACGTCCTCGTCACCGACGCCGCGTTCAATCCGACGAAGCAGGTCGCCGACATCGAGGACCTCGTCTCCAAGAACGTGAGCCTCATCCTCTATTGGCCGGTCGACGAGAAGGCGATCCAGCCCGCGCTCGAGAAGGCGGTGCAGCGCGGCATTCCGACGATCAACACCGGCGGCGGCTTCACCTACGGGCCTGGCACCGTCTCGAACGCCTTCATCGACCAGTGGCTCCTCGGCGAGATGGTGGCGAAGCATCTCGCCGCCGACATGGGCGGCAAGGGCAAGATCTTCGCCATGCTCCCGATCGCCGGCACGACGGCGGCCGTCGATCAGCTCGCGGCGCTGAAGACGGTGCTGAAGGACCATCCGCAGATGGAGCTCCTCACCGCCGAGCACGGCGACTGGAACCGCGCCAAGGCGAAGCAGATCACGGAGAACCTCCTGCAGCGCTATCCGCGCATCGACGGCGTCTTCTCGCCGGCGGGTCAGATGTCGATCGGCGTCGCCGAGGCGTTCGAGGAGGCGGGGCGCCTCAAGCAGGTCATCATGTCGCCGGGCGACGAGTACAACGGCTGGCTGAAATGGGTGCAGAAGCACCGGCAGGGCGGCGCGGTCACCTTCCCGACCCGGGCCGGCCAGGAGGCGCTGAAGCTCGGCCTCGAGGTTCTCGCCGGCAAGCCGGTGAAGCGCGGCATCCGGATCCCCTCCGAGTACATCGCGCCCAAGGACGTCGACAAGTACGTCGAGCCGAACCGTCCCGACGACTGGTGGGCGAGCACGCTGCCCGACGAGTGGAAGCCGAGCTGAACCAGCCGCTTCTCGAAGCGCGCGGCCTCGGCAAGAGCTTCGGCGGCACCGTCGCGCTCGACGGCGTCGATTTCGCCGCCTTCGCCGGCGAGGTCCACGCGATCGCCGGCGCCAACGGCGCCGGGAAGTCGACGCTCATGAACATCATCGGCGGCGTCTTCCCGCCGAGCGCCGGCACGCTCCATCTCGCGGGCGCGCCGGCGCTCTTCGACTCGCCGCGCGCCGCGCGCGCCGCGGGGGTGAGCGTCGTCTACCAGGAGCTCGCGGTGCTGCCGCTGCTCACCGTCGCCGAGAACGTCCATCTCGGCCGCTCTGGCGGGTTCAGCCGCCGGCGCCTCGTCGCGGAGACCGAGGCGCTCTGCCGCGAATGGGGCTTGCCGCTCGACCCGCGCGCTGTCGCGGGCGAGCTCAGCATAGCCGGGCAGCAGCTCATCGAAATCGCGCGCGCCCTTGCCGGCACGACGCGCGTCCTCGTGCTCGACGAGCCGACCTCCGTCCTCTCGCTCGGCGAGCGGGACCGGCTCTTCGCCATCATCGCGGAGCTGAAGCGCCGCGGGCTCCTCGTCCTCTACGTGACGCACCGGCTGGAAGAGATCTTCGCGATCGGCGACCGCGTCACCGTGCTGCGCAACGGCCGCAAGGTGGCGACGCTCGACGTCTCCGCGACGAGCCAGGCCGAGCTCGTGCGGCTCATGATCGGTCACGACGTGCGCGAGCGCTTCGACCTGCCGCCGGTGCCGTCCGCGCCCCGCCGCATCGAGATCGAGGGCGAGACGCCGCGCGGGAAAGTCCGGCTGACGCTGAACAGTGGCGAGATCGTCGGCCTCGCCGGGCTCGTCGGTTCCGGCCGCACCCGCCTCGCCCGTGCCATCGCCGCGGTCGACCGCGAATGGCCGATGACGGTGCGGATCGACGGCAAGCCGCTCCGGCTGCGCTCGACCGGCGACGCGATCCGGCACGGCATCGTCTATCTCACCGAGGACCGCAAGCGCGACGGGCTCTTCCGGCCTCTGTCCATCGTCGTCAACGCGTCGGCGGCCTCGCTCGGGCGCTTCTCGCGCTGGGGACTGCTCGCCCCGAAGCCGGAGCGCGAGGCGACGGAGGCGGTGCTGCGCCGCCTGCGGCTCGTCGCACGCTCGCTCCACGCGCCGGTCTCGGAGCTTTCCGGCGGCAACCAGCAGAAGGTCCTCTTCGGCCGCGCGCTCCTCTGCGCGCCGCGGCTCCTCGTCTGCGACGAGCCGACCCGCGGCGTCGATGTCGGCGCCAAGGACGAGATCTACGAGATTCTGATGGACCTCGCGGCGGACGGCGTCGCAATCCTTCTCGTCTCCTCCGAGACGAAGGAGCTTCTCGCGCTGAGCCATCGGCTGCTCGTCATGCGCGACGGCCGGATCGTGCGCGAGATCGTGGGTCGCACCGACGAGCACGCGGTGCTGATGGCGGCGACGGGCGCCGCCTGAGGCGCCGAGATCAGCGCTTGCCGCGCGCGTCGATCGGCCAGATGTCGACGAGGCGCTCGCCGCGGAACACGTGATACCAGTCGTGCAGGTTCACGGTCGGGTCGCAGTGCGGCGTCGTCCATTCGACGCGGTGCCCGAGCTTCGGCAGGGGCGTT
>JADGGZ010000026.1 GCA_019689675.1 Rhodospirillales bacterium | reverse complement strand
GCAGCAGCACGAGGGCGGCCGCAAGGTGGAGCTTTCGCATGTCCCGACCTCCGGTTCGGTATAACCGGCGCTTTTCGCGGAAAAGTTCCATGAAAAATCAGGTTGCGCGGGGAGAACAAACAGCGTACGGTACAAACCAGGAACGACGGTTGCCTCGGGTCCGAATCGTGTGACAGAAGGAGGGAGCGGATGCTTCAGGCCGCGTTGCGCTTGGTGGAAAAGGACAGCATGGACAAGCAGAAGGCTCTGGAGGCCGCGCTGGGGCAGATCGAGCGTGCCTTCGGCAAGGGCTCGATCATGAAGCTGGGCGCGCGCGAAGCGGCCGCCACCGAGGTCGAGGCGATCTCCACCGGCTCGCTCGGGCTCGACATCGCGCTCGGGATCGGCGGCCTGCCGCGCGGCCGCATCGTCGAGATCTACGGGCCGGAGAGCTCGGGCAAGACGACGCTCGCGCTCCATGTCATCGCCGAGGCGCAGCGGCAAGGCGGCATCTGCGCCTTCGTGGACGCCGAGCACGCGCTCGACCCGGGCTATGCGAAGAAGCTCGGCGTCAATACCGACGACCTTCTCATCTCGCAGCCCGATGCGGGCGAGCAGGCGCTCGAGATCACCGACACCCTGGTCCGCTCGGGCGCGATCGACGTGCTCGTCGTCGACTCCGTCGCCGCGCTCGTGCCCCGGGCCGAGCTCGAGGGCGAGATGGGCGACAGCCATGTCGGGCTGCAGGCGCGGCTCATGAGCCAGGCGCTGAGGAAGCTCACCGGCTCGATCGCGCGCTCGCGCACCCTCGTCATCTTCATCAACCAGATCCGCCAGAAGATCGGCGTCATGTTCGGCAATCCGGAGACGACGACCGGCGGCAACGCGCTCAAGTTCTACGCCTCCGTCCGGCTCGACATCCGCCGGATCGGCGCGATCAAGGAGCGCGAGCAGATCATCGGCAACCAGACCCGGGTGAAGGTGGTCAAGAATAAGATGGCGCCGCCGTTCAAGGTGGTCGAATTCGATGTCATGTACGGCGAGGGCATCTCGAAGCTCGGCGAGCTTCTCGATCTCGGACAGCGGGCCGGCGTCGTCGAGAAATCGGGCTCGTGGTTCTCCTATGACGGCCAGCGCATCGGGCAGGGCCGTGAGAACGCGAAGGCGTTCCTCAAGGAGAACAAGGCCATCGCCGACGCGATCGAGCACGCGATCCGGGCCAATGCCGGCCTCGTCGCCGACGCGATGCTGGCCGGCTCCGGCGGCGACGGCGACGCCTGAACCGCTTCATTCAAAGCACGTTGCAGCAGAAGGGGACGGCCTCGTCGCCGTCCCCCCTTTCGCTCCGTCAGGCGGAGCGGCGCCGAAGAAAGGGCACCACCCGGCGCCGCCCGACGACGTAGAGGTCGAAGCCTTGCGGGAAGAGCCGCGCGATGGGCGGCGCGAATGCGTCGAGCCCGCCGGCGAGGGCGCCGAACGCGGGGAGCACGAGCCGCCGGCCGTCGGTCACGAAGCAGCGGCCCGTCACCGGGCCGGCGCGGGTTGGGATCGTCGCCTTCGGATGAAAGTGGCCGCTCACCTCTCCGGCTGCCGCGTCCGGCGCGGCCTCGTGGCGAAAGGCGAGGGGTTCGAGGACAAGCTCGCCCGCGACCGTCCGGCCGCCGAGCCCCGAAGGCGGCGAAGGGTCGTGATTTCCGGCGACCCAGAGCCAATCGCGCGCGGCGACGATGGCCGCGAGGCGCTGTCGCTCGGCGGCACCGAGCCGCGCCGCGGCGTCGCCGTCATGGAAGCTGTCGCCGAGACAGACGACGCGTCGCGCGCGATGCCGCGCGAGCACCTCTTCAAGACGGTCGAGCGTCGCCGCGGTGTCGTAAGGCGGCAGCATCGTGCCGAGCCGCGCATAGCTCGACGCCTTCTCGAAGTGGAGGTCGGCGACGATAACGGTCGCAGCCGCCGGCCAGACGAGCGCACCGCTGGGGTCGGCGAGAAGCCGGGTCGACGCGAAGTCGAAAGCAGCGCACGCAACATCGGCGCTCGCCCGAAGGCGGGCGGAACGTAAATCGAACACGCCCGAGGCTTACCGTCGCGCGACGGAACCGGCAAGGCCTCGGGCGGTGCGGCCGTCTATTCTGCGGCTTCGGCCCCGGATGATTGGGACTTCGCCTGCTTCTGCATCGCGGCGAAGCTGCCGAGGAAGCTGCGCGTGGACATGTCGGCGAGCTTGTTCGCCTCGGAGATGTAGTCCTGCACCATCGAACGGGTGAAGCGCGCCTGTACGTCCATGGCCTCGCTCACCGATCCCGTCCGCGCCATCGCCCGGCTGAGCTCGAGGCCCTGGTCGAGACGCGTCTTGCTGAACTCGAGGATTTCCGTGCCCACCGCCGCCCATGTCTCGAGCAAACGGTTGCCGACTTCGAAGAAGGGCTCGATCGACGGTCCGTTCGCCGTCTCTGCGGCGTTACGGCCGAACCGAACTTCGCTGCCCTTTGCCATCATACTCTCTCCCTGATTCGGTGACCGCCCAGAGTATAGCCCAAGAAAAAACAGAAATGGATTTTTGGCGATCCCGATTTCAGGTCATGAACAAGTCTGGACCCTCCTTTCGGATACGCGCGCGAATTCTTCACGCGACCATCGCCTCTTGCACGAGTTCGGCCGCCGCTTCGGCGAGCGCCACGTCGTGCGCCTCGCCGGCGACGTTCTCGCGTCCGATCTCGAGGAGGATCGGCACCGCCAGCGGCGAGACACGGTCGAGCGCGCGCAGCATGACCCGCCCCTGGATACGCTTCAGGAAGGCGGCAAGGCGCGCGACGTCGGTGAGGCCCCGGGCAGCGTCGGCGCGCGTCGCGCGCAGCAGCACGTGGTCGGGCTCGTGCCGTCGAAGCACGTCGTAGATGAGGTCGGAGCTGAATGTTACCTGCTTTCCCGACTTGCGCAGCCCCGGATGCTGCCGCTCGACCAGCCCGGCGATGACGGCGACGCTGCGGAACGTGCGCTTCAAGAGGGAGGACTCGGCCATCCAGGCCTCGAGATCGTCGCCGAGCATGTCCTCGTCGAAGAGGCTCGCCATGTCGACCGCGCGGCGAAGGCTCCAGACGGCGAGGACGTAGTCCGTCGCGACGAAGCCGAGGGGACCCAGCCCCGTCCGCTCCATGCGGCGGGTCAGAAGCATGCCGAGGGTCTGGTGCGCCTGCCGGCCCTCGAAGCTGTAGGCGACGAGAAAGAACCGGCCGCCGCGCGGGAACGTCTCGACGAGAAGCCCGTCGGACCCGGGCAGGACCGATCGCCATTCCTGAAGATCGAGCCACTCGCGCACTGGGTCGGGAAGCTCGCGCCACCGGCTGCGGTCTTGGAGGAGCGCGCGGACCCCGTCTGCAAGAAAGGTCGAGAGCGGCAGCTTTCCGCCTTCGTATGAAGGTATCCGGGGCGGCTGGCCGGGCGGCGCCGATGCGGCCTCGACCGTCATCTCGCGAATCCCGAGGAACCGCAGCAGCCGACCGGCGAAGTAGAAAGTGTCGCCCGGGGTCAGTCCCTGGGCGAACCATTCTTCGATCTCGCCGAGCACCGGGCCGCGCACGAGCCGCACTTTCAGCATGACGGCTTCGACGATCGTTCCCACGTTCATTCGGTGGCGCTGCGCGACCTTGTCGCCGGCGACGTGGTAGCGGCCGAGGCTGTCGCGGAACAGGCGCCGCCAGCGCTCGTACGCGGCGAGCGCGTACCCGCCGTTCTCGACGAAGCGCAGCGTGTCGTCGAAGTCCGCGCGCGAGAGCGCGGCATAGGGTGTCGCGGTCCGCACCTCCTCGTACATCTCGTCCGCGGTGAACGGTCGGCAGCACGCCATGCCCAGGAGATGCTGCGCGAGCACGTCGAGCCCGCCGGGTCGCGGCCTGTCGCCGTCGAGAGCACCCTCGGCGACGGCTGTCGCTGCGGCGTGGCATTCGAGAACCTCGAAGCGGTTCGACGGGACGAGGAGGGCCCGGCTCGGCTCGTCGAGCCGATGGTTGGCGCGTCCGATGCGCTGCACGAGGCGCGAGACGCCTTTCGGCGCGCCGACTTGGACGACGAGGTCGACGTCGCCCCAGTCGATCCCGAGATCGAGCGAGGAGGTCGCTACGACGGCGCGCAGCTTGCCCGCCGCCATCGCCGCCTCGACCTTGCGGCGCTGCTCGACCGCGAGGCTGCCGTGATGGAGCGCGATCGGCAGATTGTCTTCGTTGAGCCGCCAGAGCTCCTGGAAGCAGAGCTCGGCCTGGGCGCGCGTGTTGACGAAGATCAGCGTCGTGCGATGGCGCCTCACGGCCTCGTAGACCTCGGCGAGCGCGTGCAGCGCCAGGTGCCCGGCCCATGGCAGATGCTCGCGCGTCGCGAGGATGCGTACCTCCGGCTTCGGACCTTCGCCGCCCTCGATGATGCGTGCCGGCGCGACGCCGGAGCCGAGATACGCGGCGAGCTCGGAAGGCCAAGCGACAGTCGCCGAGAGACCGATGCGGCGGGCACCAGGAGCGAGCCGGGCGATCCGCGCGAGACCGAGAGCGAGGAGCTCGCCGCGCTTCGTGCCGGCGAGCGCATGGACTTCGTCGACGATGACGACGGCGAGATCGCGGAAGAGCTCCGGAGCATCGGGATAGGAGAGGAGGAGCGCGAGGGACTCCGGCGTCGTCAGCAATATGTGCGGCGGCTGCGTGCGCTGCCGCCTTCGCCGCTCGGCCGGCGTGTCGCCGGTGCGCGTCTCGACGCGGATGGGCAGCGCCATCTCGTCGATCGGTTTCTCGAGATTGCGGCGTACATCCACCGAAAGCGCCTTGAGCGGCGAGACGTAGAGCGTATGGAGACCTTCGCGCGGTGTGTGCCCGAGCTCAACGAGGCTCGGCAGAAAACCGGCGAGCGTCTTGCCGCCGCCCGTCGGTGCGATCAGAAGCACGCTCTCGCCGGCGCGCGCTGCGGCGAGAACGGCGAGCTGATGCTGATGCGGACTCCAGCCGCGCGCGCGAAACCATTCGGCGAACGGGGCAGGGAGGCTGTCGCGCTTCGGCATCGCTGCTACCGGTACAATCGGTCCCCCGGCTTGACAATGGCGGCGGGCACGGCCGAACCTCTCTCATAACAAGGGCGCACCAACGGCCGCTGCACGGCACGCGTCCACGAGAACCAGGCGGCCATGGCCCACGACGGAGGACGCGAATGGCCGACCAGAAGGAGCACCCCTATATCCCGGAACTGAAGCGCCAGCTCGCCGAGCGCCGCATCGACCGCCGGGAGTTCTTGCGCACGGCGACGCTGCTCGGCATGTCGGCGACCGGCGCCTACGCTTTCGCCGGCAAGGTCGCGGGCGGATCGTTCGCGGCGCCTGCTTTCGCGCAGACGGCGATGCCCAAGGGAGGACATCTCCGGCTCGGCATGCGGTGCCAGGATTTGAGCAACCCGCACGCGTATTCCTGGGTGGAGAGCTCGAACTCGGCGCGCCAGCATCTCGACTACCTGACCGTAACGGGCGTCGACAACATCACCCGCCCGGCGCTTTGCGAGCGCTGGGAGGCGAGCCACGATCTCAAGACATGGACGCTGCACCTGCGCCGCGACGTCAAGTGGCACAACGGCCGTCAGTTCACCGCTGACGACGTGGTTTGGAATTTGAAGCGGGTTCTCGATCCGAAGATCGGCTCTTCGGTTCTGGGGCTCATGAAGAGCTTCATCATCGAGGAGGTCGACACGGGAGAGAAGGACGAGAAGGGCAATCCGAAAAAGACGGCGCGGCTCTGGGACGCCAACGCGATCGAGAAGAAGGACGACTTCACCGTCGTGCTCAACGGCAAGGCGCCGAACCTCGCCCTTCCGGAAGCGCTCTTCCATTATCCGCTCCTCATTCTCGATCCGGCCGAAAACGGAGAGTTCAAGGTCGGCGCGAACGGGACCGGCGCGTTCGTCCTCAAGGAGAACGAGGTCGGACGGCGGCAGGTCTTCGAGGCGAGCAAGAACTACTGGGGGACAGGTCCCTATCTCGATCGGCTCGAGTTCATCGATCTCGGCGACGAGCCCGCGGCCGCGATCAGCGCGCTCGCATCGAAGCAGGTCGACGGCGTCTATCTCGCCAATCCGGTGCAGCTCGAACCGCTGAAGCGGCTTCCGCACCTGCAGATGCATCAGGTGCAGACCGCGTATACCGCGGTGGCCCGGATGCACCCGGTGAAGCCGTTCGACGACAAGCGTGTGCGTCAGGCGATGCGCCTCGCGATCGATCCCGAAGCCGTGCTGCGGATCTCGCATTACGGGCTCGGCGAGGCGGGCGAGCATCACCACGTGAGCCCGCGGCACCCGGAGTATGCGAAGGTGCCGGTGTCCGGTCGCAACGTCGCGAAGGCGAAAGAGCTTCTCGCCGCGGCGGGCTACCCGAACGGCATCGACGTGGAGATCGCCTGCCGGCAGTCCGACAGCTCGGCCTGGGAGATCGTCGCCGTGCAGGCGATGGTCGAGCAGTGGAAGGAGGCCGGCATCCGGGTCAAGATGAACGTGATGCCGTCGACCCAGTACTGGGAGGTATGGACCAAGGTCCCGTTCGGCATGACGACCTGGGCGCACCGGCCGCTCGGCGTCATGACCTACAGCCTCGCCTACCGGACCGGAGGGGCCTGGAACGAGTCGAACTTCTCGAACCCGGAGTTCGACAGGCTGCTCGCCCTGGCCGAGGGCATTCTCGATCCCAAGGAGCGCAGCCAGGTCATGGCCGACCTCGAAAAGATCATGCTCGACGAGGGACCGATCGTGCAGCCGGTGTGGCGCGCGCTTTTCACCTTCATGGACAAGCGCGTGCAGGGCTTCAAGATGCACCCGACCGGCTACATCTTCGCGCACGAGCTGGCGCTCAGCGCTTGACCCGCGGCTCTCGGCGGGACATCAGGGCGGGGACCTCGGCGGTCCCCGTTCTTTTTCAGGAGAGAATTCAGCGTATGGAGAGACTGCTCGAACGCACCTTGTTCGCGAGCCGCTGGCTGCTGGTGCCGCTCTATCTCGGACTCGCGCTGCTGCTCGTCGTCTTCTGCGTTCATTTCTTCCGCGAGATGCTGCACGTGATCGAGACCGCGATCGCGATCAGCGAAACCGATCTCATCCTCGTCGCGCTCGCGTTCGTCGACATGACGCTGGTGGCGAGCCTCATCGTGATGGTGATGCTCTCGGGCTACGAGAATTTCGTCTCGAAGCTCGACCTCGAGGGCGCGGAGCGAAGCATCGCCTGGCTCGGGAAGCTCGACGCCGGCTCTCTCAAGGTGAAGGTCGCGGCCTCGATCGTCGCGATCTCCTCCATTCACCTCCTCCGCGCCTTCATGAACGTGGCTCAGGTCAGCAACGATAAGCTGCTCTGGTTGGTGATCATTCACATCACCTTCGTCCTCTCGGCGATGGCGATGGCCTATATGGACCGGATGACGGCCCGGCATTAGCGCTTCCGGGCCGGATCGGCCCTCCTCCTTCCGGGTATCCTGCCCCGGACGTCGCGTGGACCGGCGCCGAGCGCGTCGCTAACATCCCCGACGATGACAGCGGCGCCGCCACCCGAGATCGCCGGGCTCGTCGATTTCGCGCGTTACCCGGTGCACGATCCGGCCGGCGAGGGGGCGAAGCTCGCGGAACGATGCCGCCGCGAGTTGGCCGAGACGGGCGCGTCCATGCTCGAGGGCTTCATCACGCCCTCGGGGGTGGCGCGGATGGCGGCGGAAGGGATGCGGCTCGCCTCGAAGGCGTGGCGGACCTCGAGCCACGGAACCGCCTACCTCGACCCGCCCGACGAGAGCTTCCCCGAAAGTCACCCGAAGCGACGCCTGCAGAGCACGTCGGTCGGCGCCGTCGCCTACGATCTCATACCGGCGCAGGACGCCATCCGCCGCGTGTACGAGTGGGATGCGCTTGCGGACTGGCTCGCGCAGGTCATCGGATGCGAGCGGGTCTACCGCTACGCAGATCCCCTGGGGGCGCTCAATGTCGCGGTCATGGAGGAGGGCGAGCGCCTTCTCTGGCATTTCGACCAGACCGACTTCGTCGTCTCGAGTCTGCTGCAGGACTGCGAGCGTGGCGGGGATTTCGAGTACGTGCCGCATATCCGCACGCCGGAGGAGCCGAACTACGACCGGATAGAGCGTCTTCTCGACGGCGAGCGCGACGGCGTGGTGACCCTCGACATGAAGCCCGGAACGATGGCGCTCTTCATGGGGCGCTATTCGATCCACCGCGTAACCGCGGTCGAGGGTTCGACGCCGCGGCTCGTCGCTCTTCTCGGCTACGACACCCGTCCGGGCATCATGTCGTCTGATCACCTCAAGCTGCGCCGTTACGGACGCACGGAGCCGATCCCGACGGGACCTTAGAGCCCCGCGCGAGGTCATGGGGCGGCGTCTTCGCTAAGGGGCGGCTTCCTTGTGATGGCGCTGCGTCGCCGTCCCGCTCTCCTGCAGCGCCAACAGCGTCTCCGTCGGGATATGGCAGGCGATGCGGTGCCCGTCGTCGAGCATCCGATCGGGCGGACGCTGCTCGTCGCATATCGCGCCGAGCTTGCGCGGGCAGCGCGTCGCGAATGGACATCCGGCCGGAAGGTCGGCGGCGCTCGGCACCGGTCCCTCGAGCACGATGCGCGCGCCGGAGGCGCCCGGGTCGGGTTTGGGCACGGCGGAGAGGAGGGCCTCGGTGTAAGGATGCCAAGGCGGGGCGAAGACGCGATCGGCTGGCCCCGCCTCGGCGATCGTGCCGAGATACATGACTGCGACGCTGTCGGCAAGATAGCGCACGAGCGCGAGATCGTGGCTGATGAAGACGAGGGTGGCGCGGCGCTCCGCCTGGAGCTCGGCGAGGAGGTTGACGATCGCCGCCTGGACGGAGACGTCGAGCGACGACACCGGCTCGTCGGCGAGGATGACGGCGGGATCGCCGGCGAGCGCGCGCGCGATCGCCACGCGCTGGCGCTGCCCGCCCGAGAGCTGATGGGGCTTCCGGCGCAGGAACGACGAGGGAAGCTGCACGGTTTCGAAGAGCCGCGCCGCTTCCGCGCGCGCCTGCGAGCGGTCGAGGCGGCGTAGCCGCCGCAGCGCGCGCATCACGGAGAAGCCGACGCTGTGGCTCGGATTCAGCGTCGAATCCGGGTTCTGGAACACCATCTGGAGCTGGCGCTTCAACGCGTCCGGGCGGGTCTCGACCGGCTGCGTTCCGACCTCGATGTCGCCGAGCCGCACGCTTCCCGCCGTCGCCGTCGCGAGGCCGGAGAGGATCCGGGCGAGCGTGGACTTGCCGCAGCCGGACTCGCCGACGATCGCGAGCGTCTGGCCCTCGAACGCCTCGAGATCAACGCCGCTCAGCGCTTCGATCCGGCCACGATCGGCGCCGAAGAGCCCTGCGGACTGCCGATAGGTCTTGCGGAGTTCCGTCACCTCGATCACCGACCTTTCGGCGTCGCGGCCGTCTCTCGCCGAAGCGGTTCCGCCCCGCGACGCCCAGGCGGAAAGCTCGGCGTGGCGGACGCACCGCACCTCGTGCGTCGCGCCGACCGAAACGAGCGGGATCGGCGCCACCGTGCAGCGGCCCGCTTCGGCGTGAACGCAACGCGGCGCGAAGGCGCAGCCGCGCGGACGCTCCAGCGGCGAGCCGATCTGGCCGGGAATCGGTACAAGAGGTGCGCGTCTCTTGTCGCGATCGAGCGTCGGAAGGCAGTCGAGGAGGCCGCGGGTGTACGGGTGGCGCGGCGTCTTGAAGACGTCGCGCACGGCACCCGTCTCTACGAGTTCGCCCGCATACATGATTCCGATGCGGTCGCAGATCTGCGCGACCGCGCCGAGATTGTGGCTGATGAAGAGGATCGCCGAGCGGTGCCGCTGCCTGAGACGTCGCACGAGGTCGAGCACGGCCGCCTCGACCGTGACGTCGAGGCCGGTCGTGGGCTCGTCCATGATGAGAAGCGAGGGCTCGGCGATGAGCGCCATCGCGATCACGATGCGCTGCTGCTGCCCGCCGGAGAGCTGGTGGGGGTAGCGCTCCATCACCCGCTCCGGGTCGGCGAGGTTGACTTCCTCGAGGATTTCGAGCGCGCGTCGGCGCGCTTCCTCGCGGCTCGTACCCGAATGGAGTAGCGGCACCTCCATGAGTTGGCGCCCGACCGTCATGACCGGGTTGAGGCTCGACATGGGGTCTTGATAGACCATCGCGATGCGGCGCCCGCGGATGCGGCGGAGCTCGCTTTCCGTCGCGGCCGCGAGGTCGCGGCCTTCGAAGAGAATGCGCCCGCCGGTGATCCGCCCTGCGCGGCCGAGATAGCGCATCACGGCGAGCGCGACGGTCGACTTGCCGCAACCCGATTCGCCGACGAGACCGTAGGCCTCCCCGGGCATGACCTCGAAGGAAAGCCGCGGGATCACGTTCGCCTCGCCGGCGCGGATGAAATAGGAGATCCGCACGTCCTCGAAGGCGAGGGTCGGGGTGGCCGCTTCAGTCACGCAAGCCGATCTCGCGCAGCCCGATCGCGAAGAGGTTGAAGCCGATCACGAGCGAGGAGATCGCGACGCACGGGATCAGCGACATGTGCGGGTAGACCGACATGAGCCCGTAGGTATCCTTCACCATGCCGCCCCAATCGGGGTCGGGCGGCGGAAGGCCGATGCCGAGGAAGCCGAGCACGCCTATGGTGATCGTCGTGTAGCCCATGCGCAGGCACATCTCCACGACGAGCGGCCCGCGCGCGTTGGGCAGAAGCTCTGCCAGCATGATCCAGAGGCCGCTTTCGCCGCGCATCTTCGCGGCGGCGACGTAGTCCCGCTCGCGCAGCTCGAGCGCGAGCCCGCGCACGATCCGCGCAATGATCGGCGCCTTGGTCAGCGTGATGACGAGGATGATGTTGAGAGCAGTCGCGCCGAAGAGCGCCAGAACGATCATGTAGAGGATGATCACCGGGAAAGAGAGGACGATGTCGCAAATCCGGGTGATCACCAGATCGGGGAGGCCGCGGTAGTACCCTGCCGTGAGACCGAGCAAGACCCCGGAAAGAGTGGCTCCAAGAACCGCGATGGGCGCGACCGTGAGCACGGTGCGCGCACCCCAGAGGAGACGCGAGAGGATGTCGCGGCCGAGATGGTCGGTGCCGAGCCAGTGCACCGCCGATGGGCGCGGGTCGGCGAGCGCCGAGTAGTCGTTGGCGTTGGGGTCGTAGGGCGCGATCAGCGGCGCGAGGAGAGCCGCGGCGATCCAGAAAGCGACGATCGCCAGCCCGATCGCCGCCGGGCGCGATTCGCCGAGGAGGGCGAAGCGTCCCAGCCAGCGGCCGAGCGGGCCGTCGCGCCAGGTGCGCTCCGGCGCTGCCGCGACAGGGCTGTAGGTTTCGACCGCCATCAGGCCCTTATCCTGGGGTCGAGGAGCATGTAGCCGAGATCGCCGAGAATCTGCGTCATCACGGCGATGAACACCGCGACGAGAGCCCCGGTCTCGACTACGGCTATATCTTTGGCGAGCGCCGCCTCCAGCATCAGGCGTCCGAAACCCGGGTAGGCGAAGACGGTCTCGACGACGACGACGCCCGTGATGAGATAGTTGATCTGGAGGAGGATCACCGTCACGGGATTGATCATCGCGTTCCGCAGCGCGTGGCCCAGCACCACGCGGCGGAAGGACATGCCCTTGAGCACGGCCGTCCGCACGTAGGGCCGCTGCATCACCTCCACCATCGAGGCGCGGATCATCGCGACGACGTAGCCCATGTCGAAGAGAACGATGACCGCCACGGGAAGCACGAGCTGCTGCGCCACCGACCAGTTGGGGCCGGGCTGAAGCGTCGCTGCTCCCGGAAGCCAACCGAGGCTCACGACGAAGATGGAGGCGAGAAAAACGCCCATCGCGAACTCGGGGACCGAAGCGCACACGGTCGAGAATAGGAGAATGACGCGGTCGAGAGCGGACCCTTCGCGCATTCCCGCGGCGATGCCGAGAAGCATCGAGAGCGGCACGATGATGAGGAATGAGACGAGCGCGAGGAAGCCGGTGTTCGCGAGCCGATCGAACATGATCTCGGATACCGGCACTTTGAACCGCGTCGAGTAGCCGAGATCGCCGGAGAGGAGTGCGCCCAGCCAGTCGAGGTAGCGTACGAGAACCGGGCGATCGAGGCCCATCTCGCGGGTGAGGTGCGCGACCTGCTCCTCTGTCGCATAGGCGCCGAGGATCTTGCGTGCGACGTCTCCGGGGGTGAATTCGGTCAGAAGGAAGACGATCAGCGACACGACGAAGAGCGTGATGCCGAGGAAAAGCAGGTGCTTGCCGATGAATCGCGTCATCTGCTGTTCCGTGCCTCCCTTTTCGACAACCGTAGCGGAGGGCCGTTGCCGGGGTCAAACGCGAGCGGCGAGCGAGCCTCGACGTTCTGCGCCAGGGAAGATACGGTCGAGCCCCGCGTCGCGCCGGGCAACCGTCGCGGGAGATTCTTCTTGGGCCGGACCGGCTAACCGCCCGAGCGGCGCGGCCGCTTCAAGAGAAGCACGAACGGGAGCGTGGCGAGCGCCACCACCATCATCAGCCTGAAATCGTCCAGATAGGCGATGGTGAGAGCCTGGCGGCCGAGCTCGGCGTTGAGCGAGGCGCGTCCGGCACTGGTGGCGAGACTCCAAGCCTCCGGGAGATTCCTCAGAAACGGATCGAACGGCATGAGATGCTGAACGAGCTCGGCATGCATCACCTGGGCGTTGCGCCCGAGGAGCCAGATGACGATCGAGATGCCGATGCTCGAGCCGATATTGCGCATGAGGCTGAAGAGGGACGTTCCCGCCGTGCGCAGACCGGGCTCCAGCGTCGCGAAGGTGATCGTCGACAGCGGCACGAAGATGAAGCCCAGTCCGAAGCCTTGGACGAGCCCGGTGCGAATGATCGCCTCGCGGCTCACGTCCATGTTGAACCCGGCCATCTCCCAGAGCGAGATCGCGGTGAGCGCGAAGCCCGTGGCGATGAGGAGGCGCGGATCGACCCGATTAATGAGCCGGCCGACCAGAAGCATCGCCGCCATCGTGCCAATTCCCCGCGGCGCCATGAGGAGGCCGGCGGTCAGGACCGGATAGCCGAGGAGGTTTTGCAGGAACGGCGTCATCAGCGCGAGCGTCGCAAGAAGGATGATGCCGACGATGAAGATGAAGACGAGCCCGGTCGAAAAGTTACGGTCGCGGAAGAGATGCAGGTCGATGAACGGCTTCTCGGTCGTGAAGCTGTGGACGAGGAAGAGGTAGAAGGAGAGCGCGCTGATCGCGGCTTCCGCGACGATTTCCGGAGAATCGAACCAGTCGAGTTGCTCGCCGCGATCGAGCATCATCTGCAAGGCGCCGATCGCGAGGCTCAGCGTGGCGAAGCCGAACCAGTCGAAGGCGAGGGAGCGCTCGCCCTTGGTCTCCGCGAGAAAGGCCGACAAGCCGAGGAAGGTCAGAATTCCGATCGGCAGGTTGATGTAGAAGACCCAGCGCCAGTGGTAGAACTCGGTGAGGTAGCCGCCGAGAGTCGGGCCCAGGATCGGCCCGACCATGACGCCGACGCCCCAGAGAGCCATCGCGGACCCGTGTTTTTCGCGCGGATAGCTGTCGAGCAGAACCGATTGCGAGAGCGGAACCAGAGGCGCGCCGAAGACGCCCTGGAGGAGGCGGAAGATCACCATCTCCTCGAGCGATGCGGCGATGCCGCAGAGAACCGAGGCGGTGGTGAAGCCGGCGACGGTGACGAGGAAGAGCCGCTTGCGGCCGAAACGCGCCGCGAGCCATCCGGTCGGCGGCGTCATGATGGCCGCGGCGACGATGTACGACGTCAGCACCCAGTTGATCTGATCGAGCCCGGCCGAGAGACTCCCTTGCATGTAGGGGAGGGCGACGTTCGCGATCGTCGTGTCGAGCGCCTGCATGATCGTGGCCAGCATCACGCACACGGTGATGAGGCCGCGATGGGCGCCCGACGCGGGGCCCGTCATGCTCGAAGGCCGACCCAGCGTTGGAGCATGTCGAGGAGATCGCGCAAGCTGCGCCGGTGGCCGGTATCGATCTCGACTTCCACGCTCATCCCTGCACGCAGCGTCGGCGCGTCGGGCGCCGGATCGAGATTGATGCGGACCGGCACGCGCTGCACCACTTTGACCCAATTGCCGGTCGCATTCTGGGCGGGAAGGATCGCGAACTCGGCGCCGGTGCCGGGGGAGAGGCTCGCCACGTGGCCGGTCCAGCGGCGCCCCGGATAGGCGTCGACGGTGACCGTCGCTGGATCGCCCGGCTTCACGTAAGTGACGTCGGTCTCCTTCGGATTGGCTTCCACCCAGGCGCTGTCGATGGCGACGAGCGCGAAGGCGGGCTGGCCAGGCTCGAGATAGGAGCCGACCTGAAGGTCCTGGACGCGGGTGACGATGCCGTCGATCGGCGCCAAAATTTTGGCGCGGCGCAAATCGCGGCGCGCCTTCTCGAGGTCGGCGAGGGCGCGGCGATAGGCGGCCTGCTCCTCGACCGGCCTGTCGGCGTCGCCGCCGAGCTTGGCGAGCACGGCCTGCGCGTCCTGGCGGAGCCCGGAGATGCGCTGGCGCGCGGCGTCGAGATTGTGCCGCGCCTCGTCGAGCTTCGCCTGGGAGGCGACGTTCCGCTGGGCGAGCTCGCTCTGCCGCCGGAACTCGCTTTCGTACCAGGAGATGTCGGCCTCCGCCTGCCGGATCTCGGCGAGGCGCTGGCGCCAGGTCGCCTCCAGCGCTGCGATGTCGTTGCGCACGCTCGCGAGCTGCGCCTCGGCGGCCGCGAGCGCGATCCGATAGGGCTCGTCGTCGATGCGGAAGAGGAGATCTCCCGCGGCCACCCGCTGGTTTTCGCGGACGGCGATTTCGACCACCGTGCCGGCGACGTCGGCGTTGACCGCGACCTTGTCGGCGCGGACATAAGCATTGTCGGTGGTGACGTAGCGCCCGCCGCCGAGCCAAAGCGTAATCGCTACCGCGGCGAGGACGAGCGGCCCGAGCGCCAGGAGAATCCGCCTGACCATGAGGCGGCGGCCGATCCGGGGCGCCGCGACCCGCTCCACCCCGCGTGCGACCGGCGCCTCGAGACGGGTGCCTCCGTCAGCCATTCGCCGCCTCCCGTTCCGGATCGGCGCAGGCGCGAATGAGATTGCCCTTCATCTGCAGCAGGGTGTCGATGAGGCGCTCGCGCTCCGCGGCGGAGATCCCCGCCAGCGCCTCTTCCCGGGTCGCCTGGCCGATGGCGAGCAAGCGGTCGAGCAGGGGGTACGCCTTGTCGGTGAGGTAAAGGAGCTTGACGCGCCGGTCTCGCGGATGCTGGCGCCGTTCCACGAAGCCGGCGGCCTCGAGGCGATCGACAATGCGGCCGAGCGTGATCGGCTCGATCTCGAGGATCTCGGCAAGCGCGCTCTGGTTGATCCCTTCGTTTCGGCTCACATGCGCGATGACCTGCCACTGCGCCCGCGTGAGGCCGATGCCCCGGGAATTCTGCTCGAAGCGCTTGCGCAGCAGCCGGGCGCAATCGTGGAGAAGGAAGCCGAGGGTGCGATCGAACCGGTCTGTCATAAGCTTACATATTATAGGCATGCTTACGAGTTGCGTCGAGGGGCGATTCCTCGGCTGTACCCTCGGTGTCGCGCCGCCTATGTTGTGCGCATGAGCGTGCCCGCCTTCCCTTTGGGCGCCTATCCGCGCGTGCGGATGCGGCGCAACCGACGCACCGATTGGACACGGCGCCTCGTCGCCGAGAACGCGGTCAGCGCGAACGACCTCATCTGGCCGGTCTTCGTCAAGGAGGGCCCCGGCGCGCGCGAGCCCGTCCCCACGATGCCGGGAGTCGACCGGCTCTCGATCGAGGCGCTCGTGGACGCCGCCGGCGACGCGGCTTCGCTCGGGATCCCGCTCGTCGCGGTCTTTCCGGTGACGCCGCCTGGGCTCAAGTCGGAGCGCGGCGAGGAGGCGACCAATCCCGATAATCTCGTCTGCCGTGCGGTGCGGGCCCTCAAGAAGGCGCACCCGCGTCTCGGCGTGATGTGCGACGTGGCGCTCGATCCGTTCACGACGCATGGGCACGACGGCGTGCTGCGCGACGGCGATGTCCATAACGACGAGACGGTCGAGATTCTCTGCCGGCAGGCGCTCGTCCAGGCCGAGGCGGGATGCGACGTGATCGCGCCTTCGGACATGATGGACGGCAGGGTCGGCGCCCTCCGCCGCGCGCTCGACGAGGCGGGGTTCGCGCACGTGCAGATCATGGCCTATGCGGCGAAGTACGCCTCGGCCTTCTACGGACCGTTCCGAGACGCGATCGGCTCCAAGTCGAATCTCGGCAAGGCCGACAAGCGGACCTACCAGATGGACCCGGCGAACAGCGACGAGGCGCTGCGGGAGGTCGCGCTCGACCTTTCCGAAGGGGCCGACATGGTGATGGTGAAGCCCGGGATGCCGTATCTCGACGTCATTCGGCGGGTCAAGGACACGTTCCGGGTGCCCACCTTCGCTTATCAGGTGAGCGGCGAGTACGCGATGCTGATGGGCGCGGTCGAGCGCGGCTGGCTCGACGAGAGCGTCGTGATCGAGGCGCTTCTCGGCTTCAAGCGGGCCGGCGCGGACGGGATACTCACTTATTCGGCCGTCGCGGCGGCGAAGCGGCTGAAGGCCGGCTGACGCCGTCAGCCGCGCAGCGCCAAGTGCACGCCGAGGCCGAGGAGGCCGAGCAAGAACCAGATCCGGAAGGTCGCCGGGGCGATGCGGCGGAGGACGATCCGGCCGAGCATCATGCCCGCGATCGCCGGCACCAGCGCGAGCATCGACGCGCCTGCTATGGAAGCGGGAAGGGCGCCGGTAGCGGCGAGGCTGGCCGCGAGGGCCATGGTGGAGACCGTGAAGGAAAGCCCGAGCGCCTGGACGAGTGCCTCCTTCGCGAGGCCGAGAGCCTGAATGTAGGGCACAGCGGGAATAGCGAAGACGCCGGTCACCACGGTGAGGACGCCGGTAGCGAGACCGGCGAGCGGCCCGAGCAACGGCTCGACGGAAGGTGGGATCGCCATCCTCGGCGCCGCGAGGCCGATCAGCGCATAGACCGCCAGAGTCACGCCGAGCGCCGTGCCGGCTCCCGGAGCGCCAATGCCGCCGAGCATGACCGTGCCTGCGGCGGATCCAGCGCAGATTCCGGCGAGGAGGGGCCAGAGGCGCCGGATGAGCGGCAAGAGGCGCGGCCCCGAGGCGCACTGCCAAACGTTCGTCACGAACGACGGAACCACGAGAAGCGACGCGGCCTCGGCCGGAGGCAAGGCGAGGCCGAGCAGGCCGATCGCCACTGCCGGCAGGCCGAGCCCGATGACGCCCTTGACGAATCCCGCGATGACGAAGCTGAGCGCGACGAAGACGAGCAGAAGAGCGGACACGGGCGAACGTTGACCGCCCTCGCGCGGGTCGACAATGTGGAATTGGCTTCACTCAGCCTTCGGCTGTGCCGAAGGCACTCGATCCTCGGGCCTCGATGCGCTTCGACCTCACCGATCTCAAGCTTTTCGTGCACGTCGTCGAGGCGGCAAGCATCACGCGCGGAGCCGAGCGGTCGCACCTCGCGCTCGCCTCTGCGAGCGCCAGAATCCGCGGAATGGAGAAAGAGCTCGGCGTGCCGCTGCTCGTGCGGCACCGGAGGGGGGTTCGGCCGACGCCGGCCGGCGAGGCGCTTCTCCATCATGCCCGCGCCGTCGAGAGGCAGCTCGAGCGCATGCGCGGCGAGCTCGGCGATTACGCACGGGGCCTGAAGGCTCACGTCCGGCTGCTCGCGAACAGCGTGGCGCACGCCGAGTTTCTTCCCGACGCGCTCGCAGGCTTCCTCGCCCGCAACCCCCATATCGACATCGAGCTCGACGAGCGGCTCAGCTATCAGATCGTCGCGTCGGTTGCAGAAGGAGTGGCCGACGCCGGAATTGTCGCCGATACCGTCGATCTTGCCGCGCTCGAAACATTTCCGTTCCGCAGCGACCGATTGGTGCTGGTGGTGCCGAAAGCGGAGCCGTTGGCGCGACGTCGCGAGATCGAATTGCGGGAGGTCCTGGACCGGGAATTCATCGGCCTCGGCGAGGGCAGCGCCCTCCAAGACTATCTAGGCCAGCAGGCGATCCGTGCAGGCGCGCCGCTCAAGTTCCGCGTGCGGGTCGGCAGCTTCGACGCCGTGTGCCGCATCGTAGCGCAAGGCGGCGGTCTCGGCATCGTGCCGACCTCTGCGGCCGAGCGTTGCCGCCGGTCGATGAGTTTTCGGATCGTCCGCCTCGCCGACCCCTGGGCGAAGCGGCGCCTCCTCGTCTGCGTGCGCCGCTTCGCTGAATTGTCGCCGCACGCGCGCCGCCTCGTCGAGCATCTGTCGATGCAACCCGCGCCGCGGCCGGCGCGTCACGGGCGTGTTATGACGAAGACAACCGCGAGATAGACCGCGTACCCGACTCCGAACACGACGACCTTGAAGGGAGAGAACCACTCGCCGCGGCCCGGGTCGTTGGCCGCGAGATAGAACACGAGGCACGCGGCAACGAAGACGAGATTGGCAGCATAGAGCGGAACGTCGCTCAAGGGCAGCCCGACCAGAGCGGAAGGGACGAGGGCGACGGTGATCGACGTGATCCCGTCGGCCATCGTGCCCGAGAAGGCGCTCGTCGCGCGACCGCTTTGCGAGAGGCGCCACGCCGCGAAGGATTCCGGCAGGGCGCAGAGCAGGCCGGTGATGAAAAGCCCGCCGACGAGGTCGGAGACGCCGAGCGCGTCATTGACGCGCCGCGAGGCGACCACCGCGAGAACGGCACCGGCGGCGATCGCCGCCAGAGCCGAGAGCATACGAAAAAGCTCGGTCCGGCTGATCGTTCGACCGGCGGCGAGATCGGCCCCTTGTCCGACCGTCGCCCGCGTGAAGTAGAGCGCGAAAGCAGCGAGAAGAATGAAAGCGTCGATCGGCTGAAGCCCGGCCCAAGGCGGCGGCAGCGTCAGCGCCGCGAGAAGCAGGACGACGGCGAGATAGGGGAGCGCCTGCACGCCACCCGCCTCCGCCTCGACGTGCGGCACCTTGGGCGGCGGCGCCGCATCGTCGGCGGCCTTCGCGGCGCGATGCTCGGCAACGGCACGGCGCCGGTTGAGCCGCGTCGAGAAGTAGGCGACGGCGACGACGAGCGGGATTGCCGGGACGTTGGAGCCGAGCGCGGTGCCGAGGCCGAGATCGGCCCAGCCGAAGGCGACGGCGGCCCCGTTGACCGAGATTTCCGGGCTGGCGGTCGCCAAGCCGATGAGCGCGCCGCCGGCGACCTCGGCGAGACCGAGCCGCCCGCGCAACATGCCGAGAAATTCGGAGACGCGCTGCGCCCCCCAATGCATCGCGAGGATGCCGACGCCGATCGCTCCGAGCCACAGAATGAGCACCTTCCCGCAACAGGAGCGCCGGAGGGAAAGTTCCTAGAGGCGCGCGAGGAAGCGAAGCAGGCAGAGATCGTGCCACCGCCGTTCTGGGTCGCGTCCGACGAAGCCGAGATGGCCGCCCCGGCGCGGCAGAAGCGGAAGGAGGAGCGGGTTCCGCGCCCACGGAAACGAGGCGTATGCCTCGCCCGGAATCCACGGGTCGTCGAGCGCGTGGATGACGAGCGTCTTCACCGCAATCTCGGCCAGATAAGGCCGGGCGGAGGCGCGGGCGTAATAGTCGGCGGCATTGGCGAAGCCGTGACGGGGCGCCGTGAAGACGTCGTCGAACGCGACGAGGCTTCGCGCCGAGCGGATGGCGGCACGCTCCTCGGGGCTCGTTCGCGCCTCCGGGGCCAGCGTCTCGCCCTTGACGCTTGCGAGAATGTGACGGTGGTAGACGAAGTTCCGCGGCCGGAGAAGGCAGGCGGCGGCCGCTGCGAGATCGATCGGCGCCGAGATGCCCGCTGCGGCGACGACGCCGGGCGGCGTCCCCTCGCCGAGGAGTTTCAGGACGAGATTGCCGCCGAGCGAGTAGCCGACGAGAACGATGCCGCCCGCGCGCATCGTGGTTGGAAGCGCGGCCAGCGCCACGCGCAGGTCTTCGGTGCGGCCGGCATGATAGTAGCCGCAGCAGAGCGCACGCGCCGGACCCGCACCGCGCAGATTGAGGCGGAGCACCGGCCAGCCTCCGGCGAGGAGATGGGCGGCGCTCTCGACGATGTAAGCGCTGGTCTCGCAGCCGGATAGCCCGTGCAGCAGAACGACGAGCGGCTTGCGTTCGTCCTCCGCCGGGCGGTGGAGCGTGCCGACGAGCGAATCGCCGTCGCCGAGCGGAAGAACGATGCGCTCTCCCGGCCAGGAGCGCAGCGCCGCGTCGCGGCGGAGGAGCCAGCCTCGGAGCGTCTGGAGATCGCCGGTCAGCCACGGCGCCCGCGGCTCGAAGGAAGGAATGTCGAGCGCCGTCACGCTTTCCAAAGGAACGTCAGCTCGTGCTTGTTGTGGAAGAGATGAAGCACGCGCGCGCCCGGAATGGCGGCGAAGCGCGCCGCGGCGGCATGGTCGGTCGCGCCCTGGAACTTGATCGTCGCCACGATGCGCCGCGCTGCGCCCGCGGCGATCCAGCGTTCGACGAGGCGCAGCAGCCTCTCGGGGTAGCAGACGACATCGGAGCAGAGCCAGTCCACCGGAAAGGGCGCGATCCCGAAAGCGCTTTCCCGCCGATGCTCCACGTTCGCCATCGCGGCAATGCGCGGCTCGAGCGGCGCCTTGTCGATGCTGACGACGCGGGCGCCGAGCCGGGCGAGGGCCCAAGTCCAGCCGCCGGGCGCGCTGCCGAGATCGACGCATGTTTCGCCCGGTCCCGGCCATTCGCCGAGGAGGGTCAGCGCTTCCCAGAGCTTCAGGTAGGCGCGGCTGGGCGGCCCCTCCTTGTCCTCGATGAAACGCGCCGCGCCGTTCGGGAACGGGCTCGAGCAGCGCGCGGCGGCGAGGAGGGTCCGCTCGTCGAGGAGCGTCCAGGAGCCGAGAGGCGCGCTCGGCGGCGGGCTCGGAAAGACGATCGGCTTCGCCGAGACCTTCGGCAGCTTCTCCTCGATGAGCGCGGCGCGCCGGTAATGGCCGTGCGCGTAGAGCGCCCAGTTGCGCTGGATGGCACGAAGCTTCCGGGCCGCGTCGCCGATCGAGGCGATCTCGATGCGGATGGGCTCGTACCAGATGTTCTCGGCCCAGGCGATCGCGCGAGGGGGCGCGTCGGTCACGACGAGCCGGCCATGGACGAGCGTCGGCGCCGTCCCGAGCTCCTCGAGCAGCTCGGGCAGGAATCCCTCGGCAGCAAGATAGGCGGTCACGCCGTTACTATCGTCGTATGGCGCTCTTTTTCACCAGCGACACGCATTTCGGCCATGCCGGCGCGCTCGGGTTCTTCCGCCGTCCCTTCGCATCGGTCGCCGCGATGGACGAGGCGCTCGTCCGCTCGTGGAACGAGACCGTCGGGCCCGACGACGAGGTCTGGCACCTCGGCGACTTCGCGGTGAAGCAGAGCGCGGCGCGCATGGAGGCGATTCTCGCCGCGCTCGCGGGACGCAAGCGCCTCGTGCGCGGCAACAACGACGGCGACGACGCCGTCGGCCTTGCGGGATGGCTCGAGGTGGTGCCTGCGAAGGAGCTCGTTCTCGACGACATCCGCTTCGTTCTCACGCATGCGCCTCTTCCGGCGCTGCCGAACGGTGCCTTCAACCTTCACGGGCACAGCCACGGAAAACGCAAGCCGCGCCCCGGGATGGATCGACGTCGGCGTCGATGTCTGGGACTATCGGCCGGTCCCTTGGGAGCGGATCAGAAAGCGCCTTCTCCCGCACGGGGGAGAGGACGTTCAGCCGACCCAGCTCCTGTAGTCCGCGGCGAGCTCGGCTACGGCCGTCTCGTAGATGCGCTTGCCGTGCTCGGGCGTCGCCAGGCCCGGATTCGAGCCGATGCGGCCGTCGGGGAAGTTGCGCCGATAATCGGCGGCATCCGCGAAGTCGCCCTTGGGCGCCACCGGAGGATCGAGCGAAGCCTTCTTGATCGCCTGAGGATAGAGGAACTGCGTCACCGCGACTTCCGAAGGCGTCGCGTGGCTGCCCTCGGCATCGCCGAAGAGCTCCTTCGAAAGCGCGCCGATGCCGGGCGTCTGCCACCAGTTCTTGAGCCGGCACACGAGCGGCGGCGCGTTGCCGGCGGCCTGAAGGCTGCGCGCGGCATAGACCTCGGAGAAGGCGGCGGTCACCGTCGCGATGTTTCCGCCGTGCCCGTTGATGAAGTAGAAACGCTCGAAGCCGTGCCGTGCAAGCGATTCGATCATGTCGCGCACGACGGCGATGAGGGTCGAGGGCCGCAGCGTCATCGACCCGCAAAAGCCGAGATGGTGCTGAGCCATGCCGACCGCGATCGTCGGCGCGACGAGCGCGCCCACGGCCTCGCCCACGCCGCGCGCGATCGCCTCGGCCGTGATCGCATCGGTGCCGATGAGGCCGTTGGGGCCGTGCTGCTCGGTCGAGCCGATCGGGAGGATGATTCCGCGACTCTTCGCGAGATACGCCTCGACTTCCTGCCAAGTGCAAAGCTGGAGCTGCATCCGGCCAATTTGCGGTGAACGCGCGTCCCTGTCTACAGCACCGTCAGCATCGCGCCGACGAGCGGGTGCCGGACGATGTCGCCCTCGTCGAGACGCACCACGGCGATCTCCTCCACGGGCTCGAGCCTCCGGGCGATCTCCGCGAGGCCCGAGAGCCCGTCGAGAAGGTCGCTCTGGTCGGGATCTCCCGTCAGCACCATCGTCGAGTGCCAGCCGAGCCTGGTCAGCAGCATCTTGAGCTGGCCGTAGGTGCAGTTCTGCGCCTCGTCGATGACGACGAAGGCGTTGTTGAGCGTGCGGCCGCGCATATAGGCGATCGGCGCGATCTCGATGGCGCCCTCGCTCATGAGCTGGCGCACGCGCTTGCCGCCGATTCGCTCGTTCAAGGCGTCGTAGAGCGGGCGCAGGTACGGCGAAAGCTTCTCGTGCATGTCGCCGGGCAGATAGCCGAGGCTCTCCCCGGCCTCGACGGCCGGCCGCGTCAGGACGATCCGTCCGACCTTGCCGCTCTCGAGGGCCTCGACCGCGGCGGTGACGGCGAGGTAGGTCTTGCCGGTCCCCGCAGGACCGAGGGCGAGAGTGAGGCTGTGCGTCTCGATGGCGCGCATGAGGGCGCGCTGATTGTCGCTCTGCGGCCGGACTTTCCGGCGATAGCTCTGGTCGCGGTCGTCGTCCCGCTCCTCCAACGGACTCCACTCGGCGCCTTCGAAAAGTGCAGTGATCTTGCCAGCCGTCGCAACGCGAGCGGGACGCTTTGCCATTCACTTCTCCCCTGATGAAACGACAAGCGCCCCGCCGGGAACCGGCGGGGCGCTCGAGCTTGGGTGAGGCGACTCACGGGAAAAATGGTACGAGAGATTCGCGCCATGTCACCAGAAATCGCATCGCATTAGCGAGCGACCACAATATTTTGCCGTTACGTGTTCATTCGCTCGCTTCGGAACGGGCGCGAGAGCAGCGCCTCGATGGTCGGATCGATTTCGGCGCCGCGATGAAGGATGGCGTCGACGGCGGCGGCGATCGGCATCTCGACGCCGAGTCGCCTGGCGAGCGCCGTCACCGAAGCGGCGCTGTCAACCCCCTCGGCGATCGAGCGTCGGGAGGCGAGGATGTCGGCAAGGCGCTTGCCCTCGCCGAGCGCGACGCCGAGCGAGAAATTGCGCGACTGGAGGGCGGTGCACGTGAGGACCAGGTCTCCGAGGCCGGAGAGTCCCATCAGGGTCTCGGCCCTGCCGCCTTTCGCGACGGCGAGACGGACCATTTCGGCGAGGCCTCGCGTGACGAGCGCGGCGCGGGCGTTGTCGCCGAGCTTGCGGCCGACGACGATGCCGCACGCGATCGCCAGGACGTTCTTCACCGCGCCGCCGATCTCGGCGCCGATCGGGTCGTCCGAGAGATACGGCCTAAAGGTCCTGGTTCCGAGCGCCGTGATGAAGGCTTTGCCGAGCGAGAGGTCGTTCGCCGCAAGCGTCACCGCCGTCGGCAAGCCGCGCGCGACCTCGGCGGCGAAGGTCGGTCCGGAGAGGACGGCGAAGCGAGCCTTCGGCATCGCCTCCGCGGCGACCTCGGTCATGAGGCGAAGCGTCTTCTGCTCGATGCCCTTGGCGCAGATGAGGACCGGGCAGCGGGCATCGAGCCGCTCTGCCACGCTGCGGAGATGCTGCGAGGGAACGACGAGAAGAATCGCGTCCGCCGGCTCGTCGAGCGCCTCCGTCGCGCGGATCGCCGGGTCGAGGCGGACGCCGGGCAGGAAGAGCGGGTTTTCATGCGCGCGGTTGATCGCATCGACGACCTCCCGCTCGCGCGCCCAGAGCACGACATCGCGTCCGGCGCGCCGCGCCGAGGCGGCAAGCGCCGTTCCCCACGCGCCCCCGCCGACGACGAGGAGCCGCTGCATCCTCAGAGCCGCTCGGGCAGCGCGAGCCGGCAGGCGATCGCGACGAAGACGATCCCCGTGAGGCGATCCTGAAAGCGCCGCAGGCCCGGACGCTTGCGCATCCACGCGCCGGCGAAGCCCGCGGTGAACGCGACAATGATGTTCCAGAGCGTGCCTGCCACCGAGAAGACGCCGCCGAGAATGATCATGCGCAGCGCCGGATGCTCCGTCTCTTGGGTGACGAACTGCGGCAGGAAGGCGAGAAAGAAGAGGATGATCTTCGGGTTGAGCAGGTTCGTGAGGATGCCCTGACGGAACACCGCCCAGAGGGGCGCGCGCGGCACCGCGACCGTGCCGCCGCCTTCGCCCGGCGAGCGCAGGAGGCGGATGCCGAGCCAAAGGAGATAGACCGCGCCTGCGTACCGGATCACCTCGAGCGCGAGCGGGAGGGCGGCGACGATCGCCGCGACGCCCAAGGCCGCAGCGATGATATGACAGACGAGGCCGATGCCGATTCCGAGGCTCGCCACGATCCCCGCTTCGCGCCCCTGGCCGATGGCGCGCGCCGCGATGAGGAGCTGGTCGGGTCCCGGCGTCAGGATGAGCGCGACCGAGGCGATGGCGAAAGCGAGCAGGGCGGGTCCGTCGGGCAGCATCGGCCGGAGCCTACCGGCTCGGGGTGCGGCGCGGTAGTCTCGGGAGCGAAGTCGTCGCGTGCGTCGCGATTGCGCACCGACGGCGAGCTGATCGCAGGCGATGAACCGAGAGACGCCTTCTTCACGCGAAGTCGCGCCGGGGCGCGATCCGGGCCCAGCGGCCATCGTGGCGCCGGAATTCTCCTTCGGACGTCTTGCGGCTCTGACGCTCTACGGCGCGCTGGTCGGCGCGCCTTACGCGCTCCTCTACGAGAGCGGCCTCGGGCAAGTGATACGCGGGGCCACGACAGGCGCCCTCATCGCGGCGGGGGTGACCCTCTTCGAGCTCCTGCTCCTCCAAGGCGAGCTCGGCAGACGGCTGCAGGCCGGTCCTTTGGGAACATTCCTCGCCGCCCGCCTCGGAGCCTGGATCGTGATCATCATCGCAGGGCTCGTGGCGGGGCGCGTGCTGGTGCCGCGCGCCGACGGCTTCGACGTCACCGCGATGCAGATGCTGTTCGATATCGGCTTCTCCTTCGTGATTTCGTTCATCGGCATTACGGCGCTCTCGGTGAAGCGGCTTCTCGGCGGCGATGTGATCGCGGCCCTGCTCAGCGGCCGCTACTACCGGCCGCGGACCGAGGAGCGCGTTTTCCTCCTCCTCGACATCGTGGGATCGACCGCGCTCGCCGACCGCTACGGCGATACGATCTATCTCGGCGTCCTCAACCGGGTGCTCCAGGCGGTCGCGCCCGTCATCGAGCGCTTCGGCGGCGAGATCCACCGCTATGTCGGCGATGCGGTGATCGTCACGTGGCGCCCGAAGCTCGCGCTCGCCCGGGCGGCGGGCGGTGCCATCGCCTGCGCGATGGCCTGCGTCGAACGCGTTCGCGGCGAGGCGGCGCGCTTCGAAGCGGCGTTCGGCATCGCGCCGGCGCTTCGTGCCGCAATCCATTGCGGACCGGTGATCGCCGCCGAGATCGGTACCGTGAAGCGGGAGATCGCGTTCGTCGGCGACACGATGAATACGCTCGCGCGGATCGAGCAGGCGGCGCGGGAGCGCGGCCGGTCCGTCGTTCTCTCGGGCGACGTGCTGGCGGCGGCGGCGCCGCCGCCCGGCGTCGAGGCAGAGCGGCTCGGCGACTTCACGCCGCGCGGCAAGACCGAGGCGATCGCGCTCTACGCGCTCGAGCGGCGGTAGCGTCGAAAGGGAGGGAGAAGGACGCTAGGCCTTGACGCCCGCGCCGCGCGCCGGACGTGCGTCCGGGTCGAGCGGCCAGCGCGGGCGCGGCGCGAAGTCGAGCGAGTCGGTGAGGCCGAGGCGGAGCCGCTCGAGCCCGGCCCAGGCGATCATCGCGGCGTTGTCGGTGCAGAGCCTCGGCGGCGGCGCGACGAACGCGAGCCCGTGCGCCGCTGCGAGCTCCTCGAGGCGGCGGCGGAGCGTCTCGTTCGCGGCGACGCCGCCGGCGACGACCAGCGTCTTGCCGGTGAACTGGCGGATGGCGTTCCGGGTGCGGTCGAGAAGCGCATCGGCGATCGCCGCCTGCGTCGCTGCAGCGAGATCGGCGATGTCCTGCTCGCTCGGGCTGCCGAGCCCTTCGACCACATGCCGCACCGCGGTCTTGAGGCCCGAGAACGAGAAGTCGCAGCCGGGGCGCCCCTTCATCGGCCGGGGCAGATCGAACCGCGCCGGGTTACCGCCGCGCGCCGCGCGCTCGATCGCGGGCCCGCCCGGATAGCCGAGGCCGAGAAGCTTC
>JADGGZ010000221.1 GCA_019689675.1 Rhodospirillales bacterium | reverse complement strand
GGCGGCAGCGCCGCGGCTGCCCCGGGAGGTCGGCCGTCAGTCCGCGGCTTCGGCCGGCTCGGGCACCTTCTCGCGCATCGTCACGAATTCCTCGGCCGCGGTCGGATGGATGCCGATCGTCTGGTCGAATTGCCGCTTGGTAGCGCCGCATTTGAGGGCGACCGCGAAGCCCTGAATGATCTCGGGCGCGTCCGCCCCGACCATGTGGCATCCGAGGACCCGGTCGGTCGCGCGGTCGACGATCAGCTTCATCATCGTCCGCTCCTCGCGGCCGGCGAGCGTGTTCCGCATCGGCTTGAAGCGCGTGCGGTAGACGTCGATCGCACCGTAGGCGGCGCGCGCCTGGCGCTCGGTGAGCCCGACCGCCCCGACCGGCGGCTGGCTGAACACCGCCGTCGGCACGTTGGTGTGGTCGGGCTTCATCGGGTTGTCGTTGAAGAGCGTCTCGACGAGAGCGCGCCCCTCGGCGATCGCCACCGGCGTGAGATTGAGCCGGTTGGTGACGTCGCCGACCGCCCAGATGTTCGGCACCGAGGTGCGCGACCACTCGTCGACATCGACCGCCCCGGTCTCGGTGAGGCGGACGCCGACCTCCTCGAGGCCGATCCCGCGCGTGTTCGGCCGCCGCCCAGTGGCGTAGAGAATGATGTCCGCCCCGAGTTCTTCCCCGAGCCGGGTCGTCGCGGTGATGCCGCCGGGTCCCTTCTCGATCCGCACGATCTCGGTGCGGGCGCGGATCTCGACGCCGCGGCCGCGCATCTCGAGCGCGAGCGTCGCGCGCACGTCGTCGTCGAAGCCGTTCAGCAGCTCCTCGCCGCGGATGACGAGCGTCACTTCGCTGCCGAGCGACGCGAAGATCCCGGCGAACTCGACCGCGATGTACCCGCCGCCGACGATGATGATGCGGCGCGGCAGCGCCTCGAGATCGAGCGCCTCGTTCGAGGTGATGGCGGCCTCGATGCCGGGAATGGCCGGCACGACCGGATGAGCGCCGGTCGCGATCAGCACATGCGCCGCGGTGTAGCGTCGTCCGGCGACCTCGACCGTGTGCCGATCCACCAGCCGGCCGCGCCCCTCGATCCGCGTGACCCCGGAAGACTCGAGCAGGTTCTTGTAGACCCCCTCGAGCCGGGCGATCTCGGCATCCTTGGCGCGGATGAGCTTCGCCCAGTCGAAGCGCGGGCGCACCCTCTCCCAGCCGAAGCCGGGCGCATCGGCGAAGGCGTCGGCGAAGCTCGAACCGTAGACCAGCAGCTTCTTCGGCACGCAGCCCCGGATGACGCAGGTGCCGCCGGTGCGGCTCTCCTCGCAAATCGCCACGCGCGCGCCGTAGCTGCCCGCACGCCGCGATGCCGCGACACCGCCGGAGCCCGCCCCGATGGTGAACAGGTCGAAGTCGTAGGACGGCATCGCGCTACTTGATGCCGCCCATGCAGAGATACTTCACCTCGAGATAGTCCTCGATGCCGTATTTCGAGCCCTCGCGGCCGATGCCGCTCTCCTTGACGCCGCCGAACGGCGCGATCTCTGTCGAGATGATGCCCTCGTTGATCCCGACGATGCCGTATTCCAGCGCCTCGGCGACCCGCCAGACGCGCCCGATGTCGCGCGCGTAGAAATAGGCCGCGAGCCCGAACTCGGTGTCGTTCGCCATCCGGATCGCCTCCTCCTCCGTCTTGAAGCGGAAGAGCGGGGCGACCGGACCGAACGTCTCCTCGCGGGTGATGATCATATCGGTCGTCACGTCGGCGAGCACGGTCGGTTCGAAGAAGCTGCCGCCGAGCGCGTGGCGCCGCCCGCCGACCACGATCTTGGCGCCCTTCTTCACCGCGTCGGAGATGTGCTGCTCTACCTTCTCGACCGCCTTCAGGTCGATGAGCGGCCCGATCACCGTGCCCTGCTCCATGCCGTTGCCGACCTTCATCTCCTTCACGACCTCGGCGAGGCGCTTGGCGAAGGCGTCGTAGATGCCGTCCTGCACCAGAAGGCGGTTGGCGCAGACGCAAGTCTGGCCGGCGTTGCGGTACTTCGAGGCGACGGCGCCCTTCACCGCGGCCTCGAGGTCGGCGTCGTCGAAGACGATGAAAGGCGCGTTGCCGCCGAGCTCCATCGACGTCTTCTTCACCGTCGCGGCGCACTGCTCCATCAGGATCTTGCCGACCTCGGTCGAGCCCGTGAAGGTGAGCTTGCGCACGATCGGGTTCGAGGTGAGCTCGCCGCCGATTTCCTTCGCCGGACCCGTGACGCAGGAGAAGACGCCAGCCGGTACGCCGGCGCGCTCGGCAAGCTCGCAGAGCGCGAGCGCCGAGTAAGGCGTCTGCGAGGCGGGCTTCAGCACCATCGTGCAGCCCGAAGCGAGCGCCGGTCCCGCCTTGCGCGTGATCATCGCCGCCGGGAAGTTCCAGGGCGTGATCGCGGCGCAGACGCCGATCGGCTGCTTCAGCACGACGATGCGCTTGTCCGCCGCGTGCGGCGGGATCGTGTCGCCGTAGATGCGCTTGCCCTCCTCGGCGAACCACTCGATGAAGGAAGCGGCGTAGGCGACCTCGCCCTTCGCCTCGGCAAGGGGCTTGCCTTGCTCGGCGGTCATGAGCTTCGCGAGGTCGTCCTGATTCGCCATCATGAGGTCGTGCCAGCGGCGCAGGATCGCGGCGCGCTCCTTCGCCGTCTTCGCAGCCCAGGCCGGCTGGGCGCGGTTCGCGGCCTCGATCGCGCGGCGCGTCTCGGCGGCGCCCATGCGCGGCACCGTGCCGAGCTTCTCGCCGGTCGCGGGATTGTCGACGTCGAGGGTGCCACCGCCGTCGGCATCCACCCATTTCCCGTCGATGTAGCATTGCTGCCGGAAGAGCTTCGGATCGCTGAGCTGCAGGGCCATGGCGCACCTCCTCGGGGGGACGGGGCGCCGATCATAGACCGGTGGACCCGCGGCGCAACTCGGCGCGGCCCGGCCGCAGGGCTGCCCTGCCTTTCGCGGGCGAAACGGTTGATTGCAGAGTTCTGTCAGTCTCCGGTGCCGCCGGCGGCGGGAGCGGCAGTCCAGAACAAAGAACGAACTCGATGCAACGGCCCCGGGCCGACGCGGCAACTCAGCGCGCGCTGGCGGCCATCGTCTGAGGCAGCCAGAGAGCAAGCGCCGGGACCGCGACGATCGCCGCCCAGCCGAGAAGCAGCATCGCCACGAACGGCATCGAGCCGATCACGATCTGGCCGAAGCGCTCGCGCGTCACCGCGCGAAGCACGAACAGGTTCATTCCCACCGGCGGAGTGAGCAGCGCGACTTCCAGAAGAATCACGAACTGGACGCCGAACCAGACGAGGTCGATCCCGAGCGCGCTCAGGGCCGGCAGCACGATCGGGGTCACGATGAGAATGAGCGCGACGCTCTCGAGGAACATGCCGAGAAAGAGCAGCAGGAGGCATACCGCGACGAGGAAGCCGTACTTGCCGAGTCCGGCCGCGGCAATCCAGGCCGAGAGCTCGGCCGGGACCCGCAGCAGGGTCAAGACCGTGCCGAACATTACGGCCGCTGCGATGATCATGAAGAGAATGGCGCTGAGGCGGACCGCGCGCTGCGCCGCCTCGAAGAGGTCGCGCCAGCCGAGGCGGCGGTAGACGAGCTTCCCGATCAAGAGCGCCTGAACGGCGCTCACCGCCGCGGCTTCCGTGACGGTGAAGACGCCGAGATAGATGCCGCCGAAGATCACCGGCGGCAGCGTCAGCGCCCAGATCGCCCTGCGCGCGAGCCGCCAGATCTCGCCGGCCCCGGCCCGCGATGTGTACACGGGAACGTCGTCGGAGAAGACGGCGCGCAGATAGCAATAGAACGCGAAGGCCGCCGCCAGCACCACGCCCGGAACGACGCCGGCGACGAAGAGCGCGCCGATCGACGCATCGGTGACGAGCGAGTAGAGCACCATCGGCCCAGAGGGCGGGATCAGGATGCCGAGCGTGCCGCCTCCGGCGATCGTGCCCATCGTCAGCGCGGTCGGGTAGCCGGCGCGCTTCATCTGCGGCGCCGCGATTGCCGCCACGGTCAGCGCGGTCGTCGCCGACGAGCCGGATATCGCGGCGAAGACGGTGCAGCAGAGCACGGTCGCGATGGCGAGCCCACCCGGAAGATGGCCGACCAGAGCATTGAGAAAGGCGAAGAGGTCGTCGACGATGCGGGTGCGCACCATGATCTCCGCCATGAGTGCGAAGAGCGGGATCGCGATCAGGAGATAGCTCGACAGTTTGCCGAACATCTGGTCGGCGAGGCCGCCGAATGTGCCCGACGCGACGGCGATGAAGCCGAGCGCGGTGACCCCCAGCCCGGCAAAGATCGGCACCCCCGTCATCAGCACGACGAGGAGGATGCCGAGCAGAAGGATGGTCACTCTGTCTTCACCTCGGAATCGGAGCCGTCTGCCGGATCCTCGACCGTCGCGCCGGTGCAGACCCGGAGCAGGCGATTGAGGGTAGCGAGCGTCAGGAGAACGCCGCCGAGCGGCAAGACGACCTGAACCCAGGCGCTCGGTATATCGATCTCGCCGGCGGTGGTGAGCCCGACCTCCGCGGAGAACGCCACCATTTCGGCGCCGAGCCAGGTCAGCGCGACGGCGAACACCAGCGCCGCGACGAGGCCGCCGATCTCGACCGCGCGTCGCAGCCGGGGCGGGAGCCGGTCGGCGATCACATCGACGCGGATATTCTCGCCGCGGCGCATCACGTCGGCGACGCCGAGCATCACCGTGAGCACGAGAACGTAGCCGACCGCCTCGTCGGTCCAGCCGAGCGCGTGGCCGACGACGTAGCGGAAGAAGACGCCGGTCGCCATCAGCGCGACCATCGCGAGCACGGCGAGCGCGGCAAGGGCCGCCGCAGCGGCCCCGAGCCGGTCGATGAAGCGGCCGATCACGCGCACGGGCGCGGCCGCGCAGCGCCGAGCCGTGCGCTCACTTCGACGAGAGCGACTCGAAGGCGGCGAGTACCTCTTTTCCTGTCTCGCCCGTCCGCTCGACGAAGACGCTCTTCGACGGCGCCGTCATCGCCTTCCTCCAGGTGCTCTCCTGCGCGTCGTCGAGGAAGGTGAGCGACATCCCCTTCTCCTCGAGGCCGGCGACCGCCTGCTTCACGTTGGCAGCGCCAACCTCGATCGCGTGCGTCTCGGCCTTGGCGGCGGCCCGCTTCAGGCTATCGCGCAGGTCCTGCGGCAGCTTGGCCATCCAAGCGGGATTCGCCAGAAGCACGCCGTACGCGGTCACCCAGTTGTCGACGACCGTGCCGTGTTTCTGGACCTCGTAGTACCGCCGAGACAGTGCGGCGCTTATGTCGGTGAGCGCCGCATCGAGAATGCCGGACTGCAGCGATTGGTAGACCTCCGACCCGGGAGTGGCGAGCGGCGACGCGCCGACCGCGACGAGGCTCGCGTCGGCCACCTTGTTGAGGCCGCGGATCTTGACGCCTTTGAAGTCGTCGATCGCGACCAGCTTCTTGGCGTTCGACGTAAAGACCGTCGTGTTGGTCTGGAACAGCCACGCCAGCGGCTCGACGCGCTTGGCGCGGATCTCGTCGTCGAGCTTCGCGCGCGCTTTCGACGCGAGGAATCTCTTGGCGCTGTCGTTGCCGGTCATGACGAACGGGATCGACAGCACGTCGAGAGCGGGGACGATGCCCGAGAACTGCACCGACACGAGCAACGTGGCGTCGATCTGCCCCTTCGCCACGGCCGGATAGGACTCCTTCTCGGCGAAGGCCTGTCCCGCGCCGAAGATCTCGACCGCGACGCGGCCTCCGGTCTCCTCCTTGACAGCCTCGGCGTAGTACGACGCGGCCTTGCCCAAGGGGTGCTGCGGCGGGAACACGTGCGAGAGCCGCATCGTGTATTCGGCAGCCGCGGCGGGCTGGCCGATCGCCGCGGCGAGGAGTGCCGCGGCGGCGATCGTCGAAAGCCTGAACTTCATCCTCTTCCTCCCTCGTCTCTTCTTCGTGGGTCGCTCATCCGGGCAGGCCGATCGTACCCGATCGCGCGAGCGCGCCGATCTCCTCGTCGGAAAAGCCGAGCTCAGCGAGAACAGCGCGCGTATCGGCGCCCGGGAGCGGCGGGTCGAGCCGTTTCGGCAGGCGCTTTCCGTCCATCGTCAGGGGAAGGGCCGGCGCCTTGCCGGTTCCGCCGCCGGGAAGCCGGATGTCGAGGAGACCGCCCGAGGCCGCGAGATG
>JADGGZ010000220.1 GCA_019689675.1 Rhodospirillales bacterium | reverse complement strand
GTTGGTTTGGCATTTTGTGGTGGGGGGGCGGGGGCGGGCCGGGGCGGGCCCGGGGCGGGGGGCCCCCTTTCCTTTTCGAGCCGCAGCGCGGCTCACACCGATGGCGGGTGCGTTTCGATGGAAAACAACACTTGTTAGAGATTCTTCAACCCGACTGTCCAAATATGTTTCCAAGCACGTGGAACATTTAAACTCTTGATTAACGACTCGCGGTGGGCGCAAAGTAGCGTCAACCAGGGGGCGATCTATGAAATCTGGTACCCAGGTTGTCGAAAGCGAGCGGCTGAAACTCTTCTCGGCCCCGCCGCCGGCTACCCGCCGCCCCTTCGCGCTCGAGCCGACCGGGTTCGAGGAGATGACGGTCGAGCACGACCGGATCGGCAAAGTGCTCTGGTGCCGTTTCGCCTTCAGCAGCCGGCCGAGCTTCACCTGGGCCGTGTTCCGGGACATCGCCCGAGTCCGAGCCTATGTCGATCAGGCGTTCGCCAACGCGGCCGACGAGGAGGCGCCGATCCGCTGGCTCGTCCTCGGCTCGGAGATGCCTGGCGTCTGGAATCTCGGCGGCGATCTCGATCTCTTCGCGCGGCTCATTCGGGCGCGCGACCGCGAGGCCCTCACGCGCTATGCGCGCCTCGCGTGCGAGGCCGGGTACTACTTCACGACGAGCTTCGGCCGGCCGATCGTGACCGTCAGCCTCGTGCAGGGCGACGCGCTCGGCGGCGGCTTCGAGGCGGTGCTCTCGAGCAATCTCATCGTCGCCGAGCGGAGCGCGAAGTTCGCGCTGCCGGAGATTCTCTTCAACCTCTTCCCGGGCATGGGCGCCTACACGTTCCTCGCCCGGCGCATCGCGCCCGCCCTTGCCGAGCGCATGATCATGAGCGGTGACACCTACACCGCCGAGCAGCTCTACGCGATGGGGGTCGTCGACGTCCTCGCCGAGGACGGCGACGGCATGCGGGCGATCCGCGACTACATCCATCGGCACGAGCGGCGGCACAACGCTCATGTCGCCATCTACAAGGCGCGCAACGTCGTCAACCCCGTGACCCTCGACGAGATGCTCGACATCGCCTCGATCTGGGTCGATGCCGCCTTGCGCCTCGAAGAGGCGGATCTGCGGCGGATGGAGCGGCTCGTCGCCGCGCAGGACCGCCGCCGCTCCAAGCTGCAGGGTTGAGCGCGCAGGGGCGGTGAGCGCCCCGACTGGCGGGGCGCCCGCCCCAATCCTGCCATATTGCGCTGCTAGAGCCGCCCCGAATCCCCCGGGATATCCAGCGGACTACTCGCTGCGCCGAATCCGGGCTACAGATCGAGCCATGGCCGGCCATTCGCAATTCAAGAACATCATGCACCGGAAGGGCGCGCAGGACAAAAAGCGCGCCAAGATCTTCACGAAGCTCATCCGGGAGCTTCAGACCGCGGCCCGGCAGGGCCTTCCGGACCCCGCCGCCAACCCGCGCCTTCGCGCGGCGATCGCTGCGGCACGGGCCGCCAACATGCCGAAGGACACCGTGGAGCGCGCGATCAAGCGCGGCTCGGGCGGCGAAGGCGGCGAAAGCTTCGAGGAGGTCCGCTACGAGGGCTATGGTCCGGGCGGGGTCGCCGTCATCGTCGAGGCGCTCACCGACAACCGCAACCGGACGGCGAGCGAGGTGCGCGCCGCCTTCGCCAAAGCCGGCGGCAATCTCGGCGAGACGAACTCGGTCTCGTTCATGTTCGACCGCGTCGGCGAGATAAGCTACCCGGCCGCCGCGGCGACCGCCGACGCGATGTTCGAAGCCGCGCTCGAAGCGGGCGCGGAAAACGTCGAAAGCGGCGAGGAGATCCACCTCATCACGACGCTCCCCGACGACCTCAACGCCGTGCGCGACGCGCTCGAGGCGAAGTTCGGAACCCCGGAATCGGCCCGGCTCGCCTGGCGGCCGAAATCGACCACGCCCACGGAAGGGGAGGCCGCCGACAGGCTTCTGAAGCTCCTCGAAACGCTCGAGGACAGCGACGACGTCCAGAACGTCTACGCCAACTTCGAGATCTCGGACGAGGCGATGGCGCGCCTCGGCGCCTGAAGTCCGCCCGACATGCGCCTCATCGGCCTCGATCCCGGGCTCCGGCATACCGGCTGGGGGATCGTCGAGATCCGGGGCAACCACCTCGCCGGCATCGCCGCCGGCGCGATCCATCCGAAGAAGACCGGCTCGACGGGGGCGCGTCTTGCGGAGCTTTACGACGCGATCGATGCGGTGATCGCCGCGTGGGCGCCCGATTCGGCGGCTGTCGAGGAAGGCTTCGTCAACAAGAATGCCGGCGCGACGCTGAAGCTCGGCTACGCCCGCGGCATCGTGCTTCTCGCCCCGGCCCGGCGCGGCCTCGAGGTCACCGAGTACGGGACCAACGCCGTGAAGAAGGCCGTCGTCGGGACCGGGCGCGCGGAAAAGGCGCAGGTCGAGCTCATGGTGCGCCGTCTCCTGCCGGGGCTCGAGGCGACCGCGGATGCCGCCGACGCCCTCGCCGTCGCGATCTGCCACGCGCATCATTTGCAGACCCGGCAGGCGATCTCGCTTTCGGCCTCTTCCCCCTCGCTTCGCCTCTCTTCCGCCCGTGGCGATGGTCAGGCGGCAGCGCCGCTTCGCGCCGGCCGACCGGGAGTCTCGTCGCGATGATCGCCAAGCTCAGCGGCGTCATCGACAGCGTCGGGGAGGACGGAGTCGTGCTCGACGTCGGCGGGGTCGGATACCTCGTCTTCTGCTCGGCGCGGACCGCGCGGATGCTGCCGGGGCCCGGCGAAGCGGCGCGGCTTCTGATCGAAACGCATGTCCGCGAGGACCATATCCATCTCTACGGCTTCGCCGACGCCGGCGAGCGCGCCTGGTTCCGCCTGCTCACCACCGTTCAGGGCGTCGGCGCCCGGCTCGCCCTGGCTGTGCTCTCGGTCCTGCCGCCGGATCGCCTCCACGCCGCCATAGTTTCGGGCGACACAGGCGCTTTGAGCCAGGCGGAAGGGGTCGGGAAGAAATTGGCGGCACGGATCGCGAACGAGCTCAAGGAGAAGGCGGGCGGCCTTGCGGCCGCTCCCGTCGCGGCCGTTCGCGCTGCCGATCCGGTCCCGGCAGGGGACGCCGCGGCGGATGCCGTTTCCGCCCTCGTCAATCTCGGCTACAGGCGCAATGAAGCGGCAGCGGCCATCGCGCGCGCCGCGCAATCGCTCGGCGGGGAGCCGCAGGTCGGCGCGCTCATCCGCGCCGGGCTGCAGGAGCTCGCCCGTTGAGCGAGCGCACCGCCAGCGACCGGGTAGTCGCCGCCGAACGGCGTGAGGAGGACGCGGCCGAGACATCGCTCCGGCCGCTCAGCCTCGCCGACTTCGTCGGCCAGCGGCAGGTCCGCGAGAACCTTCGCGTCTTCATCGATGCCGCGCGCGCCCGCGGCGAGGCGCTCGACCACGTGCTGTTGTTCGGCCCGCCCGGGCTCGGCAAGACCACGCTCGCCCAGATCGTCGCGCGCGAGATGGGCGTCGGTTTTCGCGCGACCTCGGGCCCGGTGATTCAGCGCGCCGGCGACCTTGCCGCGCTCCTCACGAACCTTCAGCCGCGGGACGTCCTCTTCATCGACGAGATCCACCGTCTGATGCCCGCCGTCGAGGAGATCCTCTATCCGGCGATGGAGGACTTCCAGCTCGACCTCATCATCGGCGAGGGACCGGCCGCGCGCTCGGTTCGGATCGATCTGCCGCCGTTCACGCTGATCGGCGCGACGACCCGGTCGGGTCTCGTGACCCGGCCGCTGCGCGAGCGCTTCGGCATTCCGTTGAACCTCGTCTTCTACGAACCGGCGGAGCTCGAGCTCATCGTTTCGCGCGGCGCACGCGTGCTCGGCTTCGATCTCACGGCCGAGGGCGCCGCCGAGATCGCGCGCCGCTCGCGCGGCACGCCGCGGGTCGCCGCCCGGCTGCTGCGGCGGGTGAGGGATTTCGCTGCCGTCGGCGGGGTGACGCGCGTCGATGCGCACGCCGCCGACGCCGCGCTCACCCGGCTCGACGTCGACAAGGGCGGGCTCGACGCTATGGACCGGCGCTATCTGCGCTGCGTCGCCGAGAGCTACATGGGCGGACCGGTCGGGGTCGAGACGGTGGCGGCGGCGCTCGGCGAGGAGCGCGACGTCCTCGAGGAAGTGATCGAGCCCTATCTCATCCAGCAAGGGTTTCTGATGCGGACGCCGCGCGGCCGGGTGCTGACCGATCACGCCTTCGCCTGGATCGGCCTGCGCCCGCCGTCGCGCCCGGCGCCGCAGCTCGATCTCCTCGGGGACGCTTCGTGACCGCTGGTTTGGTAAACGGCGTTCACCATCTTTTCACCCGTGTCTACTACGAGGACACGGACGCGGCGGGGATCGTCTACCACGCGAACTACCTCAAGTTCGCCGAGCGCGCGCGCACCGAAATGCTGCGTGCGCTCGGGGTGGAGCAGGGGCGGTTGCGGCGAGAGACGGGCCTCGCCTTCGCCGTCAAACGTTGCGTCGTCGAGTATTCGCGGCCAGCGCTGCTCGATGACGAACTCGTGGTCGAAAGCCGCCTCGTCGCCTTGGGCGGCGCCTCGCTCGAGGTGGACCAGCGCGTGAAGCGCGGCGCGGCCGAGCTCGCGCGGCTTGCGGTCCGTGTCGCCTGTTTAGGCCGGGACGGGCGCCCGGCCCGTCTGCCGCCGGCGCTTCGGGCGGCCCTGATGGAATTGCTGCCGAAAGTCGAACCCGATGCAACCTGATGCCGTCAACAGTCTGGATCTGGGCGGGGCCGTCGCGCACGACCTCTCGATCCTCGGTCTCTTTCTCCAGGCCGACATCGTCGTCAAGGCGGTGATGCTGATCCTGCTCCTGGCCTCGTTCTGGTCGTGGGCGGTGATCTTCGACAAGGTGATGCGCCTCAGGCGGCTGAAGCGCGAGACGGCGCAGTTCGAGGAGAGCTTCTGGTCCGGCGGGTCGCTCGACGATCTCTACGACCGCGTCGGCCAGCGGCCGGTCGATCCGATGAGCGCGATCTTCGCGGCGGCGATGCGCGAATGGCGGCGAAGCGCGGCCAAGGGCCTCATCGGCTCCGGGCAGCTGCGCGCGTCGCTCCAGGACCGCATCGAGCGGGTGATGGACGTCACCGTCGGCCGCGAGATGGAGCGGCTCGAAAGGTTCATGGCGTATCTCGCCACCGTGGGGTCGGTCGCGCCCTTCGTCGGCCTCTTCGGCACCGTCTGGGGCATCATGAACTCGTTCCAGGCGATCGCGGCGCAGAAGAACACGAGCCTTGCCGTCGTCGCTCCCGGCATCGCCGAGGCGCTCTTCGCGACCGCGCTCGGTCTCGTCGCCGCGATCCCCGCGGTCGTCGCGTACAACAAGCTCTCGACCGATTTCGGCCGGTACGCCGGGCGGCTCGAGGCGTTCGCGTCCGAGTTCAGCGCCATCCTGTCGCGCCAGCTCGACGAGAAGGCCTGACGCATGGCAGGAGGGCTGATGGCCGGTCCGGCCCGCCGCGGTGCCCGCAGTCGCCGCGGCGCCTACCGCCCGATGAGCGAGATCAACGTGACGCCGCTCGTCGACGTCATGCTCGTGCTCCTGATCGTCTTCATGGTCGCCGCGCCGCTGCTCACCGTCGGGGTGCCGGTCGACCTGCCGCAGACGCAGGCACCGGCGATCAACGAGCAGAAGGAACCGCTCGTCATCACGGTCAATGCGCAGGGGCAGATCTATATCCAGGAGACGGAGGTCGCGGACGACCAGCTCGCCCCGCGGCTTCAGGCGATCACCAACAACAACCCGCAGGCGACGATCTACGTCCGCGGCGACAAGGGGCTGCAGTACGGGCGCATCATGGAAGTGATGGGCATGGTCGGCTCGGCCGGGTTCACGAAGGTTTCGCTCATCGCCGAGATGCCGCGCGGAGACAAGCGGAAGGCGACTCGCGGCTAGTTCCATGGAGCGCGGCTCCTACATAGCCTCTGCGCTGCTGCACCTCGGCGTGATCGTGCTCGTCTTCACGGGGCTGCCGTCGCTGTTCAAGCCGCCCGAGCCCGAGGAGATGCCGATCGCGGTCGAGCTCGTGAACATCGCCGAGCAGACGCGCTCCCCGACCCCCAATCCGACACCGCCGAAACCGGAGGCGAAGCCGGAGCCGCAGGTCGCCGAGGCGCCGCCTGCGCCGCCCAAGCCCGAGCCGCCGCCACCGCCTCCTGCGCCGCCC
>JADGGZ010000219.1 GCA_019689675.1 Rhodospirillales bacterium | reverse complement strand
GCCAGCCGAACCGCGCCGCGTGCGCCTGTGCCGCGCGCCGCCTCCAGCCGATCGCCGGATGGATGACACGGCTCGCAGGGCGCCTATCGGCGCCAAGCGAGCCCTCTGTGCCGCCCCTCGATCGGAAGTCGTTCACCCCTTGATGCAGACGATCGGCTCGAGCGTCGCGACTTTCCGGGCGAGCCCGGCGGCGTGCGCCGAATCGACTACGGAGGCCGTGTCCTTGTAGGCGCCGGGCGCCTCCTCGGCGACGCCGCGCAGCGACGGGCTGCGCACGATGATGCCGCGCGCGGCGAGCTCGTCGACCACGGCGCGCCCGCGCCAGCGCTTCAGCGCCTGGTGGCGGCTGAGGCGCCGCCCGGCGCCATGGCAGGCGGAGCTGAAGCCGCGCTCGCGACCCGTCGCCGTGCCGGCCATGATGGAGGAGGTCGTCCCCATGCTGCCGCCGATGAAGACCGGCTGCCCGACGGCCGCGAACGCGGCCGGAAGATTGGGATGCCCAAGGCCGAAGGCGCGCGTTGCGCCCTTGCGATGGACGAAGACGCGGCGGCGTTCGCCGTCGAGCGCGTGGAGCTCCTCCTTGCACGTGTTGTGCGAGACGTCGAAGAGAAGATCGAGCCGTGCGCCGGGGAAGAGGTCGGCGAACACCTTTCGCGTGAGATGGGTGATGATCTGTCGGTTCGCGAGCGCGCAGTTGATCGCCGCGCGCATGGCGCCGAGATAGCGCTGCCCGAGAGGGGAGGCGATCGGCGCGCAGGCGAGCTCGAGATCCGGCAGCTCGATTCCGTGCGTTGGCGCCGCGAGCGCCATCTCGCGCAGAAACTCCGTGCCGATCTGGTGGCCGAGGCCGCGCGAGCCGCAATGGATGCTGACGACGATCGCGCCTTCCTCGAGCCCGAACGCGTCGGCTGCTTCGCGATCGAAGAGCTCCGTCACCTCTTGAACCTCGAGGTAGTGGTTGCCGGAGCCGAGCGTTCCCATCTCCTCGCGCTGGCGATTCTTCGCCTCCTCGGAAACGGCGTCGGGCAGCGCCCCCGCCGCGGTGCCACGATCCTCGATGCGTTCGAGATCGGCGGGCACGCCGTAGCCGCGTTCTACCGCCCATCTCGCGCCGCCCTTCAGCATCGCGTCCGTCTCGGCCGCATCGAGGGCGATCTTGCCTCGGCTGCCGAGCCCCGCCGGAATCTCCGCGAAGAGACCGTCGGCGAGCGCGCGCTTGACCGGCTCGACGTCGCTCCGGCGCAAACCGGTGAGGAGGGTGCGCACGCCGCACGAGATGTCGAAGCCGACGCCGCCCGCGGAGATGACGCCGCCGTCCTCCGGATCGAAAGCGGCGACCCCGCCGACCGGGAACCCGTAGCCCCAATGCGCGTCCGGCATCGCGTAGGCGGCGCTGACGATCCCGGGCAGGCACGCGACGTTGCCGATCTGCTCCAGGACCTTGTCGTCCATTTCGCGGATGAGGTTCGCGTCGGCGAAGATGACGGCCGGGACCCGCATCGCGCCGCGGGGGGCGAGCCGCCATTCGTGCTCGGAAACGCGCTCGAGTCTGCTCGTATCCATGCCAGCGAACCCCTGCTCAGACGTCGACGACGCATTGCGCCGTCCATGTTCCGTCGTCGCTGCGCCCGACTTCGAGCGCGGTGAAGGTCGCTCCCTTCGGCTCGGCGGCGGGCGCGTGCCTGCTGCGGTCGATCGGTTCGCCCCACGCCTCTCCATGAAGGCGCGTGCCGTCGATGCGTACCCTGAAACGGCCGAACACCAACCGGTCGACCGCCATCCGGTAGATGAGGGCGTTCAGCCAATCGACAAGCAGAAGCGCCTCGTTGGGCGCCTCGCATTCGATCGTGACCGCCGTTTTGCCGGCGATGTTGCTTGTCTCGGTGACGATCGACGTCAAGGCGAGCGCGGCCTGCTCGAAAGCGGATTCGAGGGTCGGACCGACGCCGCGGACGCCGACATCCGCATCGTGCGAGAACAGCTCTGCCCGCGGCGCGCCTGCCGTCGGCCGCGCGCTGCCCTCGGATCCGGTCGGCATCTTTTCCTCCGTCAGGCCCCAATCCGCGGGCGGGCTCTCAAACCCGAAGCTCGCGCGAAGAACAGCGCTGAAGGCGAAAGGAGGCTCCGCGTCGCGGAGCCTCCGGCCCAACGCTACTTGCTCGAAATAGGAATCTTGCGCTGCTGCTGCACCGCTTCCTTGGTCTTCGGCAGCGAGATCGACAGCACGCCCTTCTCGAGCGTAGCCGAGATCTTGTCGGTGTCGACGCCCTCCGGGAGCTGGAAGGAGCGCTGGAACGAGCCGTAGCGGCGCTCGGAGAAGTAGTAGTTCTTCTCCTTCGTCTCCTTCTCCTCCTTCTTCTCGCCCTTGATCGTCAGCATGCCGCCCGAGATCGAGACTTCGACCTCGCTGGCGTCCATGCCGGGCACCTCGGCGGTGACCTCGAACGCGTCATCCTTTTCGGAGAGCTCGATCGCCGGCACGTTCACCCCGAACGCCGTCTCGAAGCGCCACAGCGGGGTCGTTTCGGGCGCGCGGCGCCAGAACGGGAACTGGGCGAGACTGCGCCCGAGCTGGTCGAAAAGCCGGTCGAACTCCTCGCGAATTGCCGACAGGGACGGCCAAAGCGTCTCAGGCGGCCGTGCAGGCGCTGGGCTCGGAGCCTGCCGCTTCGCCGCTTCCTTCTCTTTCGTCACCGTTACCGCTTCTGCCATGTCGTTCCTCGCATGAATGGTCTCCGGCTGCGTGCCGGAACGACAAGCACCCTAGGCGCCGGTGCGACGGCGGGCCTTGATGTCCGTCAAGAGGCGAGCCGCCGGCCAAGGCGACCCGGCTGTGAGCGATCAAAGTCGAGGACCTCGGCAGCCGCATACTTGTTTAGTCAGTCGGAATGCGCGGAGCGCGCAACCCACGCAGAACGGGCATCAATGGCGGCGCATTTGCGCCGAGAACGGAGGAAGCGATGCAGGTTCGTGACGTCATGACGCGGGAGGTCCACCTCGTCAGCCCGGAGACCTCGATCCGGGAAGCGGCGATGCGTATGCGGGAATGCCACACCGGCTTCCTGCCGGTTTCCGCCGCCGACCGGCTCGTCGGCACGATCACCGACCGCGACATCGTCGTCCGGTCGACGGCGGAGGGCCAGAACCCCAATTCGGCGTGCGTCGCGGAGGCGATGTCCGCCGGCGTGGTCTATTGCTTCGAGGACCAGAATGTTCGCGACGTGGCGAGGCTGATGGGCCAGAAGCAGGTCCGGCGCATCGCGGTTCTAAATCGTGAAAAACGTCTGGTCGGCGTCGCCTCGCTCGGCGATCTCGCCGAGCGGTGCGGCGACACGCGCCTCGTCGGCGAAGCGATCGAGCACATCTCGGAGCAGCGGGCGGAACCGCGCAACCTGGAGTTTGGGCGCAAGTGGAACGGGGCGTCGCTGCCGGCGCCCGCGCACCGTCAGGGCATGCGGCAGCCGGGCTCGCGGGGCGTCGCGCAGTGGATGGGGACGCTCGGCAGAGGGACAGGAAACCGCTCCGACGCCCTCGCCAGGGTCGAGCGCAGCATCGAGTCGCATCCTTTTGCCGGACTCTTTGCCGCAATCGGTCTCGGCGTGCTGATCGGCGGCCTCCTCGGCGCTCAATGGCGGTCGGAAGCGATCATGGACCGCTGACTTCGCCGGATCGCCGCCGCGCCGTCGCAGCGGGATGGAGACGGATCATCGGTCGCCGCCGAACATCCGTTCGAGGACCGTTGCGACCGGCGTCGGCGTCACGCCGAGATCGACGAGCCCCGGCGCTTCGCCGCTCGCGACGGCGTCGGTGCTCAGCAACGCGACCTGGTCGGCGGTCAGCGGGGGCTCCCGCAGAAGCTTCTCGAGGACGCGACCCTGCAGCCCCGCGAGCGGGAAGGGAATCGAGACGAGAAGGCGGCGCCGGCCGGAGGCCTCGAGCATCGCCTTCATCAGCTCCTTGAACGTCATCAGGTCGGGCCCGGCGATTTCGTAGGTCGTGCCCGCGGCTTCCGGCTTCGCGAGCATCGCGCGGAGCGCCTCCACGACATCGTCGACGTAGACCGGCTGAAAGCGCGTCCGTCCGCCGCCGACCATCGGCAGAACGGGCGAGTATCGTGCCATCGCGCTGAACCGCGAGAAGAAATGGTCGTCCGGGCCGACCACGAGACCTGGGCGGACGACCGTCGCTTCGGGAAAGGCCTGGCGCACGGCGCGCTCCCCGGCGGCTTTCGTACGCGCGTATTGCGATGGCGAGCCGTCGCTGGCGCCGAGCGCCGACATGTGGATCAGCCGGCGGGCTCCAGCCTCACGCGCCGCGAGCGCCACGTTTCGCGCGCCATCGACGTGGACGGCGGTGAAGCTCGCCGGGCCGCGCTGCGTCATGATGCCGACGAGGTTGATCACCACCTCCATTTCCTCGACGGCGCGCGATATCTGCGGCGGGTCCAAGATGTCCGCTTCGAAGGGTTCTACGGGACCGAGCCCTCCGGACGATCCTTTGCGCTGCTGCGGGAGAGGATGACGCGAGGCGACGCGCACCTCGGCTCCGCTCGAGCGAAGGTGCTCGACGAGGCGACTTCCGATGAAACCGCTTCCGCCGAACACGACGATTCTCGCAAAAGTTTCGATCGCGTCCGTTGGCGTTCGACGTGCTTTCGCGCCGGCGACGCTCATCGCTTCTCTCCTCGATGGCGGCCCCGCGGCATCGAAAGGCCGACCGCGATGCCAAGAAGGCCGAAGCGGCGCTCCCGGCGCCGCACTCCGCGAACAATTCGGGAATTCGATCGTGCCCCGAGCGAAAGCGGAGACTGCCGCCGATGCGGCGAAACCTCCGGGGCCTTGCCCCGTGTATACGGGTCCTTACGACGAGCGTATGATTTCGCGCCTCCGGTGCAACCGGCGGAGGTGGCCATGAGATACGTGCTGCTCGGCACGCTCAGCGCCGAATGGGCGACAAAGCAGACGGAGCGCGTCGGAAAAGCTCGGAAGAAGCTCGATCGACTGGGGATCAAGCTCGAGTCGGTCAACTACACGCAAGGCTATTTCGACTTCGTCGACATCGTCGACGCGCCCGACCCGGAGGCCATGCTGGCCTTTTCGGTATGGTACGCCGGCGAAGGCATGGGGAGGGTTCAAACCATGCCGGCCTTCGAGCCGCCTGCCTTCGAGAAAGCGGTTCGCAAGGCGACGGCTGCCTGAACGCGGCGCTTCGGCGCCGCCTCGCGACGAGAGGAGAGGCTCCCGGTTCTTTCGATTGGGAGAGACGTGATCGCGCGTGGAGACGATGGTGCGGCCGCTCGTGACGCAGGCGCGTCTCGATCCAGATCTCTCGGGATAGGAGCCGAACGCGATGCGCTTCGCCACCGCGCGCGAGCGAGGCCGCGTTCCGGGAAAGGGGTTGCGTCGCAGAACGCCGCGCATTCTTCATCTCGAAGGAGAGGAGCAGACATGACCGGCAAAGTGTTGGAATGCGGCTCGATCGTTCCGGGTTGCCGTCTCGTCATTCACGGCGAGGACGATAACGAGGTCATCGTCAAGTTCGCCGAGCATGCGCGATCGGTGCACGGCATCGAGCATCTGTCGGAACCGTTGAGAGAGAGGGTTCGCGCCGCCGTCGAGGAAAACCGCAACACCGCACCGACGTGAGATCGCCATGCCCGGCTGCAACGGACGCAAGGCAAGGGGGCAGGGTGCCGCCGCCCTCGGACCGCCGGCGTCCGGAACCCGCCTGTTCCTCGCCCGTTTTGAACGTCGGCAACGAGAGCGGAGCGAATCATGGCGCGGAATGCCGGCGAGATCCTGGTCGACACGATCCGCGATTGAGTTCAGGCCAGTTCCTGGCAGCACACGGCACGAAGGCAGGGAAGCGACATGAAGCAATCGACGCGAGACGACGAGCCGAAGGTGCACGAGATCGGCGCGCTTTTCGATGATCCCGAACGGCTCGAGGCGGCGATCGGCGAGCTCGAGAGCGCGGGTGTAGACCGGGCGCGATTGAGCGTTCTGGCGCGCGAGGTCGAGCAATCGCCGCCGCCTCCCGACATGCAATCCATCGAAGAAGATCCGGCGCTGCCGCGCGAGCCTCCGACGACCGAGACGGACGTGCGTCAGGGAAGGGTTCTGGCCACGAGCATCGGCGCGGCGTTCGCCGCGCTCGCCGCGAGCGGGGTCACGGTCATGACGGGCGGCGCCGCTGCGGCAGCGATCGCCGCCGCAGCTCTCGCGGGCGGCGGCGTCGGACTA
>JADGGZ010000218.1 GCA_019689675.1 Rhodospirillales bacterium | reverse complement strand
GAGAGCGGGTTCGTGCCGGTGGCGCGCGGCCGAACGGAGGAGTGGGTGCGCGAGCGCATGGAGGCGCACCGCAATCCTCAGGGCGCGATCACCCGCCTCTACGGCGACGGACGCTGGATCCAGATCATCGAGCGCCGCACCTCGGACGGCGGCTACGTCGGTATCCGCGTCGACGTCACCGAGCTGAAGAGCAAGGAGCTCGAGCTCGCGAAGAAGACGGCGCTGCTGCAGGCGACGCTCGACAACATCGCGCAGGGGCTTTCCGTGTTCGACGGCGAGCTGCGGCTCGCGGCGTTCAACAAGCGCTTCCTCGAGCTGCTCGGGATGCCGGAGCGCCTCGGCGCGGTCGGCACCCATTTCTCCGAGTTCATCCGCTTCAATGCCGAGCGCGGCGAGTACGGCCCCGGCGACATCGAGGCGCAGGTCGCCGAGCGCGTCGAGCGGGCGCGGACGCCGGTCGCCCACCGCTTCGAGCGGGTGCGCCCCAACGGCACCGTGATCGAAGTGATGGGGCGGCCGATGCCGGGCGGCGGCTTCGTCACCGTTTACAGCGACGTCACCGAGCAGCGCCGCGCGCAAAAGCAGCTCGCCGAGCACGCGCGCGAGCTCGAGCGCTCCAACGCCGAGCTCGAGCAGTTCGCCTACGTCGCGAGCCACGATCTTCAGGAGCCGCTGCGGATGGTGGCGAGCTACTGCCAGCTCCTGCAGCGCCGCTACAAGGGCAAGCTCGACGCGGACGCCGACGAGTTCATCGGCTTCGCCGTCGAGGGCGCGACGCGCATGCAGCGCATGATCAACGACCTGCTCAACTACTCGCGGGTCGGCCGCAAGAGCGCCGGCTTCGCACCGGTCGACCTGCGCGCGGCCGTCGACACGGCCCTGAGCGGCCTCGGCGCGGCGATCGAGGAGTCGGGCGCGCGCGTCACCGTCGGCACTCTGCCGAGCGTTTTCGGCGAGGCGATGCTTCTCGAGCGGCTCTTCCAGAACCTCATCGCCAACGCCCTCAAGTTCCGCCGCGACGACGTGAAGCCCGAGATCGAGATCACGGCCGAGCGCGAGGAAGGCGCCTGGCGGATCTGCGTCGCCGACAACGGGATCGGCATCGAGCCGGAATACGCCGAGCGCATCTTCCTCCTCTTCCAGCGTCTGCACGAGCGCTCGAAGTACCCGGGGACCGGCATCGGGCTCGCCCTCTGCAAGAAGGTGGTCGAGCACCATGGCGGCCGGATCTGGGTCGAGTCGGAGCCGGGACGCGGCAGCCGCTTCAAGTTCACTCTTCCCGATTCCGCGAGGACGTCATGAGCGAAGCCCTCGGGCGCAGCCGCCCGGTCGAAATCCTGCTCGTCGAGGACAATCCGGGCGATGCGAGGCTGACGCAGGAGGCCCTCAAGGAGGGCAAGATCCGGAACAACCTCCATCACGCGAAGGACGGGGTGGAGGCGCTTCAGTTCCTGCGCCGCGAGGGGCCGCACGCGAACGCGCCGACGCCGGACATCGTGCTCCTCGACCTCAACCTGCCGAAAAAGGACGGGCGCCAGGTCCTCGCCGAGATGAAGGCCGACGACGCGCTGAAGACGATCCCGGTCGTGGTGCTGACGACCTCGGAGGCCGAGCAGGACATCCTGCGTTCCTACGCGCTGCACGCGAACTGCTACGTGACGAAGCCGGTCGACCTCGAGAAATTCATCTCGATCGTGCGCGCGATCGAGAGCTTCTGGCTCGCGGTGGTCAAGCTGCCGTCGAGTCCGACGGCGCACTGAGACGATGGCCGACACGCTGCGCATCCTTCTCGTCGAGGACAATCCCGGCGATGCGCGGCTGTGCCGGGAGCTGCTCCGCGAGGGGTTCTCCGAGCCCTTCGAGCTCGCGCACGCGACCACGCTCGCGGACGGCATCGCGGCGCTGAACCAGGCGCCCGCCGACGTGGCGCTGCTCGACCTTTCGCTGCCCGACGCGAACGGGCTCGGCTCTGTGCAGGAGATCGCCGGGCGCTTTCCCCGCCTGCCGATCGTGGTCATGAGCGGGCTCGCCGACGAGGAGGTCTCGCTGGCCGCGCTCCAGACCGGGGCGCAGGATTATCTCGTCAAGGGACAGGGCGACGGCGCGCTCATCGCGCGCGCGGTGCGCTACGCGATCGAGCGCAAGCGGATCGAGCTGCAGCTCGTCGAAGCCAAGGAAAAGGCCGAGCTCGCGAGCCGCGCCAAGTCGCAGTTCCTCGCCAATATGAGCCACGAGCTGAGGACGCCCCTCAACGCGATCATCGGCTTCGCGGAGCTGCTCGCCTCCGATCTCGCCGCGGCGGAGAAGAATCGCGTCGAGTACGCCAAGGACATCCGCTCGAGCGGCGCCCATCTCCTCCAGATCATCAACGAGATTCTCGACCTCTCGAAGATCGAGGCGGGCAAGCTCGAGCTCGATCTCGGGCCGGTCGAGATCGCCGCGGTCGTCGCCGCGTGCCGGCGCCTCGTCGCCGAGCGCGCCGCAGAGGCAGGACTCACGATCGAGGTCGATCTCGCGCCCGACCTTCCCGTGCTCAATGCCGACGAGCACAAGCTGAAGCAGGTGCTGCTCAATCTGCTCTCGAACGCGGTCAAGTTCACCCCGGCCGGCGGCACGATCCGCATCCGCGCCGCGACCGAGGACGACGCTGTCGTCGTCGCGGTCTCCGACAGCGGCATCGGCATCGCCGAGGCCGACATTCCGAAGGCGCTGGCGCCTTTCGTGCAGCTCGATTCGAGCCTCGCGCGCCGCTACCCCGGCACCGGGCTCGGCCTTTCGCTCTCGAAATCGCTCGTCGAGCTGCACGGCGGCGAGTTCCGCTTGGAGAGCGAGGTCGGGCGCGGCACCACCGTGACGCTGCGCTTCCCGCTCGCTGCGATCGCCCTCGCGGCGGAATGACGCAACCCGCCCTCGGCCGCCGTGGCGGTCGAGATCTCCTTCTCGTTTGACTGGATCCGCCGTCGCGGCCTGATCCCACTCGGGACAGGTTGGGGGCGGTCGTTCGGCCGAGCGCCGAATTCGGGCGCTCGAAGGCTTGACGACGGCGCGGCGAGGGCGGAAGGATCGCCCCCGAAGGACACCCCCGAGGGAATTCGACGTGACCACGCGCGGACCGGACATGTACGACGCGCCGCATCTGGCGCGGCAGAAGGCGAACCACGCCGCTCTGACGCCGCTTTCCTACCTGTCGCGCGCCGCCGAGATCTATCCGGAGAAGGTCGCGGTCGTGCACGGCGACCGGCGTTTCACCTACCGGGAGTTCTACGCGAGATGCCGCCGGCTCGCCGATGCGCTGCGCCGGCGAGGCGTGGGGCGCGGCGACGTCGTCTCGGTGCTGGCGCCGAACGTGCCCGCGATGCTCGAGGCGCATTACGGCATCGCCATGGCGGGCGGCGTGCTCAACGCCCTCAACTACAGGCTCGACGCGCGCTCGATCGCCTTCATCCTGCGCCACGGCGGCGCCAAGGTTCTGATCACGGACCGCGAGTTCTCGGCGACGGCGAAGGCCGCCCTCGCAGAGCTCGAGACCAAGCCGTTCGTGGTTGACGTCGACGACCCGCTCTACGAGGGCGGCGAGCTCCTCGGCGAGATGGTCTACGAGGCGTTTCTCGCGACCGGCGACCCGGAGGCGCCCTGGTCGCCGCCCGATGACGAGTGGCAGGCGATCTGCCTCAGCTACACGTCGGGCACCACCGGCGATCCCAAGGGAGTCGTCTATCACCACCGCGGCGCGTTCCTCAACGCGATGGGGAACGCGCTTGCCTTCGGCCTCGGACGCAGCACGGTCTATCTCTGGACGCTGCCGATGTTCCATTGCAGCGGCTGGACCTACACCTGGGCCGTCACGGCGGTGTGCGGCACGCATGTGTGCCTGCGCCGGGTGGATCCGGCGCTCATCTTCCCGATGATCGTCGAGCACGGGGTGACCCACATGTGCGGGGCGCCGATCGTGCTGACGATGCTGATCCACGCGCCCGATGCGGTGAAGCGGCGCTTCCCGCAGACGGTCGAGGTCGCGACCGGCGGCGCCGCGCCGCCCTCCGCCGTGATCGCCGCGATGGAGCAGATGGGCTTCCGGGTGACGCACCTCTACGGGCTTACCGAGAGCTACGGGCCCGCCACGCTCTGCGCCTGGCAGGAGGATTGGGGCGGATTGTCGCTCGACGCGAAGGCGGCCAAGGTGGCCCGCCAGGGGGTGCCGCTCCCGACGCTCGAGGCGATGCGGGTCGTCGATCCCAAGACGATGCAGGACGTGCCGGCCGACGGCGCGACGATCGGCGAGCTCATGCTGCGCGGGAACACGGTGATGCGCGGCTACCTCAAGAACCCGAAGGCGACGGAGGCGGCGTTCGCCGGCGGCTGGTTCCACACCGGGGACCTCGCGGTGCTCCATCCCGACGGCTACGCGGAAATCAAGGACCGCTCGAAGGACATCATCATCTCCGGCGGCGAGAACATCTCCTCGCTCGAGGTCGAGGAGGTGCTCTACCGCCACCCCAAGATCATGGAGGCGGCGGTGGTGGCGAAGCCCGACCCGACCTGGGGCGAGACGCCATGCGCGTTCGTCACGCCGAAGCCCGGCGCGGAGCTCACCGAGGCGGAGGTCATCGCGTTCTGCCGCGAGAACATGGCGCGCTACAAGGTGCCGAAAACGGTCGTCTTCGGCCCGCTGCCGAAGACCTCGACCGGGAAGATCCAGAAATTCGTGCTGCGCGAGACGGCGAAGGCGCTCGGAAGCGGTTCCGCCCAAAGCGCGCCGCCGCAGAAATAGCGGCCGAAGCGACGCCCGCTCCTCGTGCGGAGCCGCGCGCCGCCCTGTTCATGGAAGAAGCGACCCATCCTCGAGAGGAACCCGGATTGCGACCAATCGAAAAGCCAGCCCGCACGAACGCCCCTTGCCGCTTCGGCTGCGCCCCGACGAGGGGAGCCCGGCCGTGAGCATGTTCGACCTCTCCGGCCAGACGGCCCTCGTCACCGGGGCGTCGAGCGGGTTCGGCGCTCATTTCGCGCGCGTCCTCGCGGCGCACGGCGCCAAGGTCGCGATGGCCGCACGCCGCGTCGAGCGGATGACCGCGCTCGCCGACGAGATCGCCGCCGCCGGCGGCCGCGCGCTGCCGATCGCCTGCGACGTCACGGATTCGAAGAGCGTCGAAGCGGCGGTCGCCGCGGCGGAGACGGAGCTCGGTCCTGTGACGCTCCTCGTCAACAATGCGGGCGTCGCGATCCCGAAGAAGGTGCTCGACCAGACCGAGGAGGATTGGGACCGGGTCGTCGACACGAACCTCAAAGGCGCCTGGCTCATGACCCAGGCGGTGACGCGCCGGCTCGTCGCGCTCGGCCGGCCCGGACGGATCGTGAACATCGCCTCGGTGATCGGCCTCAGGACGATGGGGCAGGTGCCGAGCTACGCCGCCTCGAAGGCGGGCCTCATCCACTTGACGCGGACGCTGGCGATGGAGCTCGCGCGGTACTCCATCACCGTCAACGCGCTCGCGCCCGGGTACTTCTCGACCGAGATGAACGCCGACTTCCTCAAGAGCGAGCTCGGGAAGCGGCTCGAGCAGCGCATCCCGGCCGGACGCTTCGGCGTGCCGGAGGATCTCGACGCGCCGCTCCTCCTGCTGCTCGCGCCGGTCGGGGCCTACATCACCGGGGTCGTGATCCCGGTCGACGGCGGCCATCTGGTGAGCTCGCTCTGACCGCCGCGCGGCGCGGCGACTTTCAAGCGGGAAACGAAGGCTCGACGCCGGCGAGGTGCGTGCCGTCCGGCGGCTCGGCGCTCGGCTCCGGGCCGCCGAGACGCGGCCCCAGCGCATAATAGCCGCCGCGGTGGAAGACGAGCGGCGATCCTTCTGCGACCGAGAGCCGTACGACGCGGCCGAGAAAGATCCTGTGATCGCCGCCGTCGAGCACCGCTTCGGTGCGGCATTCGAGCGTGGCGATCGTGCCGGCGAGAAGCGGCGCGCCCGTCGCGCCCGGCTCGGTCGCGACGCCCTGCCACTTGTCGCTACCGGGGTCGGCGAAGCGCTCCGAAAGCGCGCGCTGGCTTTCGGCGAGGATATTGATCGCGAAGTGCCCCGCCGCTTCGAAGCCCGGAAGGCAGCCCGCCGCGCGTCCCAGCGTGAAGAGCACGAGCGGCGGGTCGAGCGAGACCGAGGTGAAGGAGTTCGCGGTGAAGCCGACGGGCTCTCCCACCGGCGGGCGCGCAGTGACGACGGCGACTCCGGTCGCGAAGGAACCGCACGCGTTGCGGAAGGCGCGGCTGTCGAAATCGCTCATCCCACTCTCTA
>JADGGZ010000217.1 GCA_019689675.1 Rhodospirillales bacterium | reverse complement strand
CTGCCATCGCGGCGCTCAGAGTACTCGCACCCCGGCTGCCGTGCCCGCGAGCCGGCGCGTCGCGACCGGGCGGCGCCTGCACCCGCGCCCGACCGCGTACACCAATATGACGGACGCGACCCGTCCGGGGCGGCCTTCATACTCCTTTGCTCCTCCTCTCCTCGACGCAGATGCCACGACTTGCGGGGCTTACGACGGGCGAATGAGCATCCAGGCTGGGCAGCCGCAGGAACCGGAGGCCGCCGCGGCGGCCTCCGCCCCGCTCGGCAGGGGCGGCGCCTCTCCTGCTGGGCAAGAGGCCCTGGTCGAGATCTTCGCCCGGATCGAGCAGGAGCCTCAGCTCGAGGACGAAGAAGCGGTCTCGAGCGGCCGCGAGCCGGTCCTGACGGTGCCGGAGGAACTGACGCCGCTTCCGGCGGTCGACCGGGCGATGGGGACACTCGCGCTGTTCGGCGGGGTGATCCGCGGCAAGCGGGCACGCTACCGGATGGCGGTGCTGAAGAACCTGCAGGGCGACCGCTCGTGGCGATGGCGGATCGGCCGGCTGCAGGAGATCGTGCACTGGCTGGAGCCGCACTCGGTAACCGACATTGTCGCCGAGTTGAGGGACGCCGGCGTGCTCGACTACGACCCGGTCACCCGCTACTACCGGCTCGGGGTGGAGGGCCGGCTGATCGCGGCGATCATCGGCGCCGTCACGGTGCCGCACGTCGAACGGCGCCGCCTCATCAAGGCGATCAACAAGACGATGAGCCTCTCGCTCGCGCTCGGCGCCTCCGACGACATCGTCTTCACCCAGTTCCAGTCGGCGGTCTCGCAGCTCCAGGAGGACTGGGACGAACTCAACGCGCTGATCGAGGACATGTCCCGCGACGCGCTGCTCGCCGCCGCGCACCTTGTGCAGGACCACGTCGACGACATGCGCGAGCTGCTGCAGGAGCACGAGAGCTTCCTCGCCAGCCGCACCCAAGAGAAGCTCTACCTCGACGTCGAGCAGCAGGCGTTCGACCTGATCTTCCGGCTCGGCGAGCTGGCGGCGACGGTGATCCAGACATTGAGCGGCCGCGCCGACGAGCTGATGCGCGCCGGCTTCCACGTCGACCGTGGCGACATCCGTCAGTTCATCAGCGAGGTGGGCGAGGAGCCGCTTGCCACCTTGTTCGCAGATCTCGTCAGCCCGCCACCGTTCGTGATGCGGCTCTCAGCCGAGCTCGCCTTCGACGCGCTCGAGGAGGCGAGCGGACGCACGCGCGCGGCGCCGCCGCCGCTGCCGGAACCGGTCGCGCTCGAACGGCGGCAGCCGCCGAGGCGCGTTGACCCGGTACACGAGATCGCCGCCGAGGCGAAGGCGCTGCCGCTTCTGACGCCGCTCGTCGATTTCGTCGTCCACGACTCCTGGCCGACCTCGGTCGAGCGGCACAGCGTGCTCATCGACGCCTACTCCCGCTACGGCAGCGAGATGCCACTGCTCGAACACGGGCAGGGATTCGACGAGCCGCGCCGCGCCGGCGTGCTGCGCATCTCCCGCGCCGACCTGAGACCGCGCGAGGCGGCTCGCCCGTGAAGACGCCTGAGCGGGCGGCGGCGCTGCTTGTCTGCGGCACGCTCGAGCGAGCTGCCTGGCGTGAGCTCGACGACGAGCCGTTCGCAACCACGGTGCGAGAGCTGCTCGGCGCCGTCGATCTCGAGCTGGTGGCAGCGAACGGACGCTGGCTTGCCCGCCCGCGCTCCAGCGGTGAGGAAGAAGGTTTCGAGCCGACCTTCCATCTGCACTCGGTCGAGCTGGCGATGGTCGCGTCGCTGTACCTGCATCTGCGCTACCTGCCCACGCAGGCCGGGGAGCAGGAGAGCGCGAACCGGAACGGCGAGGAGCCATCCGTCGAGCTGGACGACCTGATCCGTCCATTCGCCGGCACCTACACGAAGCACTACCTGGAGCAGATCGTGCTCGGCCATCTGAAGAGGGCCGGCTTCTGTGAGCAGCGCGACCACCGCTACTTCGCCGGGCCGTATCTGGCCGCGCTCGACCCGATCGCAGCGAGCGAGCGTGCGAAGGCCGCGCTCGACACGTTCCTGCTGCGGCGCTTCCTGCGCGACCGCGCCGCGCAACTGGAAGAGGCAGGGGAGCGCCGTGCCGCAGATTAGGGAGATCCAGTCGGTCTACTGGGGTGCGCTCCGCCCCGACCCGATCGAGCTCGTTGTCGACGGGATCAACGTCGCGACCGGTCCGAACGGCTCCGGGAAGACGACGCTGCTCGACGGCATAAAGCTCGGCCTCGGCGTAGACGAGCTGAGTGGCCGCCGGCCGGAGGAGTACATCTTCGATGGCGGTGGCGACCCGAGCCGCCGCGCCGAGCGGGCGCTCATCAAGGTCGTCTTCGACAACCCGATCCGCAACGGCAAGCGCGAGCGTCTGTTCGCCGACACCGGTCGAGGCTGCGAGGCGAGCGAGTACGTGACCGCGATCTGCGAGATCACGCGCGGCAACCGCGTCCGGTACGCGATCGCGCCCGGCTACATCCGCTGGGGCGGCGACGACCGCTCGATCGAGGAGGACCTCCGCAAGCTCCGTCAACAGATCCCGGACAAGCGCTGGATGGGGAAGCGGCAGTGGTCGGAACTGCTCGCGCGCGCAGGCGTCTCCCGCGAGCTACTCGGCGTGCTCGCACTCAAGCAGGGCGAGACGGACAAGGTGCTCGCCGGCAACTTCCGGGAGCTGCTGCGGCGGATGCTCGAGCTGATGGGAAAGCAGGAGACGCTCGAGCGCTTCAACGAGGCGAAGGTGCGGCTTGCGGCGGCGAAAGCCGACCACGACCAGACGATGCAGAAGCTGGAAGCGGAACGTCGGCACCTCCAGACGCTCGAGTGGCAGTCACGCCAGCACGAGACGTACGTGCAGACGAAGGCACGGCTCGAACGGATCGAGACCGTTGAGCTGCCGCTCGCCTGCCGCGCCGAGCTGATCACCGATCGCGACCGTGGAATCCGCGAGAGCGCGACGCTCACTGAGAATCTCACGACGACGCGCGCTGCACTGCAGGCGCTGGACGACGAGATCGAGCAGCTCGAAGTCGAAGCGGCCGCTGCTGCGAGCCGACAGCACGAGCTGGCTGGCGAGAACAAGCGCGCGCAGGCGGAGCTTGGCGCCGCAGCGGAAGCAGTCGGCATCGCCCGTTTGGAACTCGACACCGCCCGCGAAGCCATCGTTGCTGCCGGTGAGCCTCCGACCGAGGAGGCGGCCGCAGACGCGGAACGGCGCGCCGCCGACGCCGAGCGGGCTGCCGCCCAACGCTCCGCCGCGCGCGCCCGAATCGGGCGAGAACTCGAGTACCTCGAAGCAGGCCGGCCAGCGCAGCCGCCGGAGATCGACATCTTCCGCGCGCGTCTCGCCGAGCGCGGGATCGCCGCCAACCTCGTCGCGGAGACGCTCGAGACAGCTCAGCCGATCGTTGCCGAAGCGGTACTCGGCGCGCACGTGTGGACGCTCGTTGTCGCCGCCGACACGTTCGAAGCGGCGGTCGCCCTCGCGAAGGAGGAGCACTACCGGCTGCCGATCGCCACTGCAGGCCATGAGGGAGCCGCCCCCACCGGGGCGCTGCGCAAAACGAGCGGCCTCGAGCGGGCGAGCGCGTTCCTCGTCGAGATCGATTTGCCCCTCGACAAGGTGCCGGGTGTCGACTGGGACGGCCTCGTCCGTGGCCGCACCTGGGCGTGGCTTCGCACGCAGGCGCAGCCGGTGCTCGGCTCCGCCGCCCGCGAGGAGGCGATCCAGGAGCGGCGGGAGCAGCTCGCCGGCATCGAGACGGAGCTGGCTGCTCTCACGAAGGCCGGATCGAGCGAGCGAACGCGCGCGGCACGACTGCGGGCGGGGCTTGTCGCAGCGTCACGGCTGCCCGACCTGGAACGGGCGCTCGCCGACGCGCAGGCGAGAGCGCAGGAGGCGGCAGCGGCCGCCGCAGCGGCGACCGAGCAGCTCGCCGGCGTCGCCGCCCAAGCGAGCCGGTTGGCGGCGACGCTGACGGCGCGGACGGAGAAGCGCGGCGAGCTGCGCACGAGCGAAGCGAACGTCGAGCGCAACCTCCGCATCCAGGAGGCGCGAATCGTCGAGATCGACCGGCGCCTCGCCGAGATGCCGGTGCCAGAGCGTGAGGAAGAGGTTGCGGTCGAGTCGGTCGCCGTCCTCGAGCACGAGCGAGCGCGGCTTGCGGAGGAGCTGGCCGATGAGAGCCGCTTCCCGGAGGAGGTGCGGAGCGACCTCGTGCTCGTCCACCGCGAGAACCAGCAGCGCACTGTCAATGAGGTCGAGCAGCTCGTCGAAGGCCGCCGCGCCGACCTGGAAGCGGTCGAGCACGAAGTCGACCGGGCGAAGGAGCGCTACGAGCGGCACATCCGCGAGGTCGTCACGCTGCTTGCCCGCCGCTTCCGCGAGGTCTGCGCGCAAGCAGGCATGGAAGGCGAGATCGAGATCGTCCCCGCCGAGACCGAGGGCGAGTTCGGGATCGACGTCAAGGTCGCGCACGTGCCCGGCGAGGCGAAGCGCTCCTACCGCAACAAGGCGCACTCCACCGGCCAGAAGGCGAAGATCTCAATTCTGCTTCTGCTCGCGGCGATGGGTCTCGAAGGCGCCGCCGATCTGTTGATCATGGACGAGCACTCGGCGCATCTCGACTCGCGCAACATCGACGACGTCGCCGCCGCGATGCGGGCTCTCTCCGACCGTGTGCAGTTCATCCTCGCGACGCCGAACAACGAGGAAGCGAAGCGGCTGCACTGGGCAGACCACGAGCTGGCCTTCTACCCGCGAATCGCCGGCGAGCCGTTCGCGCCGCCGATCGTGCTCATGACCCGCCAGCCCGAGGACGAGCGCCGCTACCTCGAGATCGGCCAGCTCAGCATTGCGGACTGAGCACATCACAGAAGAGGACGGCCTCCGCATCCGCGTCGTCGAAGAGCTACGTATCCGCTACCCGCCAAAGCCGATCCGGCGCACGCGGATGCCGGTCGGCGCGCCCGACCCGGACGCAATCATGGCCCGGATCGATGACGAGCACGCTGCGATGGCCGAGCGCGTTCTCCGCGCCGGCGCCCGCGGCTGGCGCCGCTGGTCGACACTCCGCCGAAACGCCGGTCCCGACTTCTCGCCGCTCGAAGTCGAGCTGGAGCTGCTCGACGACCTCTGCCGCAAGGCCGGCGTGATCGTCGAGGACGGCTGGCGGAACCGCCGCTGGCAACCCGACCGCTTCACCGTCGACCGAAGCATCTGGCCGTGGCTCGACATCCTCGACCCGGACGCCGTCCGAGCCGAGCTGGAGCAGAAGCTGACCGACCCGAAGCTGCTCGCCGCCCTCGCCGCCGGACCGCCCCCGCACGTCGACTGGCGCTCGTTCGCCTTCGTGCTGCAGGCGGCCGACCGGGTGCTTGAGCTTGGCGAGCACGGAGTCCGGCCGGGAGAGCGCGAGTTGGCCGGACTGGTCGACCACACGAGGGCGTGGACGCGACGCCGGCGGCTCCTGCTCGAGGAGCTGCTCGGCGGTCCGTTCGCCGCGCTGGTCGCCCCGCGCGATCGGCAGCTCGGGATCAAAGGGCCGATCAGCCACGGCGAAGCGAACATCTGGGCCTCCGCGGTCGCAACGCTCGAGATGGAAGTCGCCGACGACGCCCGCGGCGTGATCCTGGTCGAGAACGCGGAAACATTTCGGCACCTGGTGCCGCTCGCCGAAGACGGCTGGATCGTCGTCCACGTGCCCGGCGGCCCTCCGCCGGCCGAAGCCGACCTCGTCCGGCGGCTGGCGGTGCTGGTGCCTGACCTCACCTTCTACGCCTGCTTCGACCCCGACCCGGCCGGGATACGGATTGCCCGCCTGCTCGAGGAGCAGGCGGGCGTCAGCCTCGACGCCGCCGGGATGCGGCCCGAGTTCCTCCTCGAGGCCGACCACCAGCGGAAGCTGAACGACTGGGATCGCGACCAGCTCCGCCGCCTCGCCGGGCAGGCCGGCGCCTTCGAGCCGCTCCGGGCGACGATCGAGCGGCTCGGTCGGAAGGGGGAGCGAGAGACCTACCAGCGACGGCTGCTCGAGCTGTTCGAGACGCTTCCAGCCCAGGCTCCTCAAAGCACCCGTTGCCGCAACTCGTGAAGACACGGGCGTCCTCGCTACGCTGACGCTGACCCGGCTTGGAGGCGAACGCCTCCTCCTCGCGACCTCCGAGTCGGCTCATCCGAACCACCCCGACCGCGCGACGCAAAGGAGACTGGCTTGGTAGCCGAAGGACAGCCCGCCCCCGACTTCACGCTCCCATCGGACACCGGCGCGCCCGTGCGCCTCTCCGAG
>JADGGZ010000216.1 GCA_019689675.1 Rhodospirillales bacterium | reverse complement strand
CCGGCGCGGGGGGGGGCGGTGGGCGGGGGGGCGGGGGGGGGGGGCGGCCCCCCCCCCCCGCCTGCGGCCGAAGCCCCGAGCCGGGTGGTCCCCCGCTTTCCTGGGGAAGACGAGAAACGGAGTTCGAAACGATGTCCACTGCCTCTCTCCCGCTCGGCGCCGCGCCTTTCGCGGCGATGCCGCTCTTCTCGCTCGGCTTCCGGCCGTTCTACGTGCTCGCCGCGGCGAGCGCCTTCCTCATGGTGCCGTGCTGGGTCGCAATCTATCTCGGCGTGCTGCCGCAGCACACCGCTTTCGCCGGGGTCGACTGGCACGCGCACGAGATGATCTTCGGCTACGCGGTCGCGGTTCTCGTCGGCTTCCTCTACACCGCGGTCCCGAACTGGACCGGCATTCCGACGCCGCGCGGCATCGCGCTCGCCGGTCTCGCCGCGCTCTGGCTCCTCGGCCGCATCGCGATGCTGGCTGGATCGGCGCTCCCGGCGCCCCTCGTCGCCGCGGTCGACGTCGCCTTCCTGCCGCTCGCCGCGCTCGGCGTGCTGATCCCGCTCTGGAAGCGGCGCAACTGGCGCAACATCGGCTTTCCCATCGGCATGTTCGCGCTCGCCGCGATCAATCTCGCGATGCATCTCGAGGCCGCAGGGGTGATCGCCACCGGCGGCCTGCCCTCGCAGATCGCGCTCGGCTTCTTCGCCGTGGTGCTCGTCATCATGACGGCGCGCGTCGTGCCGTTCTTCACCGGGAACGCGCTCCCTCATGCCGGTGCCAAGCGCTTCGATCTGCTCGACCGGGCGGCGCTCGCCGCGGTCGTGCTGAGCATCGTTGCGAGCTGTATCCGCCCGGAGGGATTCCCGGCCGGACTCCTCGGCCTCGCTGCCGGCCTCCTTCTGCTCGCCCGGATGGCGCCGTGGGGCTGGCGCGCGGCTTTCGCGAACCCGATGCTCTGGGTGCTCCATCTCGGCCATTTCTGGCTCGCCCTCGCCTTCCTTCTGCGCGGGGCGCTTGCGCTCGGCGTCGAGATGGTTCCCTCGATCCCCGACCACGCGCTCACGGTCGGCGCGATCGGCGGCCTGACCCTCGGCATGATGGCGCGCTCGGGTCTGGGGCACAGCGGCCGGCGCATCGTCGCGGGCCCGTGGCTCACGACCTCCTTCATCGCGATCAACGTCGCCGCCTGGGCGCGCACCCTGGCGCCGCTCGCGGTGCCGGCGCATTTCCAGCACTCGCTCGTGGTCTCCTCGGTCGCCTGGACGATCGCCTTCGCCTCGTTCCTCGTCGTCATGGCGCCGGTCGCGGTGAAGCCGAGGGCGGACGCGGTGCGCGCGGGCTGACGTCGGAAACGGGGATCGGTCGACCTCGACCCGCCAGGTCGTCGCCTACCCAGTCGACGAGGAGTGCGCCGGCAAGAGCCATCGGCCCTTTCCTGCACACGAATTCGTGAAGTTGCCGCGTGCGCGGGGCTCGCTAGGCTCCGCGCCGGCACGAAACACGGCACGTCAGGGAGAGGAACCCATGCGTTCGATTCGGCTTTGGGCGCTCGCCGCAGCGGCGCTCCTCGTTGCAGCGGGCAATGCTTTTGCGCAAGGCGGCAAGGTCGAAGTGCTCTGGCTCGGTCAGTCGGCGACCCGCATCACGACTCCGGGCGGCAAGGTGATCGTGATCGATCCGTGGCTCAAGACGAACCCCAAGACGCCGGCCGAGTGGAAGGATCTCGGCAAGCTCGGCCATGTTGACCTCCTGCTCGTCACGCACGGCCACGGCGACCATGTGGGCGACGTCTTCGAGCTCGCAAAGGCCAACAACGCGCCGGTCTTCGCGCCGGCAGGGCTCAACCAGAGCTTCGCGGAGCTGGGACTTCTGCCGCAGGAGCTCGCGCCGCGCATGAACAAGAGCGGCACGGTCACGCCGCTCGGGCCGGGCATCAAGATCACCATGGTCCGGGCCGAGCACAGCTCGGAGTACGCCCACAAGGACCCGGCCACCGGCAAGATGAGGACCGTCCTGGGCGGCGAGCCCGTCGGCTTCATCATCGAGCTCGAGAACGGGTTCAAGATCTACCACATGGGCGATACCGGCCTCTTCGGCGACATGAAGCTGATCGGCGAGTACTACAAGCCCGATCTCGTGCTGATGCCGATCGGCGGGCACTTCGTCATGGACCCGAAGGATGCCGCCTACGCCACGCGCGAGTGGCTGAAGCCGAAATACGTCTTGCCGATCCACTACGGGACGATTCCGCAGCTCAAGGGGACGCCCGAGGAGTTCAAGGCGGCGCTCGGCGAGACGAAGGTCGAGGTCCTCGCGCTGCAGCCGGGCGATAGCCGCACGTTCTGAGGTTCGTCCCTCCCCTGCCTCCGCGGGGGAGGGCTCGCCCACCGCCTATTCGGTCAGGAACTTCGCGATGGTCGCGGAGGCCCGAGCGATGTTGACGATGCCGTCGAGGTGCCCGAGCGGCCCCTCGAGCTCTTGGTACGTGACCGGTTGCCCTTGGATTTCAGGTAATCGCGAGCCAAATGCGGGATGAGGATCGCGTTGGTTCCCGCCGGATCGAGCTTTCCGATCGTCTAGCCGATCTGACCTCACGGATCTCCTTGCCGCCGAGCGGCGTGTACGGTCCCTTCATGACGAAGGTCTTCTTCTCGACGAGGCCGTCATAGGCGCTCTCCGCGGAGACGAGCGCCCGAAGCGCCGCGCCGGCGGACGCGACGCGTCCCGGCCTGATCGGTTTTCTCCCTCTGGATCCTTGGAGTCGGTGCGCTTTTTGCGTCAGTGCTTGTGCGACTCGGCGAACGCCTTCTTCTGCTCGGGCGTGGCCTCCTTCTGATACCGCTTCTTCCATTCTTCGTACGGCATCCCGTAGATGGTCTCGCGCGCCTCGGGATCGGTCATCGCGACGCCGCGCTCCTGCGCCGCCGCGAGGTACCACTTCGAGAGGCAGTTCCGGCAGAACCCGGCGAGGTTCATGAGGTCGATGTTCTGCACATCGGTCCGCTCCCGCAGATGCTGCACGAGCCGCCGGAAAGCCGCGGCCTCGAGCTCGGTGCGAATTTTTTCGTCCATCGTCATCCCCATCAATATCCCGCCTCTGTTCTAGGCATTCGCGACCGCCACTGCAATTTGCGCGGAATGGGCCGTGATACTACCAAATGGGCTATCCGAAGAAGAAATCCGTGGATAACGCCAATAGAGCGGGATCAGCTCAGTTAACGGCATGGTAATTCTTTTCAAAGGGGAAATTAACGTCTGAACGAAACGATGGCGCCACCGGCGCGATTGCCGGGAAACTGTAGCAGGAGCCCACTCGATGGCTGCATCTCTTGCGGTTCTCCGGCAGGCGATGCCTCCCGGACTGACCATTGTGAAGAAGGGTCCGGTTCTGACCCTCGTTCCGAGCAAGCCGAAGAAGGCGAAGAAGTCCACCAAGAAGGCGAAGACGATGCGCGCGAAGGCGAAGAAGTCGGTGGCGAAGAAGGTGAAGAAGACCGTCGCGAAGAAGGCGATGAAGAAGGTCATGCGCAAGCCGGCGAAGAAGGCGGTGAAGCGCGGCGTCAAGAAGGTCGCGATGCGCAAGACCTCGGTGAGGAAGCCGGCGGCCCGCAAGGCCACTGCGACGAGAAAGCCGGTCCGCAAGGCCACCCGCCGGACGGCCGCTTCCCGGCGCGTCTCGCGCCGGCACCCGGTGGCGCGTCGCGTCGTTCGCAAGGTGGTGCGCACGCACCGCCGCAGCGCTCGGGGCTAAGAGGCGAGGAACGGCGTGCGGCCGGAGCGCCGCACGCCGTTCGCCCGCTTCTGCCCTCTCCCCGCGCTCGGTCGAGCGCCGAGCGTCAGATCCCTTTCACGGTTTCGGCGACGAGCCAGTCGACCACCTGGCGCAGCGCCTCCTTCTTGTCGGCGCCCGCCGCCAGGGCCTCGCTGTACACCCGGCGCTGCGCGTGCGCGCTGGTGCCGCGTTCGACGATCCGGCGCGCATGCGCCACTTCCGCCCTGCACCCGAAATGCGCCGCGTCCTCGGCGACGAGCGCGATGATTTCCTCGAGCAGCTCGGCATAAGGGACGAGCTCCCGCTTGCCGTAGTCGACGAGCGGCTCGTCGATGCCGTAGCGCTCGGCGCGCCAGCGGTTCTCGTTGACGAGCATGCGCGCGTAGATGCGCCAGCGCTGATTGTTGCGCTTGAGGCGCCAGAGCATCCGCAAGAGGCAGCGATAGATTGCCGCGACCGCGATCCCGTCCTCGAGGCGAGTGCAGATATCGCTGATCCGCATCTCGAGCGTCGGAAAGCGCTCGGAAGGGCGAACGTCCCACCACAGCTTCGAGGCGTCTTCGATGAGCCCTGCCTGAACAAGGATGCCGACGTGGCGGCGGTACTCGCTCCAGCTCTCGAAACGCTCCGGCAGGCCCGTGCGCGGCAGCCCGTCGAAGACCGAGACGCGGAACGAGGCGAGCCCCGTGTCTTCGCCGCGCCAGAACGGCGAGGAGGTCGATAGCGCGAGGAGGTGCGGCAGGAAGTAGGAGACCTGGTTCATCAGGTCGATGCGGAGCTCGTCGTCGTCGATCCCGACATGCGCGTGGAGGCCGCAGATGACGAGCCGGCGCCCGACGCCCTGGAGGTCGCGCTGCAGCGTCATGTAGCGCTCGCGCGCCGTCGCCTTCTGGGCATCCCAGGTGGCGAAGGGATGAGTCGAGGCGGCGATCGGCGCCATGCCGTAGTTCCCGGCGATCTCGGCGACCGTCTTGCGCAGGAGCGCGAGCTGCGCGCGCGCCTCGCCGAGGCTGCTGCACACCGTCGTCGCGACCTCGACCTGCGAGCGCAGGAACTCGGGACTGACCTGACCCGGCAGGCGTTTCTCGCATTCGCCGAGGAGCTCGGGCGGCGGATCCTCGACGAGGTCGCGTGTCTCCTTGTCGACGAGGAGGTATTCCTCCTCGAGCCCGATCGTGAACGAGGGCTCGGCGAGCATCAGCTTCGGGCTCCCACGTCGCCGCGGGGTCCGTCGCAGGGGATTGCGGGATACGGCTGGGGGGAGCGTCGCGGCATGATCAGAAACGCTGCACCGTGTAGAGCTCGGGTGCGGCGAGAATCGGCTCGAGCGCCCTGGCGAGGACCTCGGCCCAGTGCCGCGCGCCGCTCGCGGTGTCGATGAGATCCTGACGGATCTCGATCGCGACGTGCGGCAGGCCGGCCGAAACCGCGTGCGCGCGGACGGTGTAGCCGGCCGGCTCCTTCGCCGAGTAGGGCTCGTTGTCGCCGACGACGAGCTCGGCGTTCGCGCGCAGACGCTCGAGGAGCGGCACGGGGATGCGCGGGTCCGCGTCCCAGAGGACGCCGACATGCCATGGCCGCACGAACCCTTTCATCACGGGGGTGAAGCTGTGAATCGAGAGCATGGCCGGCGCGCGCCCTTCCAACGCCAGGCGCCCGAGCCGCTCGGCGATCGCCCGGTGATAGGGCCAGTAAATCGCGTCGGCGCGCCGGCGCCGCGCCTCGGGCGAGAGCGCCGCGTTTCCCGGCACGACGACGCCGTCGCTTTCCGCAGGCATGGCGGAGGGATCGTCGAGATCACGGTTGCAGTCGACGACCAGCCGCGAGTAACCGGCGAGCACCGCCGGCGCATCGAGCCGGGCGGCGAGGCTGCGCGTCACCTCGGCGGCGCCGATGTCCCATCCGATGTGCCGCATCAAGAGCGCGTCGTCGAGCCCGAGCCGGTCGAGCGCCGCCGGAACCGCCCGGCTCGCGTGATCGCAGACGAGAAGGACCGGCGCCGCGCCGGCTTCGTTGACGAGCTCGTAGGGCGGCGGATCGTCGGGTCCGAGGAGCAAATCGCCGCGCAGCACATCCCGATCGGCGGTCGAAGGCATCGCAGAGCGCATCCCTGCTCCTATCCGCCGCGCACCAGGTTTGGCAAGCGCACCCGAGCCGCGTCGCCTGGGCGTCTCACGCCACGCGCTTCTTGCCGTCTTCGCGCGCCCAGCGGCATGCGACCTTGTTGAGGCCGTCGAGCACCTCCTCGAGCTCGCGGCCGCGCTTGGTGAGGCTGTAGGTCACCTGTGGCGGGATCGTCGGCTCGTAGTGCCGCGCGACGAGCCCTCTTTCCTCGAGATGGCGCAGTCGCTCCGTCAGAACCTTGGCCGAGATGCCCGCGACCGCGCGTTTCAGCTCGCCGAAGCGCATGGGTCCCTTGGAACGAAGGTTCCAGATGACGTACGCGGTCCACGGCCCCATCAGCAGCCTCAGGACCGAATCCATCGGACAGACCGGCGCCTTCTCCCGTACGGCCATTCGCGTCTCGTTACTCGGTTACCAAAAGGTACCTACTTTACATTCGCCACTCAAGCTCCATATAAGCGCGCACCATGATTTCGAAAAGTAACTTGGT
>JADGGZ010000215.1 GCA_019689675.1 Rhodospirillales bacterium | reverse complement strand
CTCTTCGGCGCTCCGCATGTCGCGATCGTCACGAGCGACGAGGCGCTCGGCGTCTACGGAGCGGTCGATTGCGGCGCCTGGGTCGCGAATTTCCTGCTCGCGGCGGAGAGTCTCGGCGTCGCGGCCATCCCGCAGGCGGCGCTCGCGGCCTATTCCGACTTCGTCCGCGCGCATTTCGGGCTTGGGCCCGACCGCCTCGTCGTGTGCGGGATCTCGTTCGGGTACGAGGACAAGTCTCACCCGGCCAACAGCTACCGCACGAGCCGCGCCTCGCTCGACGAAGCGGTGACCTGGCTCGACGACTAGGGCCGGCTTCTCACGATTCCTGGCGCGAGGCGTCGGGGCGCGGCACGGCGATCCGTCGCGGCGCGAGCCGACGGCGCACCACGACCACCGGGGTTTCGGGGCGCGTCCTCGCCTCTCGCGGCGCGAAGGCGGGCTCCGGAGGCGGTGCGGGAGGAGAGGCGGGCTTCCGGGGCGCCTTCGCGGCTTTCGGCGCCGGCTTCGGCGGGTCGGGCAGCTTCCGGACCTTGATCTTGCACGAATTGATCGTCTGGCCGTTCAGCGCACGGACGGCCTCCTCCACCCGGTCGGCCGGGGCGAGAGCGACGACGCCGCGCCGCGCCTGAACCGGGTCGGGATGCTCGCGGTCGATGCGCGCGCCGAGCACGAGCCCGAACGGATCGAAGAGCTCCGCGAGATCGCCGTCGCCGAATTCCTCGGGAAGATTGGAGACGACGATGTTGCCCCTGAACGTGCCCCGCATGGCTCGACCTGATTACCCCCTCTTCATCTCTCTTGCATCGCAACCTGCGCCGTGCGGGCACGAAGCGTTCTGATTTCCGCGCGGTTTTCAAGTGACGATATTGCAATGCACACAAGATGAACGCGGCGCCCCGCGAAACGGCACAAGCGAAACGGCGCGGCGCGTTCTCCTAGGGAAAGGCGACACTCCGGCACCCTCGAGTCGCCGGCGCCGCTCCGGCAAGGAGCCTTGTCGCAACCGCCGCGGACATGGAAAGTTCTCCCATGCGCGTCCTCGTCACCGGCGCTGCCGGTTTCATCGGAACCCGTCTCGCCGACGCCCTCCTCGCCCGCGACGACCTCGAGGAGCTCGTTCTCGCCGACGTCGTCCCCGCGCCGGTCGCGGCGCCGCGGGCGCGGGTCGTAACGGGCGACTTCCGGGATGCCGCGTTCCGGCGCTCCCTCCTCGCGGGCGGAATCGACAGCGTCTTCCATCTGGCCGCGATGCTGACGAGCGAGGCCGAGCGCGATGTCGCGGCGGCGATGGCGGTCAATCTCCTCGCCTTCTTCGAGTTTCTCGACGAGTGCCGCGCCCTGGGGCCGAAAACGAAGTTCGTCTTCCCGAGCTCGATCGCGACCTTCGGCGGGTCGCTGCCCGAGGTCGTGGACGACGACGTAGCGCAGAAGCCGCAGACTTCCTACGGCACCCACAAGGCGATCGCCGAGCTTCTCATCACCGACTACGCGCGGCACGGCTTGCTCGACGGGCGGGCGCTGCGCCTTCCCATCGTCGTGATCCGTCCGGAGCCGAGCGGCTCGATCTCCGAGCGCGTCGCCGGCATCTTGCGCGAGCCGCTTCGCGGCAAGGACGTGGTGGTGCCGCTCTCTCCCGAGACTCGCGTCCCGCTCGCCTCCGTCGCGAGCGTCGCGCGGGCGCTCCTCGCCGTTCACGACCTGCCGGCCGGCGCCTTCGGGCCGACTCGGGCGATGAACCTTCCCTCGCTCACCGTCTCGATCGGCGAGATGGTGCGGGCGCTCGACGCCTACCGCGCGACGCGCAAGGTCGGGCAAGTCCGCTGGGCGCCCGATCCCGCGCTTCAGACGATCGTCGACACCTGGCCCAAAATCTTCGTCTCCGATCTCGCCGCAAAAAACGGGATCGGCGCCGATGCCTCGCTCCACGACATCATCGAGGGCTTCCTCGCGGAGGAGGCGGCGCGCGCCAAGCCATGAGCGGAGAGAAGATCTGCATCATCGGCGCCGGCTGCTCCGGCATCGTGGCGGCGAAGTCGCTGAAGCAGCGCGGCCTCGCCTATGACTGCTTCGAGAAGGGCTCCGACATCGGAGGCATGTGGCGGTACAAGAACGACAACGGCCTCTCCTCCGCCTATCGCAGCCTCCACATCGACACGAGCCGCAAGAGCCTCGCCTACCCGGACTTCCCGATCCCCGCGCACATGCCGGACTTCCTCTCGCACCGGCAAGTGCTCGAGTATCTCGAGGCCTACGCCGATCACTTCGGCGTGCGCCGCGACGTGACCTTCCGGACCGCCGTTGCCTCGGTCGCGCCGGAGGCGGACGGCGGTTGGCGCGTCACCCTCGACAGCGGCGAGACGCGGCGCTACCGCGCCGTCATCGTCGCCAACGGGCACCTCTGGGATCCGCGAATGCCGGACTTTCCGGGGTCCTTCGATGGGCTCGCGATGCATTCGCACGACTACCGCACAGCCGCGCCCTTCGAGGACAAGGACGTGCTCGTCGTCGGCATCGGCAACTCGGCCGTCGACATCGCGGTCGATCTCTGCCGGCGCGCGCGCAGCGTCACGGTCTCGACCCGGCGCAGCGCCTGGATCATGCCGAAATACATCATGGGCGTGCCGACGGACCGCTGGGGCGTGTTCTTCTCGCGCAAGCTCCGGCTGCCGACGCCGGTCACGCGCTCGATCATCCGCTGGCTCATGTTCCTCGCCGTCGGCGACCAGGAGCGTTACGGCGTCCGCAAGCCGGCGCACCCGATCTGGCGCGAGCACGCCACCATCAGCCAGGAGCTGCTTCCCTATGTCGGCCATGGCTGGATCAGGATGAAGCCGAACGTCGCCGCGCTCGAGGGCAGCGAGGTCGCCTTCGAGGACGGCACGCGGGCGCGCTTCGACGCGATCGTCTACGCGACCGGCTACAAGACGAGCTTTCCTTTTCTCGATCCCGCGGTCTTCGAGGTCCGCGACAACGAGCCGGTCGCGCTCTATCGGCGCATCGTGCCGCCCGACCGGCCCGGGCTCTTCTTCATCGGGCTGGTGCAGCCGATCGGCCCCACGATCCCGCTCGCCGAGATCCAGGCGCGCTGGCTCGCCGCCGCCCTCTCGGGCGCGATGCGGCTTCCCGACCGCGCCACGATGGAGGCCGAGATCGCGGCGCACCACCGCGGAGTCGCCCGCCGCTACGTCAACTCCGCGCGCTACACGCTCGAGGTCGATTTCCGCACCTACGCCAAGCAGCTCGCGCGGGACATGCGGCGCGGCGCGGCGGCAGCCTGACTCCCGGCCGTGCGACAGTGCGGCTACCGCGTCTTCGTAGCCGTTCCGGACCGGCGGAACGCAATCGAAACGGTGGTTATCACTCGATTCTCCTTTCTACCCCGACGGTTGTCGTGTTGACTTAAACTGTAATCCAAAGACAAAAATGTAACTGCTTGATCTGATTGAGTTTACCGACGATAGCTCTCCCCCGCGCGGTCGCGCTCGGGTCAACTTGGTTGCGCCACACCTCTATGCTGCTAAGGTGCGCGCGCTTCGAACGTTCCGGGGGGAAGCCGGGCATGATCGTCGGACGAGTGGTCGGCTGGGCTGTCTTCCTGGCGGGGCTCGTGGTGCTCGGCCGCGACATCCTGGGCTGGCTCGATACCGGGATCTTCGCGCCCATCGTGCTGGGGCAGCTCTGGTTCGACCTGTCGCCCGGCTCGCTCAACCTCGCCCAGGCGGTGATCCAGCGCTACATCCACCCGGCGCTCTGGGACCCCGTCATCACCAGCGTCCTCTTCCTCTGGGCGAGCCCGTTCTTCCTCATCCTCGGCATCGCCCTCGTCTGGCTGTTCCGCAGGCGCGGCCGCCGCAGCCGGCGGCGTGGCTGGTAGCTGGCAGCTCTTAGCTATTAGCTCTTGGCTGTTAGCTCTTAGCTCGTCTTAGTGGCTGCACACGCCCGGCCAAAAGCTAACGGCTAAAGGCTAACAGCTAACAGCTACTGATTCCCCATCTTCAACGCCGCCAGGAACGCACTCTGAGGGATCTCCACCTTGCCGAACTGGCGCATGCGCTTCTTGCCCTCCTTCTGCTTCTCGAGGAGCTTGCGCTTGCGCGTGACGTCGCCGCCGTAGCACTTCGCCAGCACGTCCTTGCGGAGCGCCTTCACCGTCTCGCGCGCGATGATGCGCCCGCCGATCGCGGCCTGGATCGCGATCTGGAAGAGCTGGCGCGGGATGAGGTCCTTGAGGCGCTCGCAAAGCGCCCTGCCCCTCTGCTCCGCCTTCGACCGGTGCACGATGATCGCGAGCGCGTCCACCGGCTCGGAGTTGACGAGGATGTTCATGAGGACGAGATCGCCCTCCTGATACCCGTCGAGATGATAGTCGAACGACGCGTAGCCGCGGCTGATCGACTTGAGGCGGTCGTAGAAGTCGAACACGACCTCGTTGAGCGGCAGTCGGTAGACCACCATCGCGCGGTTGCCGGCGTAGGTGAGATCGCGCTGAATCCCTCGCCGTTCTTCGCAAAGCGCGAGAATGCCGCCGAGATACTCGTCCGGCACGAAGATCGTGGCGCTGATCCACGGCTCCTCGATGCGGTCGATCTTGACCGGGTCCGGCATGTCGACCGGGTTGTGGATCGCCACCATCGTCCCGTCCGTCTTGTAGACGTGGTAGACGACCGAGGGCGCGGTCGTGATGAGATCGAGATCGAACTCGCGCTCGAGGCGCTCCTGGATGATCTCGAGATGGAGGAGCCCGAGAAAACCGCAGCGGAAGCCGAAGCCGAGCGCGGCCGAGGTTTCCGGCTCGTACTCGAAAGACGCGTCGTTGAGCCGGAGCTTCGCAAGACTGTCGCGCAGGCGCTCGTAATCGGCCGCGTCGACCGGGAATAGGCCGCAGAACACGACCGGCTGCACCGGCTTGAAGCCGGGAAGCGGCTCCGCCGCGGGACGCCGCTCCTCGGTGATCGTGTCGCCGACCTTGCAGTCCGCGACGGTCTTGATGCCGGCGGTGATGAAGCCGACCTCGCCGGGTCCCAGCTCGTCGACCGCGACGCCTTTCGGCGTGAAGACGCCGACCCGCTCGATCGTGTGGGTGGCCCCGGTCGACATGAGGCGGATCTTCTGGCCCACGCGGAGGACGCCGTCCTTGACGCGCACCAGAATGACGACGCCGAGATACTGGTCGTACCAGCTGTCGACGAGAAGCGCCTTCAATGGCGCCTCGGAATCCCCGCTGGGCGGCGGCAGGCGCTGGACCAGCGCCTCGAGCACGCCCTCGATGTTGAGCCCGGTCTTGGCCGAGATCTCGATGGCGGTCGAGGCGTCGAGGCCGATCACGTCCTCGATCTGCTGCTTCACCCGCTCGGGCTCGGCCGCCGGCAGGTCGATCTTGTTGAGGACCGGGACGATCTCGTGGTTGGCCTCGATCGCCTGGTAGACGTTGGCGAGGGTCTGCGCCTCGACACCCTGGCTGGCGTCGACGACGAGAAGCGAGCCCTCGCAGGCCGCGAGCGAGCGCGAGACCTCGTAGGCGAAATCGACATGGCCGGGCGTGTCCATGAGGTTGAGGACGTAGGTCTCGCCGTCCTTCGCCTTGTAGTTGAGGCGGACCGTCTGCGCCTTGATGGTGATGCCGCGCTCGCGCTCGATCTCCATGGAGTCGAGCACCTGCTCCTTCATCTCGCGGTCCGACAGCCCCCCGCAAGCCTGGATGAGGCGATCGGCCAGCGTCGACTTGCCGTGGTCGATATGGGCGATGATCGCGAAGTTCCGGATGCGGTCGAGCGGGGTCATGGGCGCCGCGAACATAGGGAGGCCGAACTTTCGGCGCAACGTGCGCGGAGCGGGCGAGCCGGACGCCGCCGATGGAGGTTCAGCGGGGCGCCGGCCGCGGGGCGCCTCACGTCCGCAGCTTCAGCATCTTCATGAGGTCGATCGCGTCGAACGGTGCCCGGACCTTGGCGTCGTTGTCGAAGAAGACGAAGACGTCGTCGCCGCCTTTCGCCCATTTCCGTACGAGCCGCGCCCAGCGCGCGAGCGCGTCCTTGTCGTAGCCGGACGCGTATCGTTCCTCCGCGCCGTGCAGGCGGATATAGGCGAAATCGGTGGTCTTGGCCTCGATCCGCGGCCAGTCGGGCGCGTCGGCGACGACGTTGGCGACGCGGTGCGCGCGGAGAAGGTCGAGATACGCCTCGGTCTCGAACGAGCGGTGGCGAACCTCCATCGCGTGCCGGATCGGCCAGTCGCCTTCGGCGGCGACGCACGGGTCCTTGACCCGCCGGTCGTGCTTCCGCGCGAGCGCGGCCGCCTCGCGATGGCTCCTCGGCACGATCCGGAAAAAGGCGGCGATGCGTTCGGCGTCGAAGCCGAAATTCGCCGGAAACTGCCACAGG
>JADGGZ010000214.1 GCA_019689675.1 Rhodospirillales bacterium | reverse complement strand
TCCTGGTCGCCTGGAAGGCCGGCCTGCCGGCCGCGCGCGCGCTGCGCGGCGCGCTGCCGATGCTGCGCCGCGCCGACAAGGCGACGGTGCTGACGGTCGGCAGCGAGGCGGGACAGGCGGACGACGTCGTGCGCTATCTGGGGCTCCACGACGTCCGTGCCATCGAGAGGCGGGATTACGGCGACGAGCGCGACGCCGGCGAGGTGATCCTCGCCGTCGCGGACGAGATCGAAGCGGATCTCGTCGTCATGGGCTCCTACAGCCGCTCGCGTTTCCGCGAGATGATCCTCGGCGGGGCGACGCGCCATATCGTGACGCGCATGCGCGTGCCGACCCTGTTCGCGCACTGATCAGACGAAGAAGACCAGCGTCACCAGCACGAAGAGCGGGATCAGGATTCCGCCGGACCAGAGCATGTAGCCGAAGAAGCTCGGCATCTTGATCCCGCGCTCCTCGCAGATCGCCTTCACCATGAAATTGGGCGCGTTGCCGATATAGGTGTTGGCGCCCATGAAGACGGCGCCGGCCGAGATCGCCGCCAGCGTCGTGGCGAGCTCGGTGGTCAGCACCGCGGCGTCGCCGCCCGCCGTGTTGAAGAAGACGAGATAGGTGGGCGCGTTGTCGAGAAAGCTCGAGAGAGCGCCGGTCAGCCAGAAATACATCGGGTCCACCGGCCTTCCGCCCTGGTTGACGAGCGCCACCACCGCGCCGAGCGCCCCGTTCTCGCCGGCGCGCAGAATCGCAATCGCGGGGATGATGGTCGCGAAGATCGCCGCGAAGAGCTTGCCGACCTCGAGCATCGCTGCCCAGGTGAACTCGTTCGCCTCCCGGTTCTCCTTCGCCGTGAAGCGCAGCGACAGGGCCGTGATGAGGATGAGCAGCAGATTGCCGACGATCTGCTGCCATTCGATGGTGACGTGATAGACGGTGATCCCGGTGCCGGGCTGCCAGATGCCGGTGAACAGGACCGTGCCGACGATCCCGGCGAGGAAGAGGAGGTTGATCTTGCCGTCGATGCCGAGCTTCTCGATCTCCCCGACCGGGTCGCGATCGACGCCCCCGGCGCTGCGATAGAAATAGGAATCCACGGCGTAGAAGAGCGCCAGCAGGATGCCCGAGCAGAGGAGCATCGGCAATGCGAGGTGAACCGTCGGCCAGAAGAACGGCACGCCCTTGAGGAAGCCGAGGAAGAGCGGCGGATCGCCGAGCGGCGTCAGACAGCCGCCGATGTTCGCGACGAGAAAGATGAAGAAGACGAAGATGTGCGCCTTGTGGCGCCGGTCGCGGTTGGCGCGGATGAGCGGGCGGATCAGCAGCATCGCCGCGCCGGTCGTCCCCATGAGGCTCGCGATCCCGGTGCCGATCGCGAGCAGCACCGTGTTCGTGCCCGGCGTCCCGCGCAGCGTCCCGGTGATGCGCACGCCGCCCGCCACGGTGTAGAGCGCGGTCAGCAGGATGATGAACGGCAGGTATTCGAGAAAGAACGTGTGCAGGATCTCGAAGAGCGCCAGCTCCCAGCCGCAGAGGACGGCGAAGGGCACGACGAAGGCGAGGCCCCAGAAGGCCGAGACCTTGCCGAAGTGATGGTGCCAGAAGCGCGGCACCAGGATCGGCATGAGCGCGATCGAGAGAAGAATGCCGACGAAGGGCAGAACCCAGAGGACGCCGAGCGAGGCGCCGTCGAGATGCGGCGCACCCTCGGCGGCCGCCTCGGCGCCGAAGGGCAGCAACAGGAAACCCGCGAGCGCCGCCGCTCCGACACGCATCCGCGGCATCAGCGGTCCGAGGCCCCGAAAATCCAGGCGGCGCCGGGAAAGGCGCTCTTTCGATTCTCCTTCATGTCCCCCCACGTTTCGTCTCGCCGCCGCGCTCATGCCCGTGCGAGCCGGAAGCGGTGCAGCGCGACAGCGACGGCCGCGATCGCGATTCCCGCCGCCGCAGTGTGCTCGACTTGGAGCCCCGTGATCGACTCGAGGATCGCCTCGAGGAGACCCGGGAAGACGAGCAGCACCCCCGAGACGAGCAGCATCGTCCGCTCGATCGCGGTGGTCCTCGCCCACATCCAGTTCTGGGTCGTCGCGGCGAGCGCCGCGATCCCGACGAGGGTGCGCAGGGTCACGAACACCAGGTCCACCCACGAGCCGTCCGGCGGGATCTTGAGCAGCAGCCCGATGCCGTCCGGCGCGAGCACGAACACGAACGGCACGAGGAACGCCGGCATCGTGTACTTCCAGGACTGCAGCGTCGTCTTGTAGGGATCGCCGCCGGTGATCGCGGCCGCCGCGAAGCAGGAGAGCGCCGTCGGCGGCGAGACCTCCGAGAGCACCGCGTAATAGAAGATGAACATGTGCGCGGCGAAGTCCGGCACGCCGAGCTGTATGAGCGCCGGAGCGGCGATCACGGCGCAGATGATGTAGCTCGCCGTGACCGGCACCGCGAGGCCGACGATCCACACGATGAGCGAGGTGTAGATCGCCGTGAGAAGAAGGCTTCCGCCGGCGTAGGCGATGACGATCGAGCTGAACTTGAGGCCGAGCCCGGTCAGCGTCACGACGCCGACGATGATCCCGGCCGCGGCGCAGGTGACGGCGGCGTTGAGCGCGCCGATCGACCCGTCCGCGAGCGCCCGGATCAGCTTCTTCGGGAAGAGCGCGCATTCGCGGCGAAGGAAGCTCAGCCCGAAGGTGACGATCGTCGCCCAGAACACCGCGTTCACCGGCGAGAAGCCGAGCAGCATGAAGCCGACGATCGAGACGAGGCTGACGAAGTGGAAGCCGTAGCGCCGCGTGAGGCCCCAGAGCCCGCCCTCCGGCAGATCGAAGGTGACCTCGCGCGCATGGAACCGCCGCGCGTCGAGTTCGACCATGAGGAAGAGCGAGAAGTAGTAGAGGCAGGTCGGGATGACCGCCATCCAGATCACGTCGAGATAGGAGATCCGGAGAAACTCGGCGATGAGGAAGGCGGCGGCGCCGAGCACCGGCGGCGAGATGATGGCGCCGAGCCCGCCCGCGGCGAGGAGCCCGCCCGCGGCGTCCTTGCCGAAGCCGGCCTTCGCCAGCATCGGATAGGCGACCGACCCGATCATCACCGTCGTGGCGACGCCCGACCCGGACGGCCCGCCGAGGAGGAAGGACGAGACGACGACGGCGCGGCCCGCGGCGTTGCGCTTGCCGCCCATCGCGGCGAGCGAAAAGTCGATGAAGAACTTGCCGGCGCCGGAATGCTGCAGGAAGGCGCCGAAAATCGTGAAGAGGATGATGAGGCTCGAAGAGACGTCGACGGCGACGCCGAAGATCCCTTCGAGCGTCATGTAGAGGGAGCCGACGAGGCGGTCGATCTCGTAGCCGCGGTGCGTCCAGGGCGCCGGCAGATAGGCGCCGCCCAGCGCGTAAAGGATGAAGATGATGGCGACGACGGGCATGATGAGGCCCGTTGCGCGCCGCGTCGCCTCGAGAAGGAGGACGATGAAGACGACGCCGACGAAGACCTCGGTGTCGGACGGCGTCGTCGCGTTGTCGCCGAAATACTCCCCGCCTGCGAGCACGTAGCCGATGCAGGCGGCGCTGGCGGCGGCGCAGAGCACGTCCCACCAGCGCAGCCGGTCGCGGAAGCGCGGCAGCAGCGGATAGAGCAGATAGCAGAGGACGAGCACGAACCCGACATGAACCGGGCGCAGCACAAGCGCCGAAACGATGTCGTAGGCGGCCCAGAGATGGTAGATCGACATCGCGACCGCGATCGCGGTGACGACGTGGCCGACGACCCCGGAGAGCCGGTTCGCCGCGCCCTCCTCCGCTTCGACGTAGGCTTCCGCTTGCTTCAGAGAGGCTTCGCTGATGCGCGCCTCGTCCGGCGCCCCTTGCTGGCGCGTTTCCGACACGTGAACTTCTCCCCCTTCGGCGAAGAAAGGCCCCGGCTTCCGGCCGGGGCCTTTCCCTCGGCAGCGCCCCTCAGTTGACCGTGACGCCCTTCTCTTTCAGGTACTTCGCAGCGCCGGGATGCCAGGGCAGCGGCGTGCGGTCCTTGGTCTGGTACTCGAGATTGATGTCCTCGGCGGCCTTGTGGACCGTGACGAGCTGCGGCTTCTTCTCGAAGATCGTCTTCACGATGTCGTAGGCCACCTGCTCCGGCATGTCCTTGTGGGCGACGAGCAGGTTCCAGACGTCGACGATCTGCACGTCCTTGTCGAGGCCCGGATAGGAGCCGGCCTTGATCGTCCCCTTGGCATAGAGCGGGCCGTATTTCTGGTTCATCTTCTCGGTCAGATCGGCGATGTCGAGGATCTTGAGCTTGACGCCGGGCGTCGCGCCGAGATCCGTCACCGCCGAGGTCGGAATGCCGCCGACCCAGAAGAACGCCTGGATCTTCCCGTCCTTGATCGCGTTGACGCTCTCGGCGACGCCGAGGCGCTCGCGATGCATGTCCTTGTCGCGGTCGAGCCCGGCGGCCTCGATGACGCGGAACGCCATCACCTCGGTCGCGCTGCCGGGCGACCCGGTCGAGACGCGCTTGCCCTTGAGATCGGCCATCTTGGTGATGCCGGTCGCCTCCGTCGTGACGACATGCATCGTGTTGGGATAAAGCACGGCGAGGGTCATCACCGGGATCTTGTTGCCCTTGAACTTGTCCTCGCCCTGAAGCGCGTTGAGCGCCGCGTCGGCCATGGTGAAGCTGACATAAGGCTTGCCGCTGCCGATCAGCTTCAGATTGTCGACCGAGCCGCCCGTCACTTCGGCGGTGAAGGCGAAGCCGGGCAGCGACTGCGTCAGCACGTTCGCCATGCCGCCGCCGAGCGGATAGTAGACGCCGCCCGTTCCGCCGGTCGCGATCGAGTACTGCTGCTGCGCGTAGCTCGGGACCCCCGCGAGGGCAAATACCGCCGCGATGGCGCCGAAAACGAGTTTTCTCATCCTCCGTGTCTCCGTCCCCTGTTGCGTTGGCGAGATTGGCGGGCATCCTAAGGGCCTCGCTCGACAAGGAGAAGCCCAAATGGACATGACCGGCGAGCACCGCATCCCGGCTCCGCGTCATCGCGTATGGGAAGCTCTCAACGACCCCGCGATCCTGCAGCAATGCATTCCGGGCTGCGAGGAGATCGAGCGCACGACGCCGACCGAATGGGCGGCCAAGGTGCGCGCCAAGGTCGGCCCCGTCTCGGCCGCGTTCAAAGGCAAGGTCACGCTTTCCGAGCTCGATCCGCCGAACGGGTACAGGATCACCGGCGAGGGAACGGGCGGCGCCGCGGGCTTCGCGAAGGGCGGCGCCTTGGTACGGCTCAGCGAGGACGGCGACGCGACGCTTCTCGCCTACACGGTCAATGCGCAGGTCGGCGGCAAGCTCGCGCAGATCGGATCGCGGCTCATCGACGGCACCGCGCGCAAGATGGCGGACGAGTTCTTCACCCGCTTCGCCTCGATCGTGGGCGAGGCTCAGGCGGCGCCGCCGCCCGAAGCGCCCGCTGCCCCGTCGCCCATCGAGCCGGGGCTCGAGGCGACCGCCGCAGACGCGGTCGTCGCCGAGGGCAACATCCCGCACGTGCCCGGCGAGGCGCGCGCGCCGCGGGAAGGCCCCTCGCCGATCGCGCCGACGCACGTGCCGCCCGCGGAAACACGCGGCAGCCTGCCCCCCTGGGTGTGGATCGTGGGCGTCGCGATCCTCGTCGCGGTGCTCCTCGGCATTTTCGCACTCTAGCCGCGCCCGCGCTCCCGGCATGCGCGCGACGACCCGGCCGAAGACGGCGCTCGCCTGGAGCAGCGGCAAGGACAGCGCGCTCGCGCTCCACCGCCTGCGCTCTTCCGGCGCGTTCGAGATCGCCTCGCTCCTCGTCACGACGAGCGAGGCGACGGGCCGCGTCGCGATGCACGGCACGCCGCGCGCGATTCTCGAGGCGCAGGCGGCCGCCGCCGGCCTTCCCCTCCTCGCCGTGCCGATCCCCGATCCCTGCCCGAACGACGCCTACGACGCCGCCATGGCGGCCGCGCTCGCGCAGCTGCGCCGCGACGGCGTGACGCATGTCGCTTTCGGCGATCTCTTCCTCGCCGAGATCCGCGCCTATCGGGAAAGCCGCCTCGCCGGGACGGGGATCGAGCCGCTCTTCCCGCTCTGGGGCGAGGACACGCATCTTCTCGCCCGCGAGATCCTCGCCTGCGGCATCGCCGCCGTCGTCGCCTGCGTCGACACCGACCGGCTCGACGGCGGCTTGGCCGGGCGCGACTACGACGCGGCGTTCCTCGCGTCCTTGCCCGCCGACGTCGATCCCTGCGGCGAGAACGGCGAGTTCCACACCATCGTCCATGGCGGGCCCATCTTCGCGCGGCCGATTTCCCTCCGCCGCGGCGCAGTGACGGAGGAAGGCCGCTTCGCGAGGGCGGCTTTCGACCTCGCCCTCTGAACG
>JADGGZ010000025.1 GCA_019689675.1 Rhodospirillales bacterium | reverse complement strand
TCCCGTACTCGCCCAGGAGCAACGCGCCGGGAACGAAGACGGCGGCACCTCGGCTCGATCGGTATTGGAAGGTGCCGGCCGTCACCGCCGCGATGCACACCGTCTCGTGCCGCTCCTCGAACGGGCGGTCCTTCGGGCCGGCGCTGCACGAAAGATCGACGACGCGCCAGCCCGGGCCGGAGGCGAGCAGATGCGACGCAGCTCCCATCGGCCAAGTGATAGCAATTTCTCCCAAGCGGAGGCGAGCGCGCCAGCGTTAAGGGGAGGGAGGTCTTTTCGAGCAAGGAAGGAAGACGTGAGCTCCCCATCCCCCTCCTTCATCGACGCGCTTCACAGCGATGCTCCCGCACCCGACCGGGCCGACCGCATGGCCCTCTATGCGTTCCTTGTCGGCGACTGGGAAATGGACGCTGTCTACCCGCTCGCGGACGGCTCCGCCCGCCGCACGACGGGAGAGATTCACGCGGGTTGGGTGCTCGAAGGCCGAGCGCTCCAGGACGTCTGGATCGTGCCGAAGCGCGGCACGCGTCCCGCGGATCCGCAACTCGGCGACTTCTACGGCACGACGCTGCGGGTCTACGATCCTGGGCTCGATGCCTGGCACATTCTCTGGAGCGACCCATTGAAGCAGGCGTATCTCCGCCAACTCGGCCGCCCCCACGGCAAGGACATCGTGCAGGAGGGGAAAGCGGCGGACGGGGCGCTCACCAGATGGAGCTTCCGCGAGATCACGCCGAAATCGTTCCATTGGATCGGCGAGCGCTCGGACGACGCGGGTGCGAGTTGGCAAGTCCAGGTCGAGTTCTTCGCGCGCCGCCTCGTCAAATGAGGTAACGTTGATTCATGGATCTCCAGCTCCGCGGCAAGACCGCGCTTGTCACCGGCGCCTCGAAGGGAATCGGACGCGCGGTCGCCGAAACCCTCGCCGCTGAAGGCTGCGCCGTGCACCTCGTCGCCCGCTCGGCCGATCGCCTGGCCGAGGCGGTAGACGCGATCCGCAAGCGCCACAATGTCCCCGCGACGGCTCACGTCTTCGATCTCTCCTCGAGCGAATCCGTGACGCGCCTCGCCGAGCGATGCGGCGACGTCGACATTCTCGTCAACAACGCGGGCGCGATCCCCGGCGGCGCAGTCGACGCGGTCGACGAGGCCCGCTGGCGCGCGGCGTGGGATCTCAAGGTCTTCGGCTACATCAACATGACGCGCGCCTTTCTCTCGCTCATGGAAAAGCGCGGTCGCGGCGTCATCGTGAACGTGATCGGGCTCGCCGGCGAGAAGCCGGATTACGGCTACGTCGCCGGCAGTGCCGGAAACGCGTCGCTCATGGCCTTCACCCGCGCCGTCGGGTCGCGCAGCATCGACAAGGGCGTTCGCGTCGTCGCGGTCAACCCGGGGCCGGTCCGCACGGACCGTATCGTCCAGCTCTGGAGAACGCGGGCCGAGCGCGAGTACGGGGATGCCGAGCGCTGGACCGAGTATGGCGCGAGCCTTCCGCTCGGCCGGCCGGCGGCGCCGGAGGAAGTCGCCGACCTGGTGGCTTTTCTCGCCTCCGAGCGCGCCAGCTACATCTCCGGGACGGTCTACGCCATCGACGGCGGCCTCGGCGCTAGAAGCTGAGTCCCCCGTCGATGACGAGCGTCTGACCCGTCACCATCGGGCTCCCCGCCGCGAGGAACAGGATCCCCTCGGCGATGTCGGCGGGCGTGCACATGCGCCCGAGCGGCGTCTTCGCGATCATCGAGGCCTTGAAATCGGCCGGCCAAGTGGCTGTCCACGGAGAGTCGACGAGCCCCGGTGCGACGGCGTTGACGCGGACTTCGGGAGCGAGCGCGCGCGCGAGGTTTCGCGTCATGTTGATGAGGCCCGCCTTCGCGGCGCCGTAGGCGATCGAGCTTCCTTGCGTGTTGAGCCCTGCGATGGATGCGGTGTTGACCACGGCGCCCCGCGCCGCGCGGAGCGCCTCGGCCGCCGCCCTCGTGCAGCGGAACGGGCCGATGAGGTTGGTGGACACGATCGAGTTCCAGAACTCCTCGCTCATCGCGTCGAGATCCTTGAAGTCGATCGGCTTCGAGGTGCCGGGAGTGGCCGCGTTGTTCACCAGGATGTCGAGACGTCCCAGCCGATCGATCGCGTCCAGCACCATGCGCCGGCAATCCTCCGGCTGGGAGACATCGCCGGGCGCGTCGATCACCGCGCACCCCTCCCTCTCGAGCCGTGCGATCTCCTGCCCGGCACGCGGATCCTCGGCGAGGTGATTGACTGCGACGCGGGCGCCGCAGCGAGCCAAGAGCTCGACCGTGGCGAGCCCGATCCCGGAGGCGCCGCCGGTGACGAGCGCAGTCTTCCCCTTGAGGTCGGCCGTGATCATGCTGCATCCCTCCGCCAAAGCTCCGAGAAGCGAAAGAGTAGCGCTCCTGGCGCCGAGGGAAAGCCGCGGATCAAGACCTCACCCGCCGCTCGATCCCGCCGCCTTGCTCGGAAACGAAAGACGGGGCTCGTCGATGCCTTCCGGATCCTGGTGGATGATCACCTCGGCTTGCGGGAACGCCTCGCGAATATCCCTCTCGACAGCGTCCGAAATCTCGTGCGCGCGTGCGAGGGTCATTTGCCCGTCCATTTCGATGTGAAGCTGGATGAAGGCGGTCGGGCCGGCGCTTCGCGTGCGCAGATCGTGCACCGCCTTCACATCGGGATGCGCCTCGGCGATGGCGCGGATGCGGGCGCGATCCTCGTCGGGAAGCTCGCGGTCCATGAGCTCCGTCAGGGACTGCCGCACGATCTGCCACGCGCTCCACAAGATCCAGACCGCGATCGCCGCGCCGAAGAGCGGGTCGGCGAGGTACCAGCCGAACCGGCTCGCGAGCACCAGAGACAGGATCACGGCGCCGTTGAGAAGAAGGTCGCTTCGATAGTGGAGGCGGTCGGCGCCGATCGCGAGCGAGCCGGTCTCGGCGACGACATAGCTCTGGAACCGCACCAGGCCTATCGTCGCCACGATGGCGATCGCGCTCACCGCCATTCCGATTTCGGCAAGCGCGACCGGAACCGGGCTGACGAGGCGCTGCACGACCTCGACGAGGAGAAGAGCGGCGGAGCCTGCGATGAAAGCGGCCTGGCCGAGCCCGGCGAGCGGCTCCGCCTTTCCGTGCCCGAAACGATGCTCGCGGTCGGCCGGGGTCACTGCATGACGGACGGCCAAGAGGTTCAGGATCGACGCCGCCGTGTCGAGCGCGGAATCGAGGAGGCTCGAGAGCATGGCGACCGACCCGGTCGCGATCCACGCCGCCGCCTTTACCGCCACCAGGAAGAGAGCCACGCCGACGGAAGCGTTGGTCGCCCAGCGCCTCAAGCGAACGTGGCGCGGCTCCGTCGTCAAGGATAGAGGCGCTCGGTCCGCCAGCCGGCGCCCTCGCGGTGATAGACGATGCGGTCATGCAGGCGGTACGGGCGATCCTGCCAGAACTCGATCCGACGCGGCACGACGCGGAAGCCCGACCAGTGCGGCGGACGAGGCACCTCCCGGCCCTCGTAGCGCCGCTCGAACTCGGCGACGCGCGCCTCGAGCACGGCGCGCTCGGGGAGCGGGCGCGACTGCTCGGATGCCCAGGCGCCGATCTGCGAGAGCCGCGGCCGGGTTGCGAAGTAGGCGTCCGCCTCTTCCGGCGTGACCGGGTTCGCTTCTCCCTCGATGCGGACCTGGCGGAGCAGGCTCTTCCAGTGGAAGCAGAGCGCGGCATGGGAATTCGCCAGCAGCTCCTGTCCCTTGCGGCTCTGGAAGTTGGTGTAGAAGACGAAGCCGCCCCCGTCTATTCCCTTCAGCAACACGATCCGGCTCGACGGCCGGCCCTCGGCGTCGACCGTCGACAACGTCATGGCATGGGCGTCGGAAGGCTCCGATTTCCATGCTTCGTCGAGCCAGGCCTGGAACTCCGTGAACGGCTGCTGCAGCGGAATGACGGTCATACCTTCCCCGTTAGGCGGCGTCGCGAACGGCCTTATATAAGCCGTCGCGACCATGGTCGATACAGGGTGGCTCATGCGCGATTTCGTCGCCGCGGCTTCTCTCGCCGGCTTCATTCTCGCCGGCTGCGCGCAGTGGGAGGAAAATCCCAAAGAGACCACCGGGACCGTCGCCGGCGCGGCTCTCGGCGGTCTCGTCGGCGCCGGGTTCGGCCAGGGCACCGGTCGGGTCGCCGCGACCGGCGCGGGCGTCCTCCTCGGCGCCTTCCTCGGCGGCGAGATCGGCCGCTCGCTCGACCACGCCGACCGCCTCGCCATGCAGAGCACCACTCGAACGGCGCTCGAAACCGGCCGCACCGGGGAGCCCCTACGATGGCAGAATCCGCAGACCGGAAATTTCGGCACCGTGACTCCCCTCGCCACCACGGAAAGCGACGGCACGATCTGCCGCACCTACGAGCAGACGATCACCGTGGCCGGCCGGCTCCAGACGGGGTACGGCACCGCGTGCCGCCAGCCCGACGGGCAGTGGCGAATCGTCCGCTGATGATCGCGCGCTGCGGCGTCAGCGCGGCGTGTTCCGTTCCGTCGTGACGAGGCGCGGAACCTCGCCGCCCCCGAGCAGCCGCGCGAGCGGAATCCGCATCGCCCCCGCCTCGGCATTGGCGAGACGCTGCATGGCGGGAGCGATGCGGTCTTCCCAAACCGCGCCGCCCGCGACGCGCCATGAGACGGCCAGCGGCAACCCGAGCGCTTCATAGAGATCGAGCACCGTCGCGGCGGCGAGATCGCGCGCGAGGACCCAACCACCGTCGGTCGCGTGCGCGACGAAGCCCGACCTCGCGAGCTCGCGGAGCTGATCCTCGATCGCCGAGGCCGAGGCGTCGAGAAGGTCGGCGAGGTCGGTCGCCGGCCGGCTTCCCCCCACTCGGCGTGCATGCTCCGAAAGCGCCCCCAGAAGGGCGAGGCTCAGTCCGAGCGACTTTCCTTCCAGCGGCTCCGGCCCCTTCTTCTCGGCGCCCCACTGCGGCAGGGTCGCGGCCACGAGGGCGCCGAGGAGCACGGCCGCCCACGATATGTACATCCACAGGAGGAAGATCGGGATTGTCGCCAGCGCGCCGTAGATGTTGCGGTACGACGACCAAGCCCGGATGTAGTAGCTGAAGCCGCTCTTCAGGAGCTCGATCGAGATGGCGGCGACCACTGCGCCGACCAGTGCCTCGCGCCAGCGCACGGCGGTATTGGGCACGAGCTTGTAAAGAAGCATCAGCGCCATCGCCTCGAGCACGGGCGGCACGAGGCTCGAGACGCTGTACCACCACGCTTCCTTGAACTGCGCGACCCGGCGGGGATCGAGCCCGGCGCCTTGCGCCACCTGGTCGAAGTATCCCGACAGCGACAGGCTCGCCCCGACGAGCAGCGGGCCGAGCGTGAGGAGCGTCCAGTAGACCAGCACGCGCTGCATGAACGGTCGCGCGCTCGTCACCTTCCAGATCGCACCGAGCTGGTCCTCGATGGTCGCGAGAAGAAGGATCGCGGTGAAGGCGAGGAAAAGGACCCCGATCGCGGTCGTGTGGGCGGCCGAGCTCGCGAAGTACGAGAGCCAGTTGCGGACTTCCTCTCCGACGTCCGGGACGAGGGAGTTGAAGACGATCTCGAGAAGCTGCTCGCGCAAATTGCCGAAGATCGGGAACGCCGAGAACGTGGCGAGCGCGATCGCAATTAGTGGCACCAGCGAGACGAGCGTCGTGTAGCTGAGCGCCCCTGCCCCGGTGAGACAACCGTCGGTCCAGAAGCGTCTCAGCACGTAGCCGCCGAAAGCGATTGCGCTGCGCCCGCCTTGCAATGCCCGGTCGATCTGCAGGGTCATGGAGGGGTAACCCCTAGGAGTGGCGGTTGTAGCCCCTGCCCGGCGCGTCGTATAGAGGGCTGACGAGCCTTTCCGCCATACCGGACGCGGGGCCCGGCCATGGCGGTGGACGAGCAACGAAAAATGGAGCTGCTTCATGGCCGAGCATGGGCCGCTTATGGCAGGAAAACGCGGCCTGGTGATGGGCGTCGCCAACGATCGGTCGCTCGCCTGGGGAATCGCGAAGGCGGTCCACGGCCAGGGGGCCGAGCTCGCCTTCACCTATCAGGGCGAAGCGCTCGAAAAGCGCGTTCGCCCCTTGGCCGAAAGCCTCGGCAGCGATTTTCTTCTGGCGTGCGACGTCACCGACGAGGAATCGGTCGAGCGAGTCTTCGCGAGCCTCGCCGAACGTTGGGGCCGGCTCGACTTCGTCGTGCACGCGATCGCCTTCTCCGACAAGGAGGAGCTCAAGGGGAGGTATCTCGACACCACGCGCGCGAACTTCCTGCGCACGATGGACATCTCCTGCTTCTCGTTCACCGACATCTGCCGCCGCGCCGCTCCCCTCATGACCGCGGGCGGGAGCCTTCTCACCCTCACCTATCTCGGCGCCGAGCGCGTCATGCCGCACTACAACGTCATGGGGGTGGCGAAGGCCGCACTGGAAGCCTCCGTGCGCTATCTCGCGGTGGATCTCGGCGCCCAGAACGTGCGCGTCAACGCGATCTCGGCAGGGCCGATCAAGACGCTCGCGGCGAGCGGCATCGGCGACTTCCGCTACATATTGAAGTGGAACCAGTACAACTCGCCGCTGAAGCGCAACGTTACGATCGAGGAGGTCGGCGGCGCCGGGGTCTATTTCCTTTCGGATCTGTCTGCGGGTGTCACCGGGGAAGTCCACCACGTCGATTGCGGCTACCACGTCGTCGGCATGAAGGCGGTCGACGCTCCCGACATCTCGGTCGTGTGAGCGGTCACGACGCATGAGCGGCAACACGTTCGGAACGCTGTTCCGCTTCACCTCGTGGGGCGAAAGCCACGGTCCGGCGATCGGTTGCGTCGTCGACGGGGTGCCGCCCCGTTTGCCGCTCGCCGAGGCGGACATCCAGCGCTGGCTCGACAAGAGACGCCCGGGACAGTCGCGCTACACGACGCAGCGCCAGGAGCCCGATCGGGTGAAAATCCTTTCCGGCGTCTTCGAAGGGCGGACGACCGGCACGCCGATCTCTCTCGTCATCGAGAATGTGGATCAGCGCTCGAAGGACTATTCCGAGATAAAGGACAAATTCCGCCCCGGCCACGCCGACTACACCTACTGGAGGAAATACGGCATCCGCGACTATCGCGGCGGTGGCCGTTCCTCCGCGCGCGAGACCGCGGTGCGCGTCGCCGCCGGCGCGATCGCCCGCCTCGTCCTCGGCCCCGGCGTCACGATCCGCGGCGCTCTCATCCAGATGGGGCCGCACCGGATCGACCGTACGAAATGGGACTGGGCAGCGGTCGAGGAGAACCCGTTCTGGTGCCCCGACCGCGACGCGGCCGCCGCTTGGGCCGACTATCTCGACGACGTGCGGAAGGCGGGCTCGTCCTGTGGCGCCGTCATCGAGGTAGTTGCGTCCGGCGTGCCGGCGGGTCTCGGCGCCCCCGTCTACGACAAGCTCGACGGCGATCTCGCCCGCGCGCTCATGACGATCAACGCGGTGAAGGGCGTCGAGATCGGCGACGGCTTTGCCGCCGCAGCGCTTTCCGGCGAGGAAAACGCCGACGAGATGCGGATCGGGAACGACGGGGTGCGCTTCCTCTCGAATCACGCCGGCGGGATTCTCGGCGGCATCTCGACGGGTCAGGACATCGTCGCCCGCTTCGCCGTGAAGCCGACGAGTTCGATCCTGTCGCCGCGCCGGACCGTCGACGTCGACGGCAATGAAACCGAGATCGTGACCAAGGGGCGACACGATCCCTGCGTCGGCATCCGGGCCGTTCCCGTCGGCGAGGCGATGGTCGCCTGCGTCATCGCCGACCACCTCTTGCGCCACCGCGCCCAATGCGGCTGAGCTCGGCGATGCTGGCGGACTGGTCGCGCCGGAGAAGCCGCGCCGGCGTCGCCTCGTGTCGGCCGCCTGCTATCGCGCAAGGCGCACCGCCGCGCGGGCGAGACGGGTAAAGAGAAAACCGCCGAGCGCGGCAGCGGTGATGGTTGCTGCCAGCGGGAGCGCGCTTGCGTCCTGGAGGGCGGCGACGGTGGTGCTGACCGCGGCGGCGAGCGCGAATTGGAAGAGGCCGATCAGCGCCGAGGCGATCCCGCGGTTCTCTATCGCCTGCGCCATCGCCGCCGCTACCGAGTTCGCGATGATGAATCCGAGGCTGGCGATCACGGCGAAAAGCGGGACCATCAAGGCGGCCAGTCCCCCCGCCCCGCTCACCACGACGGCGAGGAGCCCGAGGGCGGCGACGAGATTGGCGACGGTCGCGACCGCGAGAATCGACTGCGCCGAAAAATGGCGCAGAAGACGCACGTTGACCTGCGATGCTCCGATGATCCCGATCGCGTTGAGCCCGAAGAGATAGCCGAAATGCTGCGGCGACACGCCGTGGAGCTGGATGAAGACGAAGGGCGAGGCGGTGATGTAGGCGAAGAGTTCCGCCATCGCGAGCGCTCCAGCGAGGGCGAAGGCGGCGAAGCGCGGGTTGAGAAGAAGCCGCGTATAGGCCCGCATCGTGCCGCGGAAACCGCCCTCGGAGCGGCGGTCCGGAGGATGGGTTTCGCCGAGCCCGAGCGCGACGGCGGCCAAGCAAGCCAAAGCGAAGCCGCCGAGGAACCAGAAGATCGAGCGCCACCCGAAGAGCAGGAGCAATTGCCCCCCGGCGAGCGGCGCCAGAATGGGCGCGAGCCCCATCACCAGCATCAAGAGGGAGAGCGTGCGCGCCGCCCCGCGCTCGTCGAACAGGTCGGCGACGATCGCGCGCGCCATCACCATGCCGGCGCATCCTCCGAGCGCCTGTACGAGCCGCGCGACGGTGAGGCTCGCCGTATCAGGCGCCAGCGCGGCAGCCACCGATCCGATCGCGAAGAGGGCGATGCCGCCGATAAGCGGCGGAAGCCGGCCGTAGCGATCGGAGAGCGGCCCGTAGAGCAGCTGACCGGATGCGAGCCCGGCGAAGAACACCGCGAGCGTCGCCTGGATCGCGCCCGCCCCGACGCCGAACTCCGCCTGCAGCGACGGGAAGGCCGGCAGGTACATGTCGATCGAAAGCGGACCGAACGCGGTGAGAGCGCCCAGGATCAGGACCAAACGGACCGACTGGCCGCGGCTCATCGGCCGGGCGGTGGACCCGCGCACAGCTTCGGATTGCACGTACGAAACCCTCGGAACGACGCGATCTGCTCCGCGACCAGATGCAAACGGCGCGCCGCAGCGCGCCGTTTCAATTCGCAGCTGACGCCGCCCTCTACTCGACGAACTCCGGCTCCGGCTCCTCTTCCTCGCGCTTTTCCGGCACGGGGCGTTCGCGGAACTCGAAGACGAGCTTGTCGTCCTCGCGCTTGACACGGACGATTCCGCCCTTGGCGAGGCGACCGAAGAGAAGCTCCTCGGCGAGCGGCTTCTTGATGTGCTCCTGGATCACGCGGCCGAGCGGCCGCGCGCCGAACTGCGGGTGGTAGCCCTTCTCGGCAAGGAACTCGCGCGCCGGCTTCTCGAGCTCGATCGTCACGTCGCGATCGGCGAGCTGCTCCTCGAGCTGGAGCACGAACTTGTCGACCACGCGGCCGATCGTCTCCGGCGACAGCGGAGCGAAGGAGATGATGGCGTCGAGACGGTTCCTGAACTCCGGCGTGAAGAGCTTGTTGATCGCTTCCTCGTCATCGCCCGAGCGCACACCCGACCCGAACCCGATAGCGGGCTTGGCGAGGTCGGCCGCGCCGGCGTTCGTCGTCATGATGAGGATGACGTTCCGGAAATCGACCTGCTTGCCGTTGTGATCGGTCAGCTTCCCGTAGTCCATCACCTGGAGAAGAATGTTGAACAGGTCTGGGTGCGCCTTCTCGATCTCGTCGAGGAGGAGCACGGAATGCGGGTGCTGATCGATCGCGTCCGTCAGGAGACCGCCCTGGTCGAAGCCGACATAGCCGGGCGGCGCGCCGATGAGACGCGAGACCGTGTGCCTCTCCATGTACTCCGACATGTCGAAGCGGGTCATCTCGATCCCGAGCGTCCGCGCGAGCTGGCGCGCGACCTCGGTCTTGCCGACGCCGGTGGGGCCCGAGAAGAGATAGGATCCGATCGGCTTCTCGGGGTCGCGCAGTCCCGCCCGAGCGAGCTTGATCGCGGAGGTCAGCGCGTCGATGGCCTGATCCTGACCGAACACCATGGTCTTGAGGTCCCGCTCGAGATTCTTCAGGACCTCCTTGTCGTCGCGGCTGACGCTCTTCGGCGGAATGCGCGCCATGGTCGCCACGACGCTCTCGACCTCCTTGGCCGTAATGGTCTTGCGCCGCTTGTTCTCCGGCAGCAGCATCTGGGCGGCGCCGGTCTCGTCGATGACGTCGATCGCCTTGTCCGGAAGCTTGCGGTCGTTGATGTAGCGGTGCGAAAGCTCGACCGCCGCCTTTATCGCGTCCGCGGTGTAGCGGACCTTGTGGTGGCGTTCGTAGTACGGCTTGAGCCCCTTCAGGATCTTGATCGAGTCCTCGACGCTCGGCTCGTTGACGTCGATCTTCTGGAAGCGCCTGACGAGCGCCCGGTCCTTCTCGAAGTAGTTGCGGTATTCCTTATAGGTCGTCGAGCCGATGCAGCGGATCGAGCCGGAGGCGAGCGCCGGCTTGAGGAGGTTCGAGGCGTCCATCGCGCCGCCGCTCGTTGCGCCGGCGCCGATCACCGTGTGGATCTCGTCGATGAAGAGGATCGCGCCGACCTGCTGCTCGAGCTCGGTCAACACGGCCTTGAGCCGCTCCTCGAAATCGCCGCGATAGCGCGTGCCCGCGAGGAGCGCACCCATGTCGAGCGCGTAGATCGTGGCGTTGAGGAGCACCTCCGGCACCTCGCGCTGCACGATGCGGCGCGCGAGTCCCTCCGCGATCGCCGTCTTGCCGACGCCCGGGTCGCCGACATAGAGCGGGTTGTTCTTCGACCGCCGGCAGAGGATCTGGATTGTCCGATCGACCTCGGCTTCGCGCCCGATCAGCGGGTCGATCTTCCCGTTCTTCGCCTTCTTGTTGAGGTTGACGCAGTAGGCGTCGAGCGCGTCGTGGCTGCGCTTCTGACCGCCGGACTTCTCCGCCCGGCCGCCGTCGCCGTCTTCGTCGGCGCCCTGGACGCGTCGCGTCTCGCTGCGGCCGGGGGCTTTGGCGATGCCGTGGCTGATGTAGTTGACCGCGTCGAAACGCGTCATGTCCTGCTCTTGCAGGAAATAGATCGCGTGGCTCTCCCGCTCGGCGAACATCGCGACGAGCACGTTGGCGCCCGTCACCTCCTCGCGGCCCGAGGACTGGACATGGATCGCGGCCCGCTGCAGCACGCGCTGGAAAGAGGCCGTCGGCTTCGCATCCTCGACGTGGTTCGAGACGAGGTTGGAAAGCTCGTGGTCGACGTAGTTGAGGAGGTCGCGCCTCAGCTTGTCCAGATCGACGCTGCAGGCGCGCAGCACGGCGACCGCATCCTGGTCTTCCGTGAGCGAGAGCAGGAGATGCTCCAGCGTCGCGTATTCGTGCCGGCGCTCGTTCGCGAGTGCGAGAGCGCGGTGCAGGGTCTTCTCGAGATTGCGTGAGAGCACGCGCGGTTCCCTAGTCCAGCAGATGAAATGCTCGCCAATGAGCCAACGGAGCGAGGCCGGGGCTCATTCCTTCTCCAATGTGCACTGCAGCGGGTGTTGGTGCTGGCGCGCGAAGTCCATGACCTGGGTCACCTTGGTCTCCGCCACCTCGTACGTGAACACACCGCAAACGCCGACGCCCCGTCGATGGACGTGCAGCATGATCCGCGTCGCCTCCTCCCGCGACTTGGAAAAAAACCGCTCGAGGATGTGAACGACGAACTCCATCGGAGTGTAATCGTCGTTCAACATCAAGACCTTGTACATCGACGGCTTTTTCGTCTTCGGCTTCGCCTTGACGATGACGCCTGTAGCTGGGCCGTTCTCGCGCTTGTCGAGGTCACTCATGACGGTTGCTTCCTCCATCATGATATGAGGTGACGGCCTCGGTATCAAAGCCCCTTTCGAATGGAAAGAAGCCCGGCGCGGGGAGTGCCGGGCTTCGGGCTACCAGGGCGGGCGCGCCCCCGTCAGGCGGCGACCGGCTTTCCGAGCTTCTCGACCGCGGCGTCGACCCGCGCCTTGAGCGGCCGGGCGGCTTCGCTCGCGGCCCTGAACGCGACATCCGAAAGCTTCGCCGAGCCGACGAGGAAGCTGTCGAGGGTGCTCCGAACGACCTTGGTGTTGAACTCGATGAGATCGGGAAGCGTCTTGACGCCGAAGAACGCCTTGGCTGCAGAGGCGGCATTCTCGAACGAGCTCTGGGCGATCCCGAAGATTTCCTTCGAAATTTCCTCGGCCCCTCTCGCAAGCGCCTGATTCGCGGCCACGACGGCCTCGAAATTGTCCTGATTGAGCCGAGAGAGCTCGTCATAGGCCTTGAAAAGCTGCGCCGGACCCTCCTGGGTCTCAGTCTCCGCCTGAACCTCGACGCGAGGATGGGCCTTCTTGGGGGTCTTAGTGGCCATGGGGTTGCTCCGCGGGGTTATGTTGCACTGCAACATAAATAAGCCCCCGCGGAGCGCGTTCAAGGGAAATTTGTGCGCTGCACAAATCTCCTTCTGGCGAGGCGGGGGATCGATCCCCCGCCTCGGAACGGGTCAGGCGCCGGCCGATTGCAGGACGATCTCGACGCGACGGTTGCGCGGCTCGCGCACGCCATCGGGCGTCGGCACGGCGGGCTCGGTCTCGCCGCGACCCACGGTCGTGATTTCGGCTTCGGAAACCCCCTCTCGCACCAGGGCCCGGCGCACGCTTTCGGCCCGGCGTTCGGAGAGCGCCTGGTTGTAGCGGTCGGGTCCGGCGCGGTCCGCATGGCCGGTAACCGTGATCCGCGATACGCCGCCCTCCTTCGCGTAGCGCGCGGCCTCGGCAATGATCGGCTGCGCCTCGGGGCTGAGCTCGCTGCGGTCGAAGTCGAAGAAGACGCTGAAGAGCCGCGGCCCGGCAGGAGCGGCGGCGGGCGCCGCGGGCGGCGGCGCGACGACCGGCACCGGGGCCGGCGCTGGAGGAGCGGTGAAGTACCAGCGGAGCGTCGCGAGCACCGTATGGCTGGCGACGTCGCCGACATGGGCGTTGCCGCCTCCGACGACGTCGAAGTTCGTGTTGTGGGCGACGAAGTAGCGATAGTCGATGCCGGCGACCAGCTGCGGCGTCATAACGTAGTCGACGCCGGCGATGCCTTGGAACGCGATCACGTCGTCCTGGCCCTTCACCGTCGCCCCGGCGGGTCCGTGCGGCAGCGACCGGTTCCAAAGATGGGCCCAGCCGACGCCGACGCCGAGATGCGGCGTGACCGGGATGCCCAAGGTCGGGAGCGGCACGTCGTAGATCGCGTTCAGCATGGCGCTGCCGATCTCCAGGCGTCCGTCGCCATCGGCGCCGCTGGCCTCATCGACCCCGTTGAACCGATATCCGCCCTCGACTTCCAGGCGAAGTCCGAAAGGGAAGCCATAGCCCAGGGTGACCAACCCGGCAGGCCCGACGTTGTATTTCGTTTTCGAATCGACCGCCCCGAAGCGCACGTCGTCGTCTGAGAGGAAGCTCGCCCCGGCAGCACCCCCGATGTAGGGACCGCGCGGCATGACCAGCGTGTCGGTACGAGGTCGCGTGTCCTGCGCCGCCGCCGTGGCGGCGCCGAGTGCCAGCGTCAGTGCGACGGCAATGGCGGGTGCGCGCATCGGATTCGGCATGGGTGCTGCTCCCTCTCTCCAGCTGCGAGACCTTCTCCGTGTACATTCCAGACGCTGTTTCGCTCCCTCGCCGGCTGGTTTGTTTCGGCGCGTGACGACAGCGCCACAGCCGGCGCGGGAGTCAGCGCGCCACGATACGGTCGTTGATCTGGCCGAAAACGCTCTTGGGCAGGGTCTGTTTTCCGACCAGTCCGTCGACTTTTTGGTAAGTCGAATTTTGCGGCGTTAGCGCCCGTCGACGCGGCCGCCCTTCGGCGCTCGACCGGTGCCGAGCCGGCTATTCCCGTACTGCGCTCCTGAAGGCGGCAGAAAGCGCGGCGAGCGCATCCCTCGAGGGGCCGTCCTTCACCCTCGTGTGAAGCACAATCGGCAAGCGCGGCAGTTCGGGGAGCCCGAGCCTCGGACCTACGTCGATCGCGCCGAAGGGCAGCATGCGGGACGCCAATGCAGCGACACCGAGACCGGCCATCACGGCTGCAGCGACGGCGGCGACGCCGCCGCCGACGAAGATTTCCGTCCAGGGCACGCCCGCCGCGTCGAGGCGCTGTGCGGCGATCGCACGCACGCCGCAGGGTTCGGCCATTGTCGCGATCGGAATGGGCTCGCCCGCGCGATGCTGCCAGCCCGGCGCGGCGAACCAGCCGAATCTCTCCTCGGCGAGAAGCTCGCCGTCGTTCCGCCCGGCGTGCAGCCGAACGATGACGGTGTCGAGTTCCCGCCGGTCGAAGCTTTGAAGAAGGTCGGCCGACGAGCCGATCCGGATTTCGATCAGCAGCTGCGGATCTTGCGCGTTCATGCGCGCGATCAGCGCCGGGAGCTCCGGCCCGGCGACATGGTCGCTGATGCCGATGGCGAGGCGCTGGCGAGCTCCTCCGAGAGCGGCGAACGCACGATCGTGCGCTTCCAGCAGTTCGCGGGCGCGCTCGAGGAAGGCGGCGCCGCGGGCCGAAAGCTCCACGTACCGAGGCGTCCGTTCGATGAGCCGACAGCCGAGCCTCTTCTCGAGCCGCTTCAGCTTGAGGCTGACCGCAGCCTGCGTGGTCTGCATCGCCTCGGCCGCTCGTGTGAAGCTGCCGAGTTCGGCGATCCGGACGAACGCTTGGACGGCATCCAGGTCGAGGGGGCGCCGCATGATTTCAAAACGTTATCTCTGATATCAACATTCATAGAATACCAATATCGCCGGGCAGCGTCTAAGGTTCGGTTCCCGGAGGAAATCGGAAGGTCCCGTGATGCCGATCGTCCACATCTCGCTGCGCGCCGGAAAGCCGGAAGCCTACAGGCAGGCGATCTTCGACAGCCTCTACCGCGCGATGCGCGAAACCTTGAGCGTGCCTGACGACGACCAGTTCATGACCATCAGCGAGCACGACGCTGCGAATTTCCGCTACGGCAGCGCCTACGGCGTCTCCCGGAGCGCCGACGTCGTGTACATCGACATCACCGTGTTCAACACCCGAACGGTGGAACAGAAGAAGGCGCTCTACCGGAGGATCGCGGAGCTGCTCGGCGAAAGCCCCGGCATCCGCTCGGAAGACGTCTTCGTGGTCGTTCACGACGCACCCAAGGAGAATTGGTCCGTCGGCAACGGCGTCGCGCAGTTCGCCTAGGGCGACGCGACGGATGTGACGCGACCTCGCTCGGTCGACTGCCCGGACGAGGCCTTCTCGAAGCAGTTCGAGTGCCTTTACGCGCGGGACGCGATACGCCCGCGCCTCATCGTTTCCGACGGCGACTCCATGCCCGCGCGGTCGTTTGAGAAACCGATCCGCCGGTGCGCAGTCAACCGGAGAGGTGCTCAATTGCCGGACGATGTCCTGCTCTTCATTGCGGTGGGCTTCATCGCCCAGCTCGTCGACGGCGCGCTGGGCATGGCCTTCGGTGTTCTATCGACGACCAGCCTGCTGCTCTTCGGCGTGCCGCCGGCGACGGCCAGCGCGATGATTCATGCCGCAGAGATCTTCACGACGGCGGCGTCAGGCGCCTCGCATGCCTATTACCGAAACATCGATTGGCGGTTGGTCGGCAGGCTCGCCCCCGCGGGGATGATCGGCGGCGCCATCGGAGCCTATCTCCTCGCCAGCATGGAGGCAGACGCCATACGGCCGTTCGTTTCCTTCTATCTCGCCGCTGTCGGCGTCTACATCGTCTTCAAAGCGTTCGGACCGTTGTGGCCGCGCGAGGTCCATGATCGCGTCGTACCGGTCGTCGGTTTCGGCGGCGGCATCCTCGACGCGGCCGGCGGCGGCGGTTGGGGACCGATCGTGACTGGTTCGCTGATCGGACGCGGGCACACGCCGCGTACCGTCGTGGGCTCCACCAACCTCACCGAATTCCTCGTCACCGCGGTCATCTCGACCACCTTCATTCTGACTCTCGGATGGTCGGAGCTCAGTGCCGCCGTCGGCCTCATCATCGGCGGAATGCTCGCCGCGCCGATCGGCGGTTACGTCGTGCACCACCTTCCGACGCGTCCTCTGATGGTCGCGATCGGCATCGTCATCATCGCGACGAGCGTACCGCGGATCATCGGTCAGCTCTGAGCAGCAGTGGACGCCGACGCCCGCGTTTTGGGCGACGGCTGCCCGATCGATGCGCAGCTTCGCGCAACGTTGCCTTTCTTTCCTGCAGAATGCTCGCGGCTGCGGCGAAAACTGCTGCGCGCGTGCTTGGCACGCTTCCTGCTTCTTCCGGATTGCGCTGCTCGTCGCGCGTCACATCGGGGAAGAAGATGACTTTCGGACAATCCTTGAAAACGGGGCTCATCGGGGCGTGCGTCGCCGCCGGGTTCTCGCTCGCACCCCTTCCGGCCGCCGCGCAGTCCGGCGGCACGATCAAGGTCGGCATCCTGCACTCGCTCTCCGGCACGATGGCGATCAGCGAGACGACTTTGAAGGACGTCATGCTGATGCTGATCGAAGAGCAGAACAAGAAGGGCGGCGTCCTGGGCAAGAAGCTCGAGCCGGTCGTGGTCGATCCCGCATCGAACTGGCCGCTCTTCGCCGAGAAGGCGCGCGAGCTCATCCAGAAGGACAAGGTCGCCGCCGTGTTCGGCTGCTGGACCTCAGTCAGCCGCAAGTCGGTGCTGCCGGTCTTCGAGGAGCTCAACTCCATCCTCTTCTATCCAGTCCAGTACGAGGGCGAGGAGAGCTCGCGCAACGTCTTCTACACCGGCGCCGCGCCGAACCAGCAGGCGATCCCCGCGGTCGATTACCTCGCCGAGAACGAAGGCGTGGAGCGTTGGGTTCTCGCCGGGACCGACTACGTCTACCCGCGCACCACGAACAAGATCCTCGAGACGTACCTCAAGTCGAAGGGCGTCAAGGACGAGGACATCCTCATCAACTACACGCCGTTCGGACATTCCGACTGGCAGTCGATCGTGGCGCAGATCAAAAAGTTCGGCTCCGCCGGCAAGAAGACGGCGGTGGTTTCGACGATCAACGGCGACGCCAACGTCCCCTTCTACAAGGAGCTCGCCAACCAGGGCATCAAGGCCAAGGACATCCCGGTCGTCGCCTTCTCGGTCGGTGAGGAAGAGCTCGCCGGCATCGACACCAAGCCGCTGGTCGGCCATCTCGCAGCCTGGAACTACTTCCAATCCATCAAGAGCCCGGAGAACGAGGCCTTCATCAAGCAGTGGAAGGCGTTCACGAAAAACGACAAGCGCGTCACCAACGACCCGATGGAGGCGCACTACATCGGCTTCAATATGTGGGTGAAGGCGGTCGAAAAGGCCGGCACGACGGATCCCGACCAGGTCATCGACGCGCTGATCGGCGTGTCGGTGCCGAATCTCTCCGGCGGCTACTCGACGATGATGCCGAACCATCACATCACGAAGCCCGTCTTCATCGGCGAAGTGCAGGAGAACGGGCAGTTCGAGGTGGTGTGGAAGACGCCGGGGCTCGTCGTTGGCGACGAGTGGTCCGACTACCTGCCCGACTCCAAGGACCTCATCGCGGATTGGCGCAAGCCGCTCAACTGCGGGAACTTCAACGTCAAGACCGGCAAGTGCGGCGGCAAGGGCGCCTGAGCCACCGCTGCCCCGAACGGAGGCGGCCGGCTCCGCGCGGCCGCCTCCCCCTCCCCGACGAGGACTCTCCGATGCGTCGCCTGTTGCTGGCTCTCGCCCTCGCTCTGCTCGCCGCAGCCGTCGCGCTGCCGGCTGCGGCGGAGGAACTGCGCGGCCTCATCGACGCGCTCGGCCGCGGCACCTTCGCCGACCGCGAGAAGGCGATCGCGGCGCTCGCGGGCTCGGGCGAGCCGGCGGCCGCACCCGTTATCGAGGCGCTCGGCGCAGGCAACCTCTATGTTCGGACCGGCGACGGCGCGGTCCTTCTGGCGCGCGGCAGCGCGCTCGTCGATCCGCTGACGAACGCTGCGGCCGGCAGCGTTTCCGACAGCGGCATCGAGCGGATACGCGTCAACAACCGGCTGCGGCGGGCGATCGATGCGGCGCTGGGCTCGCTCACCTTGCTGAGCCCCGATCCTGCGACGCGGCTCGAAGCGGCGGCAGCAGTCTTCAAGAGCCGCGACCCCGGAGCGTTGCCGACGCTCGAGAAGGCGCTCGCGGCCGAAACCAACCCCGAGGTCGCGGCGGCCCTCGGCGAGGCACGCGCCGCAGCGCTGCTCTTCTCAGACGCATCCGAGGCCGAGAAGCTCGAAGCGGTGAAGGTCATCCGCGCGAGGGGAGACCGCGAGGCGCTGAGCCTCCTCGGCATGGTCGCGGCGCAAGGGCCGGGCCCGGTCGCCGACGCGGCCTCGAGCGGCGTGCGCGCGATCGAGCGCGTGCTTGCCGTCTGGGAAGCCGGCCAGAACGTCTGGTACGGCTTGTCGCTGGGCTCGGTGCTGCTGCTCGCCGCGATCGGCCTCGCCATCACGTTCGGCGTCATGGGCGTCATCAACATGGCGCATGGCGAGATGGTGATGCTGGGCGCCTACACGACCTTCGTCGTGCAGGAGGCGATCCGAAGCACCGCGCCGTGGCTCTTCGACGCCTCCCTCCTCGTCGCCCTTCCGCTCGCCTTCCTCGTCGCGGGCGCGGTCGGCATCGCCATCGAGCGCGGCATCATCCGCTTTCTCTATGGAAGGCCGCTCGAGACGCTGCTCGCCACCTGGGGTCTCTCCCTCATCCTTCAGCAGGGCGTGCGCTCGATCTTCGGGCCGACCAACCGCGAGGTAGGCGCGCCCTCCTGGATGTCCGGCTGGTTCGAGATCGGTCATCTCACGATCACGCACAACCGCCTCTGGATCATCGCCTTCGCCCTCCTGGTCTTCGCCGGTCTCTCCCTGGTGCTGCGGCGGACGAGCTTCGGGCTCCAGATGCGGGCGGTCGTGCAGAACCGGAACATGGCGAGCGCGATGGGGATTCGCACGCCGTGGATCGACGCGCTCACCTTCGGCCTCGGCTCCAGCATCGCCGGCATCGCCGGGGTGGCGCTCTCGCAGATCGACAATGTCAGCCCCAATCTCGGTCAGGGATACATCATCGACAGCTTCATGGTCGTGGTGTTCGGAGGCGTCGGCAATCTCTGGGGCACGCTCTTCGGCGCCGCGGCGCTCGGCATCGTCAACAAGTTCCTCGAGCCCTATGCCGGCGCTGTGCTCGGCAAGATCCTGGTGCTCGTCTTCATCATCATCTTCATCCAGAAGCGTCCGCGAGGGCTGTTCGCGCTCAAGGGCCGCGCGGTGGAGGCCTGACCGTTGCTCCGCCATCTCGACGCACGCGCCCGGCTGCTCGTCGCCCTCGTGCCGGGGCTCGCGCTCGGCACGCTCGCGCTCAACCTCGCGCTCCCGCCCGAGCACGCCCTCCACGTCCCGACCTACGCGATAAGCCTTCTCGGCAAGTATCTCTGCTACGCGCTTCTCGCGCTCTCCGTCGGCCTCGTCTGGGGCTATGGCGGCATCCTCAGCCTCGGCCACGGCGCGTTCTTCGCGCTCGGCGGCTACGCGATGGGCATGTACCTGATGCGGCAGATCGGCAGCCGCGGCGTCTACGGCCACCCGACGCTGCCCGACTTCATGGTCTTCCTCAATTGGCAGGAGCTGCCCTGGTACTGGTACGGCTTCGACCAGTTCTGGTTCGCGGCGATCATGGTTCTCCTGGTGCCGGGGGCGCTCGCCTTCGTCGCCGGCTGGCTCGCGTTCAGGAGCCGGGTCACCGGGGTCTATCTCTCGATCCTGACCCAGGCGATGACCTACGCGCTGATGCTCGCCTTCTTCCGCAACGACATGGGGTTCGGCGGCAACAACGGGCTCACCGACTTCAAGGACATTCTCGGCTTCAACATCCAGGCGCAGGAAACGCGCGCCGCGCTCTTCTTCGCCTCGGCGGTGGCTCTCGCGCTCGGCCTCGCGGTGGCGGCGATCCTCGTCAACTCGCGCTTCGGCAAGGTCCTCGTCGCGATCCGCGATGCCGAGAGCCGGGCGAGGTTCCTCGGGTACCGCGTCGAGCACTACAAGCTTCTCGTCTTCGTCCTCTCGGCCTGCATGGCGGGAGTCGCCGGGGCGCTCTACGTGCCGCAGGTCGGCATCATCAACCCGTCCGAGTTCGCGCCGGCGAATTCGATAGAGATCGTGATCTGGGTCGCGGTCGGTGGGCGCGGCACGCTCTTGGGCCCGGTGCTCGGCGCCTTTCTCGTCAACTTCGCGAAGACCTGGCTCACCGGCGCCATGCCTGAGCTCTGGCTCTTCGCGCTCGGCGGGCTCTTCATCGCCGTGACGCTGCTGCTGCCGAAGGGGCTCGTCGGGCTTGCCGCCCAGATACGCCTCAAGCGCGGCCGGCTGCCGTCGTCGCATCGCGTCCCGGCGGCAGGATGAACGCGATGCGGCTAACCGGCGCCCTCCTCTATCTCAACAACGTCAGCGTCATCTTCGACGGGTTCAAGGCGCTGAACGGCCTCTCGCTCGTCATCGAGCCGGGCGAGATGCGCGCGATCATCGGGCCGAACGGCGCCGGCAAGACGACGATGATGGACGTCGTCACCGGCAAGACGCGGCCCGACACGGGCGAGGTCCTCTTCGACGGCGCGATCGATCTCACCCGCGAGGACGAGGCCTCGATCGCCCAGTTGGGCATCGGCCGGAAGTTCCAGAAGCCGACGGTGTTCGAAAACCACACGGTCGCCGACAACCTCCTGCTGGCGCTCGCCGGCAGGCGCAGGGCGATGGCGACGCTGTTCGCGCCGGAAGACCGCGCCGAGGAGGAGCGCCTCGAGGCGATCCTCGACACGATCCGGCTCGGTGCGCTGCGCGACGTCCCAGCGGCCTCCCTCAGCCATGGCCAGAAGCAGTGGCTCGAGATCGGCATGCTTCTGGCGCAGGATCCGAAGCTCCTTCTCGTCGACGAGCCGGCAGCCGGTATGACCGACGCCGAGACGGCGGCGACGGCGTCGCTTCTGAAGGAAATCAACAAGACGCGCTCCGTCGTGGTCGTCGAGCACGACATGACCTTCGTGCGCGATCTCGGCGTCAAGGTGACGGTGCTGCACGAAGGCTCGGTGCTGGCGGAGGGCTCGCTCGATCAGGTGAGCGCCAACGAGCGCGTCGTCGAAGTCTATCTGGGGCGCTGACATGCTGGCGGTCACCGGTCTCGATCTCTTCTACGGCGCGGCGCAGGCGCTGCGGAAAGTCTCGCTCGTCGCCGAGCCGGGCAAGGTCACCTGCATCCTCGGACGGAACGGCGTCGGCAAGACCAGCCTCTTGAGAGCGATCGTCGGCCTCCAGCCGATCGCCGCCGGCTCGATCTCCTGGCGGGGCAAAGAGCTCTCCCGGCTTCCTCCGCACGAGCGGGCGCGGCAAGGCGTCGGCTTCGTGCCGCAGGGGCGCGAGATCTTCCCGCTTCTGACGGTGAAGGAGAACCTCGAATCCGGGTTCGCGCCGCTGCCGCGTGAAAGACGCACCATCCCCGAAGAGGTGTTCGAGCTCTTTCCCGTCCTCGCGACAATGCTGCGACGGCGCGGCGGCGACCTCTCGGGCGGGCAGCAGCAGCAGCTCGCGATCGCGCGCGCGCTGGTGACGCGCCCCGGCCTCCTCCTCCTCGACGAGCCGACGGAGGGTATCCAGCCGTCGATCATCAAGGATATCGGCCGCGCGATCGCCTACCTCCGCGACAAGGGTGAGATGGCGATCGTGCTCGTCGAGCAGTACTTCGATTTCGCTCGCGATCTCGCCGACCGTTTCGCCGTGATGGAGCGCGGCGAGATCGTCATGGCCGGCGCGCGCGCCGAGATGGACGAGGCCCGTGTTCGACGGCATCTCACGGTCTGATGCGGGCGTGGCGCTCGAGCGTGCGGTGGGACGCGCGCGGCTGCGCTTCGGCGCCCGTGGCCTCGCCGAGCTTCACCAAGCCGGCGCGCTCAAGGTTCGCTTTCCGCGGGTCGAGCCGCCCGAGGCCGTGCTCGTCAACACGGCCGGGGGCCTCGCGGGCGCCGACCGGCTCGCCTTCGACATCTCGGCCGACGCGGGGGCGCGTGCGACGGTGACCACGGCGGCGTGCGAGAAGGTTTATCGGTCCGACGACCACGCCGCGGAGCTGTCGGTCGCGCTCCGCGTCGCCCGGGGCGGCAGGCTCGACTGGCTGCCGCAGGAAACGATCTTCTTCGATCGCGCCCGGCTCACGCGCCGCATCGATGCCGAGCTCGCCTCCGACGCCAGCCTTCTCCTCGTCGAAGCGATGATCTTCGGCCGCACCGAGCGCGGCGAGCGGGTGCGCAGCGGCGCCTTTCGCGACAGCTGGCGCATCCGCCGCGACGGGCGGCTCGTCCTCGCCGAGGAATCCCGCGGCGAGGGGGCGATCGCAGAGCTGCTCGACCGCGCTTGCGTTCTCGACGGAGCTTGCGCGGCGGCGACCCTCGTCTACGTCGCGCCGGATGCCGGCGCCCGTCTCGACTCGCTTCGCCGCGCGCTGATCGAGGGCGAGGCCGATGGCGGCGCGAGCGCGCGCGACGGCGTCCTCGCGGCGCGGCTGGTGGCGCGGGACGGGTTCCGTCTCCGCCCATGCCTCCTCGCCGCCATCGCCGCCCTGCGCGACCAACCACTGCCGAAGGTCTGGATGTGCTGACATGCATCTGACGCCCCGCGAGAAGGACAAGCTTCTAATCGCCACGGCCGCGATGGTGGCGCGACGGCGCCTCGAACGCGGCGTGAAGCTGAATCATCCGGAGGCCGTGGCGCTCATCTCCGATTTCATCCTCGAAGGCGCCCGCGACGGCCGTTCGGTCGCCGAGCTGATGGAGGCGGGCGCCCATGTCGTGCGGCGCGACCAGGTCATGGAGGGCATCGCCGAGATCATCGACGAGGTGCAGGTCGAGGCGACGTTCCCCGACGGCACCAAGCTCGTGACCGTCCACAAGCCGATCAGGTGATCCCGCCGTACCGCCCCCGCCGCTTCTCGAAGGAGACACGATGCAGCGTTTCATTCTCGCCCTTGCAGCCTTGGCGCTCGCCGGTGGACCGGCCGCAGCGCACGAGCTCGCCGCGCCGGCGAGCTTCGCGGCAGGTCTCGCCCACCCGTTCCTCGGCCTCGACCATCTCCTCGCCATGACGGCGATCGGGCTTTGGTCGGCCGTCGCGGGTGGCCGCGCCCTGCGCCTCTGGCCGGCGCTGTTCGTCGCAGCGATGCTCGCCGGCTATGGACTCGGGGCGAGCGGGACCGCCCTCCCGCTGGTCGAGCCGGCGATCCTCGCCTCCATCGTGGTTCTGGGGCTTCTGATCGCCGTCATGGCGCGGGTACCGCTCACAGCGGGAGCAGTGCTCGTCGTCTTCTTCGCGCTCTTCCACGGCCATGCGCACGGCGCCGAGGCCGTCTCGGGCGACGACGCCTCCTACGTCGTCGGGTTCGTGCTCGCGACGGCGGCGCTCCATCTTCTCGGGATCGCGATCGGACGGATCTGCATCGCACGAAGCCCCGCGCTCGTGCGTGCGGCCGGCACCACGATCGCGCTGGCGGGACTCGTCTTCGCATGATCCCGGGCGAGGTATTTCCCGCGGCGGGCGAGCTCGTGCTCAACGCCGGGCAGCCGACCGTGACGCTCGTGGTCGCCAATACCGGGGATCGTCCGATTCAGGTCGGCAGCCACTATCATTTCTTCGAGACGAACGAAGCGCTGCGCTTCGAGCGGGCGAACGCACGCGGCATGCGGCTCGACATACCGGCCGGCACAGCGGTGCGGTTCGAGCCGGGGCAGATGCGCGAAGTGACGCTCGTGCCGTTAGGCGGCGCCCGCCTTGTGTTCGGCTTTCACGGCGCCGTCATGGGAGAGCTCTGACCGATGGCGAGAATCTCGCGGGCGGCCTATGCGGACATGTTCGGGCCGACGGTGGGCGACCGCCTGCGCCTCGCCGACACCGAGCTCGTGATCGAGGTCGAAAAGGACTTCACGATCTACGGCGAGGAGGTGAAGTTCGGCGGCGGCAAGGTGATACGGGACGGGATGGGCCAGAGTCAGGCCTCGCGCGCCGCCGGGGCCGTCGATACCGTCATCACCAACGCGGTGATCCTCGATCACTCCGGGATCGTCAAGGCCGATGTCGGGCTGCGCGACGGCCGCATCGCCGCGATCGGAAAGGCCGGCAATCCCGATACGCAGCCCGGCGTCACGATCGTGATCGGGCCGGGCACGGAGGTGATCGCGGGCGAAGGCAAGATCCTCACCGCCGGAGGGTTCGACTGCCACATCCACTTCATCTGTCCGCAGCAGGTTGACGAAGCGCTGATGTCGGGCGTGACGACCATGCTCGGCGGCGGCACCGGGCCCGCGACCGGCACCAACGCGACGACCTGCACCCCGGGCCCGTGGCATCTCGCGCGCATGATCGAAGCGGCGGACGCTTTCCCGGTGAACCTCGCCTTTGCGGGCAAGGGCAATGCGAGCCGGCCCGAAGGTCTCGTCGAGCAGATCCGCGCCGGCGCCGCCTGCCTCAAGCTGCACGAGGATTGGGGAACGACGCCGGCAGCGATCGATTGCTGCCTCTCGGTCGCCGACGAGCACGACATTCAGGTGATGATCCACACCGACACGCTGAACGAGAGCGGCTTCGTCGAGCGCACCATCGCTGCCTTCAAGGGACGGACGATCCATGCCTTCCACACCGAGGGCGCGGGCGGCGGGCACGCGCCCGACATCATCAAGGTCTGCGGCCTGCCGAACGTCATTCCGTCCTCGACCAACCCGACCCGGCCCTACACGGTCAACACCATCGACGAGCATCTCGACATGCTGATGGTGTGCCATCACCTCGACGCGAACATTCCCGAGGACATCGCCTTCGCGGAAAGCCGGATCCGCAAGGAGACCATCGCGGCCGAGGACATCCTCCACGACATGGGCGCCTTCTCGATCATCTCGTCCGACAGCCAGGCGATGGGACGGGTCGGCGAAGTCGTGATCCGCACCTGGCAGACCGCGCACAAGATGAAGGTGCAGCGCGGCCGCCTGCCGGAGGAGACGGGCGATAACGACAACGTCCGGGTGAAGCGTTACATCGCCAAGTACACGATCAACCCGGCCATAGCGCACGGCATGGCGGACGAGATCGGCTCGGTCGAGGTCGGCAAGCGCGCCGACCTCGTGCTCTGGAGCCCGGCCTTCTTCGGCGTCAAGCCCGAGCTCGTGCTCGTCGGCGGCAGCATCGCCGCGGCGCCGATGGGCGATGCAAACGCATCGATCCCGACGCCCCAGCCCGTGCACTATCGCCCGATGTTCGGCGCCTTCGGCCGTGCGCGGGCCGCGAGCGCGGTGACCTTCGTCTCGAAGGCGGCGCTCGAGGACGGGCTCGACCAGCGTCTCGGCGTCGCGAAGCGGCTCGTCGCGGTGAGGAACACGCGCGGCGGGATCTCCAAGGCGTCGATGATCCACAACGCCGCGACGCCGACGATCGAGGTCGATCCCGAGACCTACGAGGTGCGTGCCGACGGCGTTCTCCTCACCTGCGCCCCAGCCACGGTCCTGCCGATGGCGCAGCGCTACTTCCTCTTCTGATGCTGCGCGTCGTCGAGGTGCGCAAGGCCGGCGAGTGGGCGCCGCCCGCCGCGGACAGGGTCGTTCTGCCCTACGATGCGCGCCACCGCAGGCGTCGCGCGCTCGAGAGCGAGCGAGGGCTCCGCTTCCTCCTCGACCGCGGCGAGGCGACGCTGCTGCGCGACGGAGATGGGCTCGTGCTGCAGGACGGAAGGATCGTGGTCATCGAGGCGGCGGCGGAACGCCTGCTCGAGATCACCACAGATGCGCCGGGTCTTCTGATTCGCCTCGCCTGGCATCTCGGCAACCGGCATCTGCCGACCGAGATCTACGAAGATCGCCTCGTCATACGCGAGGATCACGTTATCGCCGACATGATGACCGCCCTCGGCGGACGGGTGCGTCCCATCGAGGCGCCGTTCAATCCAGAAGGCGGAGCCTATGCGCATGGCCATTGAGCCGGCGGCGGCCTGGCGACGCCTCCTCGCCTGGTTCTCCCCCTCCTTCCCGGTGGGCGGTTTCTCTTACAGCCACGGGCTCGAATGGGCGGTCGAGGCGGGCGACGTGCATGATCTCGCAAGCCTCGTCTCCTGGATCGAGACGGTGCTGCTTCACGGCTCTGGCCGGAGCGATGCGATCCTCCTCGCCGAGGCATGGCGTCGCACCGATGCCGGCGATGTCGACGGGCTCGTCACGCTCGCCGAGCTCGCCGCCGCGCTCGCCTTCGGCCGCGAGCGACACCTGGAGACGACGGCGCAGGGCGCGGCCTTCCTCCTCGCCGTCAGGTCCGCTTGGCCGGCCCCGCTCCTCGACCGGGTCGCCTCGGCGTTGGAGGAAGGCCCCGCCTACCCGGTTGCGGCAGGCGCCGCCGCCGCTGCGCATCGCATCCCGCTCGCGCCGGCGCTCGAGGCGTATCTCCACGGCTTCGCGGCCAATCTCGTCTCCGCGGGCGTTCGTCTTGTTCCATTGGGACAGAGCGACGGGCTGCGCGCGATCGCAGCGCTCGACCCGAGCGTCGCGGCGATCGCCGGGGCGGCGGCCGAGGTCGGCCTCGACGGGCTCGGCGGATTCGCCTTCCGGGCCGACATCGCCGCGCTCCGCCACGAGACCCAGCACACGAGGCTTTTCAGAACATGACCAGTTCCGTGCACGGACCGCTCCGCGTCGGCATCGGCGGCCCGGTCGGCTCCGGCAAGACCAAGCTCATGGAGCAGCTCTGTCGCGCCTTCCGCGACCGCTACGACATCTGCGCCATCACCAACGACATCTATACCATGGAGGATGCCGAGATCCTGACCCGCGTCGGCGCGCTGCCGCCGGAGCGGATCATGGGCGTCGAGACCGGCGGGTGCCCGCACACCGCGATCCGCGAGGACGCCTCGATCAATCTCGCAGCGGTAGCGACGATGCGCCGCAAGTATCCGGGCCTCGACCTCATCCTCATCGAGTCGGGGGGCGACAACCTCGCGGCGACCTTCAGCCCCGAGCTTGCTGACGTCACGATCTACGTGATCGACGTTTCGGCAGGCGACAAGATCCCGCGCAAGGGCGGGCCCGGGATCACACGCTCCGACCTCCTCGTCATCAACAAGACCGACCTCGCCCCGC
>JADGGZ010000213.1 GCA_019689675.1 Rhodospirillales bacterium | reverse complement strand
GGGGAGCCGCCTGCGCGCCTCGGCCAGCATGCCCCACGAGATGTCGAGCCCGACCGCGCCCGTCGCCTCGAGGAAGCGGCCGATCCCGCAGCCGAGCTCGAGGATCCTGTGCCCCGGCGCGAGCACGCGCCAGGCGCGGAGGAGCGCTAGCACTTCTTGGGTCGCGGCCGCGAGCAGGGCCGGATCGCCGAGAGAGTAGAGCGCCACGGCGCCTTCGGGACTGGCCGCGACGAGCCGATCGAAAGCGCGGGCGAGCGACTCCGGATCGGCGGCGGCTTCATGATCCGGCATCGCCCGCAGGAGAAGATCTGCCGCTGGATGCCGCGCGAGGAGGCGCGCCGCCTCCCCCTCGCCCTCCGCTTCGAGCCGCGCGACCGCGGCGGCGACGCCGCCCTCCGAGAGGAGCGCACGCATCGCGGCGAGAGCCGCGCTCATTCGATGACACGCTTGAGATTGGGGCGGTCGACCGCGCCCCAGAGATATTTGAACGCCTCGCGGCCGCGCAGGAAGTCGAACTCGCGACACCCCTCCCGCTCGGCCGCTTCGATCGCGTGCCCCACGACGAGCGTTCCCGGCTGGAGCCGCTCGGTGCCGGGCTCGAACCCGGCGAGATAGGCGTAGCACACGCCGTGTGCGTGGAACCCGTACCAGCTCGAGACGATCCGTCCGTCGAGGCGGAGACCGTAGAAGCGCGCGATTCCGGCTTCGAAGAGCGCCGGCGCCGCCGCCTCGTGGAAGCGGCGTACCTGGTCGGCCGCGAGAACGCCGCTCTCGCCGCGGCTCGCCCAGCGTGCCGAATGGAGCCTCACGAGCGCATCGAGATGCTCGCCGAGCGTCGCGGCGCGCGCCGGCTCGACTTGCGCGTCGGGCGCATTCCGGCGCGCGCGGCCGAGGCAACGCCGACGCTTGCCCGGCAATTTCGCCGGCAACGGGAGAAACGGCGAGATCGACATGACCTCCTCGCCGGCGAGGAGGGAATCGGGGCGCAGCTCATGCAACTCGGCCGGCCGCCGGAGCGCCGCGACGAGCGCTTCCGGCTCCTCCCCGGGCGCGAGGAGCGCGTCGTGGTAGTCGGAAATCCCGATCCCTACGGGATAGAGGCGCCCCTCGAAATGAAACATCGGGAGCAGCGCGACGAGCTCGCCGTCCCGACGCCCGGCATAGACGGCAAGGTTGCCGCCGCCGCAATGGGTCCACCAGGGAAGGAGCCAGGCCGGGTGCTGGAAGGGCGTGGCGCGCGCATCACGGTGCCACAGCGCCTCCCACTCGGGTACCAAGGCGCGGAAAGCGGCCGTCTCGGTGATCTCTTCGACTCGCACCCAGGACCGAGAACGCCCGGGCGTGCGCGGCGGTTCAGGCCTCCGCGGCGCTCATGCCGACGCGAAGCCGCTCCGAGGCGCGGAGCCTCACACTGTCGGACTTCAGCTGACCGCAGGCCGCCATGATGTCCTCGCCGCGAGGGGTTCGGACCGGCGCCGAGTAGCCGGCGGCGAAGACGATGTCCGCGAACGCCGCGATCGCCCGCTCGGTCGAGCGCTCGAACGGCGCCCCCGGCCACGGATTGAACGGGATGAGATTGACCTTGGCCGGAATGCCTTTGAGGAGCCGGACCAGCTCCCTCGCGTCCGCCGGGCTGTCGTTGACGTCCTTCAGCATCACGTACTCGAAGGTGATGCGGCGCGCGTTCGAGGCCGAGGGGTATTCGCGGCAAGCCTGCAGCAGCTCTGCGATCGGCCACTTCTTGTTGATGGGCACGAGCACGTCGCGCAGCTCGTCCCGAACGGCGTGGAGCGAGATCGCAAGATTGACCTGCAGCTCCGCCCCGCACCGTCGGATCATGGGCACGACGCCGGAGGTCGAGAGCGTGATCTTCCGCTTGGAAAGCGACAGGCCCTCGCCGTCCATGACGATCTTCAACGCCTTGGCGACGTTCTCGTAGTTGTAGAGCGGCTCGCCCATCCCCATCAGAACGATGTTCGTGAGCTGCCGGTCCTCCGGCGGCGAGGGCCACTCGCCGAGCGCATCGCGGGCGATCATCACCTGGCCGACGATTTCCGCCGCTTCGAGATTCCGAACGAGCCGCTGCGTGCCGGTGTGACAGAACTTGCAGGTGAGAGTGCACCCGACCTGGCTCGAAACGCAGAGCGTGCCGCGGTCTTCCTCCGGAATGTGGACCGTCTCGGCCTCGTTGCCGTCGGAAAAGCGCAGCAGCCATTTCCGCGTCCCGTCGGTCGAGCGCAGGGCACGCGAGACCGTCGGACGCTCGATCGCGTAGTGCTCGGCAAGACGCGCGCGGAACGCCTTCGAGAGCGAGGTCATCGCGTCGAAGGACGTAGCGCCGCGATTATAGATCCAGTGCCAGAGCTGGCGCGCGCGGAAGGGCTCGGCGCCGAAGCCGCGCATCTCCTCCAACAGCTCCGCGCGAGAGAGCCCGACCAGGTTTTTCATGACCCGCGAGATATAGGCGGGACGGTCGGCCGGGGCAAACGAAGACCCTCCTCCGCACGCCGGAAGAGGGTCGCTTGCCTGACCGGGCAGAGAAGGCCGTCCTCAGCGCATCGTGAGGCCGGAGCCGGAAGCGTTGCGCGGTGTCGTCGCCGTCGGGAAGGGGAACGGACCCGCTGCGGCGGCGAGCAGCGCCGCCTGCGTCCGGTTCGCCACCCGCAGGCGCTTGATGATCTGCTTCACATGCGCCTTGACGGTGCTCTCCGACATGTCGAGAGCGTCCGCGATGAGCTTGTTCGACTTGCCCTGGCTGATGAGGCCGAGCACATCGCGCTGTCGCCGCGTCAGCTCCGACCACGGCTCGCGAATGGAAGCGCGCGCCGGCTCGGCAGCCCGCGCCTGCGTCGGCTCGATCAGGGTCGAGGGAACGTAGACGCCGCCGGCCATCACCAAGTCGAGCGCCCCCATCATCACCTTGAGGCTGAGGCTGGCCGGGAGGAACCCGCGGGTGCCGGCCTTGAGAATGAGCCTCGCGCGGTGCGGGTTTTCGCTCTCGGCGGAAACCACGATCGGCGTATCGGGCAACGTGGCGCGCAGCGTTTCGATCTCGTCGAGATCGACGTGCTCGCTCGTCGCGGCGCCGATGAGAACGAGGTCGAAACGCTGCCCTGCCTCGGCAAGACGCACGACCTCCTGCGCATTCGCCAAATCCACCACCCGCCAGCGCGCGTTGTGCTGCGCCATGGCGAGCTTCAAGCATTCACGTCGCAGACGGCTCTGATCGACGAGCGCCAGCACGACATCGGCCGTCGAGCGCTGCGGCGTCACGCGCGAATCGCTGGCGATCGGTCTTGTATCCACGGGATTGGTGTCCACGTGCCCCTCCAAGGCGGAATATCGTTCATCCCCTCCCCCCTTTCTGAGGAGAGCCCGGTGGCGCGGCTACCACCGTTTGGAGAGTAGGATTAGCGGTTGAGTGACCCTGATGAAGTAAATTTTTGTAATCGCTTGTAACAGAATGTAACTACAATCTCTACTGATCGAATCCTGGTGCAGCGACGATATTTTGAGCCATGCAACCAATGCGTTCGAATATTCGCGTGCACCCTCGCAACCGCAAGTGCAGCGATCTCCGAGCCCCTCCCGCGGCAGCGCCGCTCGGCCGCGGAGAGGCTAGCCGCGCGGCACGATCTTCTATGACCAGCTTCTAAAAGGCTTTTGGTCCTCCCCTTCCTGGGGACGAATCAGCCCTCGAGCCCGCCCATTCGGCAGATGAGCCGCCAATGCGCCTCGCCGACCGGAACCACCGAGAGGCGCGACTGGCGCACGAGCGCGAGATCGGCAAGGCGCTTCTCGGCCTTGATCGACTGCAGCGAGACGGGGTTCGGCAGCTTCATGACCGGGCTCACGTCCACCATTCCGAAGCGCCCGCTCTCGTCGCTCGGATCCGGATACCAGGTCTTCACGACCTCGCAGATGCCGACGATCTCGAGCCCTTCGTTCGAGTGGTAGAAGAAGGCTCGGTCCCCGAGGCGCATCGCCTTGAGATTGTTCGCGGCCTGGTGGTTGCGGACGCCGTCCCAGTGCGTGCGCTTGTCGCGCACGAGATCGTCCCAGGAGTACTTGAAGGGCTCCGACTTGAGGAGCCAGTACGCGGTCACGCCGGGATCACCTGACGAAACGGCTGGATCGTCGTGCTCGCGAAGAGCCCTGCTTTCGCATAGGGATCGTTGCGGCAGAAACGCTCGACCGCGTGCTCGTCCTGCATGTTGACGATGAACACGCTTCCGGTCGGCGTCTGGCGATCCGGCCCGAGCGTCGGTCCCGCGATCACGATCTGGTCGACGAAATCCTCGAGGTAGCGGAGATGCGCGGGCCGGGTCTCCTGGCGAAGGGTCCCCGCGTCCGGCCTGTCGACGCACTGGACGAGAAACAGCATGAGGCGGAGCCTAGCTCAGGCGCGTGCGACGATGAAGATGCGCCGGAACGGGAAAAGCGTCGTTCCGTTGGCGCGGCGCGGATATGCCTCGGCGAGGCGGGCCTGATACGCCGTCTCGAACGCCGCCCGCTCGGAAGGCTGCAGCGGTTCGAGGAGCGGCCGCAAGGCGGTGCCGCGCACCCATTCGAGGACCGGCGCCTCGCCTTTAAGAACGTGCTGATACTCGGTCTCCCAGATATCGAGCGTGCGGGCGAGCGGCGCGAGAAGGTCGTAGTAGACGGCGGGCGGCGCGACCGGATCGGGGCGCAGCAAAGGCGCAAGACGCGAAGCCCAAGGCCCTGTCGACGCCACGTCACGCATGAGGACGTGGCTCGGCTGATCGAAGTTCCGCGGCATCTGGATGGCGAGCACGCCGCCCGGCGCCAGCGCTCGCAGCAGGCGCGGGATCAGCGTCTCGTGCCCATCGACCCACTGCAGAGCGGCGTTCGAGAAGACGAGGGCCGGCGGGGTCTCGGGCTGCCATCCTTCGACGCGCCCCTCGCGCCACTCGATCCCCTCTCCCTCCGCCGCCGCCTTGGCGAGCATCTCCGCCGAGGAATCGAAGCCGACCGCCCGTCGCCCCGGCCAGCGCGCCGCAATCGCGCGCAGATGCGCTCCGGTCCCGCAGCCGAGGTCCCAAAGATCCCCGGGAGGCAGGTCGCCGACCCGCGCCAGAAGCTCGAAACCCGGCCGCAGGCGCTCGTCGCCGTACCTGAGATACTGCCCCGGATCCCAAATCGTCATGCGAGCCTGTAGTCCGCCTTGTCTTCGTAAATGGATCCGCCCTTCGTCAAGTAGCTCGCCACCAGAGAAAAATGATCCACGCGGAAGGGCGGCGCGCGGAAGAGCGCATGCCTTTCGATGAATTCCTGCACGCGGGCGGCGTGGACGTACTTGAATCGGGCGAGCGTCACGTGCGGGGAATACTTGCGCATTTCGGGGGCGATGCCTACCCGCGTCAGCGCATGCTCGACCTTGTCGTGCAGCTGCAGCAGCCGCTCGTTCCGCTCGACGCCGACCCAAAGCGAGCGCGTCTTCTCGCCGGCACCGAACTGGCCGACGCCCGCGAGCTCGAGTTCGAAGGCATGCGCCCGGATCTGGAGCAGCGCCTCGTCGATGTCGGTGGCGAGCCCCTCGTCAACCTCGCCGATGAAGCGAAGCGTGAGATGAAGATTTCCCGTATCGACCCATTTCGCGCCCGGCAAGCCGCCGGTCAGCGTCGAGAGGCGCAACTTCAGCTCGGGCGGAAGGGCGATGCCGACGAAGAGGCGAATCATCTCTCGTGCGAAGGAACGGGGTTTCGAGGCAGGCGCGGCAACGGTCTGATTGCCCCGATGAAGCGGCGTGTCAAGCAAAGAGGGTAAGAACGCCGGTGTAGCCGTAGAGCCGATCGTTGCAGATCTCGCCGTTCGCGAAGAAGCCGGCGAGCGGGAAATCGCCGAGGGCCGATCGCACGCGGCCGAGTTCGACGGCGTCCCGGCCGAAGAGATTCGGTCCGCGCGCGATGCACGACACGTAGATGCCGCCGCGCGGCGGCCGTCCGCCGAGCCGTCGCTTCAGCGTGCCGAGCATCCGGTCGAGGTCGTCGAGCGCGCTCGTCGGATCGCGTCGGCAGAAGAGGATCGGATCGCCCGGGGCGACCTCGGCGGCGACGGCGACGAGCCTGCTGCGGAAGTCGAGGGCGATGATGTTGCGCACGAGATAGTCGGCCGTATCGGAGCCTTGCACGGGAAAGCCCGTGAAAATGAGCCCGCCCATGAGACGAGGATTGCGCACGAGGCTTTCGCCGGCCTCTTCTTCGAGGACGTCGAGCGCCGGACGGTCGTCGATTTCGATCACGACGTTCGCCTCCGCGGCAGTGACCCTGTGAACCGGCCCGATCGGGGTGCAGCCTTGCGTGAGGCCCGTGACGATCTCGATCTCGGGGTCGAAGAGGACGCCCGAGAGCCCCTGCTCCGGTCCGCGCCCAGCGCCGAGACCGCCGAGGAGAAACAGCGGGGTCTCGTGCGCGAGCGTTCCGATGAGCTCCGGAAGCTCCGTGCGACGCGGATCCCCGTGCACGAAGGCGGTGGTCGGCTGCCGTTCGCCGACCCA
>JADGGZ010000024.1 GCA_019689675.1 Rhodospirillales bacterium | reverse complement strand
GCGACACCTTCGGCACGGCCGCATTCGCGGCAGCAAGCATTTCCTTCACGCTGGTCGGCATGGTTCACCTCCCGAGTTTCAGGAGCAGGAAAACTAGGTTGATCCGCTCGCCTGACATGTGATCCGCGCCACAGGAGCACGTCTGATGGCGATGGCCGCACGGGCACGCTTCAGCCGCGCTTCGCCGTCGCCAGCTTGAGGTAGGTCAGCATCGGGTAGAGCGCCGCGAAGAGGCCGAGAGCGAGCCCCCACGGACCCTCGCGATAGCCGCGCCGGCCGACATAGACCTTCCAGAACCTGCTCGGGATGCGCCGCAGCGCGGGCCAGAGACGCGGCTTCTCCCCAGCGTCGAGCGCGTCGAGAGCCGCGAGCGTCGAGTAGCGGTTCAGCCGCGCGAAGGTAGCGGCGAGGTCGGCATCGACGTAATGACGGATCCGGCCCGAGAGCTCCGAGCGCACGCCCGCGAACTGGAGGCGGGGATGAACGCGCTGCCCGCCCCAGGTCTTGAAGCCCTTCTTGAAGAGGCAAGCCTTCGCCGAGACGCCGTTATAGGCGCCCCAGCCGTGCCGCACGAGGCGGTCGCCGATGTAATTGTCGAAGCCGATGAGGAAATGGCCGGGAGGCGCCGTGGGCAGCCGCGCGCGGATCTCCGCGGCCAGCTCCGCCGGCACGCGCTCGTCGGCGTCGAGCTCGAGGATCCAATCGCCGCTGCACGTCTCGATCCCGGCGTGGCGGCGCGGCCCTTCCCGATCCCAGGCGCCTTCGACGAGGATGGCCCCGGCCGCTTCGGCGATGTCGCGCGAGCCATCGGTGCACCGGTCGAGCACGACCACGACCTCGTCGGCGAAAGCGACCGTCGCCAGACACTCGCCGAGGTTCCGCTCCTCGTTGTGCGCGACCGCGAGCGCGCTGAGCCGAGGTGCTCCCATCGGCCGGCGCTATAGCAAGAATCGCTTGTCGCACGCCACGGGATCACCTAGAGCGGGCTCGGCCGGAACGACCCGGCTTCGGGCGTCGCGGCCGGGCCACGCCGCCCCGTGATCCAGGTCGCACGCAAACTGCTTCAGGACGCACCTTTCCCCGTGCATCGGCTCGACGTCGCGCTCTTCCTTTCTCTCGCGGCGCTCCTGCTGCCGCCGATAGGCTTTCTCGCGCCGGCGGGGACTGCGCCGCTTCTCGCAGCCGCCGCACTCGCGACGCTGGCGGCGGGAAGGCGTGCCGTCCTCTCGGAGCTTCGACGCCTCGCAGCGCCGGCGGCGCTCCTCGCCGCGATCGGTCTCTGGGGCGTCGTGTCGGCGCTCTGGTCGATCGTGCCCGCTCGCTCGGTATCGGAGTCGCTGCGCTTCCTTCTTCTCGCCTTCGCCGGGCTCGTGGTTTTCGCCGGCGCCGGCACGCTCGACAAGGGCGGGCGCCGGCGCGTCGGCATCGGCGCGCTCGGCGGCCTCGTGCTCGGCTTCGCCGTGCTCGCGATCGAGCTCTTCGGAGATTTTCCCCTGCGCCGCCTCGCCGGGAACATGCCCGCCGAGATTCCGCTCGTCTGGCTCGATCGCGGCGCCCAGATCGTCGTCCTCGCCGCGATCCCGGCGGCGGCCGCGCTGCCGTCGCGCCGCACCGGCGTCCTCGTCGCGCTCGCGGTCGCGCTCGCGCTCTGGCCCTTGAAGAGCGTCACCGCCGCGGTCTCGCTCGGCACCGCGCTCGTTGCTTTCGTGCTGGGGATGCGCTGGGGTCGCCAGCTCGGGCTCGCCGGCGCCGCCGCCTTCATCGCCCTCACCGTCGCGCTGCCGCTCGCTCAGCCGTCGCGCGACGCGATCGGCGCCTTCTACGAAACCGTGCCTTCCATCCGCACCTCGGCGCATCATCGCCTCGTGATCTGGAGCTGGACCGCCGAGCGGATCGCCGAGCGGCCGTTCCTCGGCTGGGGGTTCGACGCCTCGCGCGCGCTTCCGGGCGGAAAGACGTTAGCCGCAGACTACATGCCGCTCGAGCGCTACGGGCTGAAGCTCGACGGCGAGGTCCTGCCGCTCCACCCGCACGACGCCATCCTGCAGTGGTGGGTCGAGCTCGGCATCGTCGGCGCCGCGCTCGGCGCCACGCTCGCGGTGTTCGTATGGATTCAGGCCGGGCTCGCGGGGCCTTACGCGCTGGCGCTCGTCGCCGCCGCCATGCCGCCGCTGCTTCTGAGCTTCGGCGTCTGGCAGTGGTGGTGGCTCTCGACCCTCTTCCTCATCGCCGCTTTCGTCAGAAGCGTGCCCAGGCCGGCTTCTGAGGGGTGAGCCGTGCCCCGGCCGCCTCGAGCGGGCCGTTCAGCGCGTCGAGCCGCACGAGAGCGAGCGCCATGTCGCCGGCGCCGCTGCGGATCTCGCCCGCATCGCCGGCAAGCGGCGTGCCGGGGGGCGGCATCGGCCCTTCCACCTTCAGGGGCACGAGGCGCTTCTTGAGAAGGCCGCGATACTTGGTGCGGGCGGTCAGCTCCTGCCCGACATAGCAGCCCTTCGCGAAATCGACGCCGCTCAGCTCCTCGAACCCGGCCTCGAGGAGGATTCCCTTCTCGACCTCGATGTCGCGGCTGCCGTCGGGAATGCCGAGCCCGATACGGTGGCGGTCCCATTCCTCGAACGGAGCTTCGCGGAGCCCCGCGGGCAAGCCCGCGCCCTTCGGCAGCCACAGCCGCGCGCCCATCTCGGCATGGCGTGGATCGACATAGGCGAGACCGCCGGCGAGCGGCGCCGCTGCACCCGGCGCAGCGTCGAGACCCAGCGCCTCCAGCGCGCCGTCGCCCCAAGCCGCGAAAACGTCGAGGTCGTTCACCTCGCTGAGGGCCACCTTGGCGCGAAGCTTGTAGAGCGCGAGGCGGCGCTTCAGATCGCCGCGCCGCGCCACTTCGCATTCGAGGTAGAGAGTCTCGCCGATCTCGCCGATGAAGAATTCGTGCAGGAACTTGCCTTGAGGCGTCAGCAGCGCCGCCCAGACGACGCATCCGGGCGAGACGCGCATCACGTCGTTGGAGACGAGCCCCTGAAGGAAGTTTCTCCGGTCCTGCCCTTCGATCGCGAGAAGCGCACGCCCGGGAAGCGCCACGAAGGCCGCAGTCGCCGTCATGGCCGGTCTCCTGATACGAAACATCCGGGAAGCGGAGGCGCCCGATTCGGAAGGCCGGCATGCAGGAATAGCCGGCGCGTCACGCCTCTCGCATGCAGGGAAGCGGGATCGGAATTCGGCGTCACGCGATCCGACATAGGCTCGCTTTCTTGGCAACGCAAGGCGCCCCGCCTATGCTCGCCCCGCCTTCCGTCATGCGCATCCTGTTCATCACCGCGACCCGCATCGGCGATGCCGTGCTGTCGACCGGCCTTCTGGCATGGCTCGTCGAACGCCACGAGGAGGCGCGGTTCACCATTGCCGCGGGCCCCGCGGCGGCGCCGCTCTTCGAAGCGGTGCCGCGTCTCGAAGAGCTCATCGTGGTCGAGAAGCGCAAAGGAGGGCTGCACTGGCCGGCGCTCTGGGCGAAGGTCGCGGCCCGGCGCTGGGATCTCGTCGTCGATCTGCGGGGGTCTGCGCTCGCCTGGCTGCTGCGCGCGAAAACGCGGCGCGTCGCGCTCAAACGCGCTGGGCAGCTCCACAAGGTCGAAGAGCTCGGGCGCATTCTCGGCCTCGACCCGCCGCCTTCGCCGCGGCTCTGGACGACGGCCGAGCACGAGCGCCGGGCAGCGACGCTCGTGCCGAAAGAAACCCGTTTCCTGGCGATCGCGCCCGCCGCGAACTGGCGCGGCAAGCAGTGGCGCGGAGAACGGTTCGCCGAGCTCGCCCGCCGGCTCACCGCGGAGAGCGGCATCCTCCCCGGAGCGCGGATCGCGGTCCTCGCGGCGGCACACGAGCGCGCGCAGGCCGCGCCCGTTCTCGCCGCGCTGCCGCATGCGATCGACCTCGTGGGCAGGACCGATCTTCTCACCGCGGCGGCGCTCCTCCGTCGCGCCGCGCTCTTCGTCGGCAACGACAGCGGACTCATGCACATCGCCGCCGCGGTCGGCGCGCCGACGCTCGGCCTTTTCGGCCCGAGCCCGGCCGCGACATACGCGCCGTGGGGACTACATACCGCCGTCGCGCAGACCGCGATCGGCTATCGCGAGCTCGTCGGGGCACGCGGCTTCGACCATCGCACGACCGGCACGCTCATGGACACGCTCACGGTCGAGGCGGCCGAAGCGGCGGCGCGCGCGCTTTGGCAGCGGCGCGCGGCGGCCTGATGCGGCTCCTCCAGGCGATGGCGGGCGCCCGGCACGGCGGCGCCGAAGCGTTCTTCGAGCGATTCGCGACGGCGCTGCAGCGCGCGGGAACGGAACAGCTCGTCGTGGTCCGGCACGAAGAGCGCGCCGCACGCCTCGCTGCCGCCGGCGTTCCGGTCCGCACGCTCCGCTTCGGCGGCGCGCTCGATCTCGCGACGCGCTGGCGCTTCGGCGCCATTCTGCGCGCGTGGCAACCCGACGTCGTCCTCACCTGGATGAGCCGGGCCACGAGCGCTTGCCCGCGCGGGCGTTTCGTGCATGTTGCCCGGCTCGGAGGCTATTACGACTTGCGCCGCTACCGCGCCTGCGACCACCTCGTCGGCAATACGCGGGACATCGTCGCGTGGATGGCGCGGCAAGGCTGGCCGGCGGAGCGCGCGCACTATCTGCCGAATTTCGTCACCGTGCCGGCAGCGGCGAGACTGGAGCGGCCGGAAGGAGTTCCTCTCGCCCTGGCGCTCGGACGGCTCCACCGGAACAAGGCGTTCGACGTGCTGATCGACGCCGCCCTCGCCTTCCCCGAGCTCCATCTCTGGATCGCTGGCGAGGGCCCGGAGCGCGCGGCGCTCGAAGCGCGCGCCGCGCCGCTCGGCGAGCGCGTCCGCTTCCTCGGCTGGCGCGACGATACCGCCGCGCTTCTCGCCACCGCCGACATGCTCGTCTGCCCGTCGCGGCACGAGCCGCTCGGCAACGTCGTCATCGAGGCCTGGGCCGCCGGCCGGCCCGTCGTCGCGGCGGCGAGCGTCGGCCCCGCCGCGCTCGTCCGGGACGGCGAGACCGGGCTCCTCGTTCCGGTGGACGACGCCGCCGCGCTCGCCGCGGCGCTGCGCCGCCTCGCAGAGGATACCGCGCTCGCAGGCCGGCTGGCCGAGGCCGGGCGGCGCGCCTACGAGGCCGAGTTCACCGAGGAAGCGGTGGTGGCGCGCTGGCGCGCCTTCCTCGAAGGCGTCGCCCGCTGATGTGCGGCATCGCCGGACTGATGGGCCTCGCGGGAGCGGCTCCCGATCGCGCCCTCGTCGAGGCGATGGGCGCCGCGCTCGCGCACCGCGGCCCGGACGGCACCGGCCGCTACGCGAGAGGCGACGTCGCGCTCGTCCAGAAGCGGCTCGCGATCATCGATCTCGAGACGGGCGACCAACCGCTCTACGAGCCGGGCGGCGCCGCGCTCGTCGCCAACGGCGAGATCTACAACCATGTCGAGCTCCGGCAGTCGCTCGCCGGGATCCGCTTCGCGACGCGCTCGGATTGCGAGCCGCCGCTTTTTCTCTGGAGGCTCCGCGGCCTCGGCTTCACCGAAGCCCTGCGCGGCATGTACGCGATCGCGCTGCACGACCCGCAGCAGGGAAAGCTCGTCCTTGCGCGCGATCCTTTCGGCATCAAGCCGCTCTACTACGCCGAGACGCCGCGCGGGTTCGCCTTCGCCTCCGAACCGCAGGCGATCTTCGCCGCCGGGCTCGTCGCGCCGCGGCTCAGGCGCCAGACGCGGAACGAGCTCCTTCAGCTCCAGTTCACGACCGGGCGCGAGACCATCTTCGACGGCATCGAGCGGGTCCTTCCGGGCGAGACGATCGTCGTCGCTGGCGGCCGCATCGTCGAGCGCCGGCGCCGCGCCGCGCTTCCCGAGGGTGCGCCTCTCGACCTCGACGAGGCGGAAGCGCTCGAGCGGCTCGACGCGGCGCTCGAAGACAGCGTCCGCGTCCATCAGCGCGCCGACGTGCCGTACGGCATGTTCCTCTCCGGCGGAATCGATTCGAGCGCGCTCCTCGCGATGATGGCGCGGCTCAACGAGCGCCCGGTGCGCGCCTATACGGTCGGCTTTCCGCAGGCCGACGTCGCAGACGAGCGCGAGGCCGCCGCGCGGGCCGCGCGCGCCGTCGGCGCCGAGCACGTCGAGATCGCGTTCGGTGAAGCGGATTTCTGGCGCCTCCTGCCGGAGATCGCCGCGGCGGTCGACGATCCCGCCGCCGACTACGCGATCCTGCCGAGCTGGAAGCTCGCCGAAGCGGCGCGCGCCGACGGCATCAAGGTGGTGCTCTCGGGCGAGGGCGGCGACGAGCTCTTCGCCGGCTACGGCCGCTACCGCGCGGTGATGCGGCCGTGGTGGGCGGGCGGCCGCCGGCCGCGCGTCCGCGGCACGCTCTCGCGGCTCGGGATCCTCCGCGGCGAGCTCGCCGGCTGGCGGGACGGCATCGCCGCGGCGGAGGTCGGCGCTGCCCTCGAGGGCCGCACGCGGCTGCAGCAGGCGCAGGCGGCGGATTGCGCCGAATGGCTGCCGAACGATCTGTTGACGAAGCTCGACCGCTGCCTCATGGCACACGGCGTCGAAGGACGGACGCCGTTCCTAGACCCTGCTGTCGCGGCTCTCGCCTTCCGCCTTCCAGACCACCTCAAGGTACGCGGACGAGTGGGCAAGTTCCTCTTGCGCCGCTGGCTTTCGAGGAGCCTCCCGGCGGCGGGCGCCTTCGAGCGGAAGCGCGGCTTCACCGTTCCGGTCGGCGCCTGGATCGCGCGCCGCGGCGCGCAGCTCGGCCCCCTCGTCGCCTCATGCCCGGCGGTCGGCGAGATCTGCGACGCCGCTTCGGTGGAGCGGCTCTTCCGCGAGGCCGCCGGCAAGCACCAGGGCCAGGCGGCCTGGACGCTCCTGTTCTACGCGCTCTGGCACCGGCGGCACATCGAACGCGCGCCGCCGGGACCCGACGTCTTCGCCGACCTCGCCGCGCGATAAAACGTCACGCGCTTTCGCGCTTCGATTATGCGATCGTTCGCCTCGCCCCGCGGCGGACCCCGGCATGGCGATTTCGAGTCCGCGGAACCGCGGCAGGGACTCGCCTGTTGCCGGTCTGAAGGACCAAGATAAGCGTCCGTCTGGCTTTCGCCCGCTCCCGTCGCTGGAGGAGTCGCATGAGGAGCAAGCAGCTGAGGACCGCATATTACTTCACGCTCGACAAAAGCCTCGAGCCGGAACTCGAGATCTTCGCGCGGAGATGCCTGCCGCGTTGCTGTTTCGTCTACAAGGGCGATCCGCGCGCAGTGACGATCGTGTTCACGAATGCCGAGGACGCGTCCTTGTTCATGAACCTCTTCGACGGCGAAATTCGCGACGAGTACAAGATCGTCGACGACACCGAAGACGGACTTGCCCACGCCGCCGCGTGAGGCTGTCCGGGCTTAGACGAGACGCCAGGCGATTTCCTCGCCGGCGAGGAACGGAACCACGGACCCGACCCGCTCGGGCACGCGCCAGGGCTCGCGCCGAAGCGTGACGCGCGTCTCGTTGAGCGGCATTCCGTAGAAGCGCGGCCCGTTGACGGAAGCGAAGGCCTCGAAGCGCCCGAGCGCCCCCTCCTCCTCGAAGACGCGCGCGTAGATCTCGAGCGCCGCCGGCGCCGTGAAGATTCCGGCGCAGCCGCACGCGCTTTCCTTGTCCGCCGAGGGGTGCGGCGCGGTGTCGGTGCCGAGAAAGAATTTCGGCGAGCCGCCGGTCGCGGCGCGCCGCAGCGCGAGGCGGTGCTTCTCGCGCTTGGCGACGGGAAGGCAGTACATGTGCGGCCGCAGGCCGCCGGCGAAGAGCGCATTGCGGTTGATGAGGAGGTGATGCGCGGTGATCGTCGCGGCGACGCTCGGCCCCGCCGCGGCGACGAAGCCGACCCCTTCTTCCGTGGTCACGTGCTCGAGCACGATCTTGAGCTCGGGAAGGCGGCGGTGGAGCGGCGCCAGGACGCGCTCGATGAACACCGCCTCGCGATCGAAGACGTCGACCTCCGGGTCGGTCACCTCGCCATGGACGAGGAGCGGCATGCCGATGCGGGCGAGCCGTTCCAGAATCCGCTCGATCCGCCGGATGTCGGTAACCCCGAAGGCAGAGTTGGTCGTCGCCCGCGCCGGGTAGAGCTTCGCCGCGACCCAGACGCCGGCGCCGTAGCCGCGCTCGATCTCGTCCGGATCGATCGCGTCGGTGAGATAGCACGTCATGAGCGGCGTGAAGTCCGCGCCCGGCGGCAGCGCGGCGCGAATCCTCTCGCGATAGGCTTCGGCGAGGCTCACGGTCGTGACCGGCGGAACGAGGTTCGGCATCACGATCGCACGCGCGAATTGCCGCACCGTCCACGGCAGCACCTCTCGAAGCATGTCCCCGTCGCGCAAGTGAACGTGCCAGTCGTCGGGGCGGCGGAGGCTGATCTCGGTCGGCGTCAACGTCTCGGAAACCATTTTTTCTCGGTCGCTGTGGGTACGGGCGGGGCGAAGCTTTAACTCCGGGTTTAGACCCCTGGAAGATAGTGACCTTACCGCGAGGCGGGCTTCCGACTGCCCGAAAACGGGGCGCATCGCAGGAGTTACGATGAGCAAGCTTAACACCAAGATCCTCGTGGTCGACGACTACTCGACCATGCGCAAGATCGTTCGCAACGTTCTGGGCCAGATCGGCTTTTCCAACGTCGACGAGGCCGGCGACGGCACCGCCGCGCTCGAGAAGCTGAAGCTCGGCGGCTACGGCCTCGTGATCTCCGACTGGAACATGGAGCCGATGTCTGGCCTCGAGCTTTTGAAGTCCGTGCGCGCGAACAACGCGCTCAAGGACACGCCGTTCATCATGGTGACGGCCGAGGGCAAGCCGGAGAACGTCGTCACCGCGAAGGAGGCCGGCGTCAACAACTACATCGTGAAGCCGTTCTCGCCCGACGTCCTCAAGAAGAAGATCGAGGCCGTGCTCGGCCCGCTCGGCTGAGCCCGGGAGTGGCGAACCGTGCCGGCGGGAGAGGCGACGTGCAACAGCTGCTGCAGGACAAGGCGAAGATCTCGAACGAGCTCCTGCGCAAGCTGAGTCTCTGCATCCAGCTCACGCGCGACGAAATCTCCGCGCTTCGACGCGGCGGTTCGGAAGAGGAGAACGGGGGTGTCGGCGCCGCCATCGACGACCTGGCGCAGGTCGTCGCCGCCTCCGAGCAGGCGGCGCTCGGGATCATCGACGCCGCCGAACGAATCCAGCAGTCGATCGGCGCGCTGCGCGGCAAGGGCGGCGACGAGATCTGCGACGAGATCCACGCCGAGGCGACCTCGATTCTCATGGCGTGCTCGTTCCAGGACATCACGGGCCAGCGCACCTCGCGCGTGGTGAAGCTTCTGCGCGAGATCGAGTACCGGCTCGCCGTGCTCTCGCACACCTGGGAGCTCGCCGACCGCGACAGCCTCGCTCCGGCGCCGCCGCCCGCCGACCGGCGCCCCGACGCCGCCCTCCTCAAGGGCCCCGGCGCCAAGGGCTCGCTCGCGCAGGCTGCCGTCGACGAAATCATCGACCAGCGCACGCCGCGGCGCAGCGCGACCAAGGGATAAGGGATGGACGAGATCCTCAAGGAGTTCCTCACCGAGGCGACCGAGATGCTGAGCCAGCTCGACACGGAGCTGGTCGAGCTGGAGCGCAGCGGCGGCAACCCGGAGCTGGTGCGCAGCATCTTCCGCATCATCCACACCATCAAGGGAACGTGCGGCTTCGTCGGCCTCTCGCGGCTCGAGAAGGTCGCGCACGCCGCCGAGAACGTCCTCGGCAAGATCCGCGACGGCGAGCTCGTCGTGAGCGCGGCGGCGATCACGGCCGTCCTCGAGGCGGTCGACCGCATCAAGATGATCGTGGCCGGGGTCGAGTCGACGGGGGCGGAGCCCGAGGGCGACGATGCGCCTCTCGTCGCCGAGCTCGCCAGAATCGCCGCGGGCGAAGTCGGCGATTCTGCCGCGGACGCGGCCGCGACGGCAGCGCCTGCGTCGGAGGAAACCGCGGTCCCGGCTCCGGAGGCAGCCGCCGCGCCGGAGAGCGCGGTCCCGCCCGAGCCTGCCGAGGCCGCCGCCCCCGACGCACAAGCCGCGCCAGCCCAGCCCGCGCCCGCCGAGCCCGCGCGCACGCCCGCGCAGATCGAGCGCGCGGCGACGGAAACCTCCTCCGTCGCGGCGCAGACGATCCGGGTCAACGTCGCCGTGCTCGAGCATCTCATGACCGAGGTCTCGGAGCTGGTGCTGACGCGCAACCAGCTCCTCCAGACGCTCCGCTCGAACGGCGACAGCGCCTTCGCCGCGCCCCTGCAGCGCCTCTCGCAGGTGACGAGCGAGCTGCAGGACTCGGTCATGAAGACGCGCATGCAGCCGATCGGCACCGTCTGGAGCAAGCTGCCTCGCCTCGTGCGCGACCTCGGGCGCGAGCTCGGCAAGAAGATCGACCTCGTGATGCACGGCCAGGAGACCGAGCTCGACCGCCAGGTGCTCGAGATGATCCGGGACCCGTTGACGCACATGGTGCGCAACTCGGCGGACCACGGGATCGAGCTTCCCGCCGAGCGGCTCGCCGCCGGCAAGCCCGAATCCGGCACGATCTCGCTCGACGCCTACCACCGCGGCGGCCACATCATCATCGAGATCGCCGACGACGGCAAAGGACTCTCGATCGAGAAGATCAAGAAGAAGGCCCTCGAGAACGGAATCGTGAGCGCGGAAGAGCTCGCGGGCATGAGCGAGCAGCAGATCCAGCAGCTCATCTTCAAGGCCGGCCTCTCGACCGCGCAGCAGGTGACGAGCGTCTCGGGCCGCGGCGTCGGCATGGACGTCGTCCGGACCAACATCGAGAAGATCGGCGGCGCCATCGAGATGCAGAGCAAGGAAGGCGCAGGCACGCGCTTTCTCATCCGCATCCCGCTCACGCTCGCGATCGTCGCCGCGCTCATCGTCGAGTGCGCCGGGGAGCGCTTCGCCATCCCGCAGATCGGCGTGCGCGAGCTCGTGCGCGTCGGGCCGACCTCCCCGAACAAGGTCGAGCAGATCCACGGCGCGCTGGTGCTGCGCCTGCGCGATCGCCTCCTGCCTCTCGCCTCGCTTCGCGCCCTCCTCGGCCTCGGCGAGCCCGAGACGGCGAGCGACGAGCGCTTCGTGGTCGTCGCCGAGGTCGGCACCGAGAATTTCGGCGTCATCGTCGATCGCGTCTTCGACACCGAGGAGATCGTGGTGAAGCCGGTCGCGCCCGTGCTGCGCGAGCTCAACGTCTTCTCCGGCAACACGATCCTCGGCGACGGAAGCGTCGTCATGATTCTCGACCTCAACAACCTCATGAGCCTCAATAGCGGGAGCGCCGGCGACCAGACCGCGCATGTCGTCCACGCGACGAGCAGCGTCGCGGCGGAAGACGACCGGACCGCGCTCCTCGTGTTCCGCGCCGGCGGAAACGCACGCAAGGCGGTCCCGCTGGCGCGCGTCGCCCGGCTCGAGCAGCTGGCGACCGAAACTTTCGAGATGGTGGACGGCGCCATCGTGGTGCAGTACCGCGGCCGGCTGATGCCGCTCGTCGCGCTCGACGGCGCCGCCATGATGCCGGATCAGCGCCGCCAGCAGGTGATCGTCTTCGCCGACAGCGAGCGGAGCGTCGGCGTGCTCGTCGACGAGATCGTCGACATCATCGAGGATCGGCTAGACATCGAGCTGACGGACCAGCGCCCGGGAATGCTCGGCACGGCGGTGATCGGCGGCAAGGCGACCGAGATCGTCGACGTCGACCACATCCTGCGCCGCGTCAGGGACCAGTTCGCCCAACCGGGCGAATCCGGCGACGCGCGCGCCCGGCTCGACGCGCTCTACGGCAAGCTCGGCATCGACATGGAGGCTGCCTGATGAGCGCGCGGAACGACGCCCGGCTTCTCTCCGTCACGCTCGCGGGACAGGAGTTCGGAATTCCGGTCATGCAGGTTCGGGACGTGCTGGGGCCGCAGCGGACGACGGTGGTGCCTCTGGCGCCGCGCGGCATCGCCGGGCTCCTCAACCTTCGCGGCCGCATCGTCACCGTCATCGACATGCGCGCCCTTCTCGGCCTGCCGCCGAGCGATGGCGAAGCGAGGCCGATGCAGGTCGTGGTCGAGCACGGCGAGGATTCCTTCAGCCTGCGCGTCGATTCCGTCGGCGACGTGCTGGAGCTCCCGGACGAAAGCTTCGAGCGCACGCTTTCGACGCTCGACCCCGCATGGCGCGACGTCGCCGCCGGGATCTACCGGCTACCCGGCCGCCTTCTCGTCAGCCTCGACCTTTCGCGCCTGCTCGACTTCAAGCATCGCGCGGCCGCATAGGAGGGGTTCATGGCCACCTGCCTCATCGTCGATGATTCGCGGACCGTCCGCTCGGCGGCCCGGCGCATCGTCGAGGAGCTCAGCTTCGAGGTCGAGGAAGCCGAGCACGGGGCCGCCGCGCTCGCGCGCTGCGAGGCGCGCATGCCGGAGGCGATCCTCCTCGACTGGAACATGCCGGTGATGAACGGGATCGACTTCCTGCGCCGGCTGCGCGCGATGAGCGGCGGCACCCAGCCGCGCGTCATTTTCTGCACGACGGAAAGCGAGATCGACCGGGTCGTCGAAGCGCTGGAAGCCGGCGCCGACGAGTACGTGATGAAGCCTTTCGACCGCAGCATCATCGAATCGAAGTTCGCCCAAGTCGGTCTCCTGTGACCCTCGCCGCGCCGCTTTCGCGCACCTCGGCACTGGCCCCGGTGCGCGCGATGATCGTCGACGACAGTCCGATGGTGCGCGGGCTCTTGCGTCGTCTTCTCGGGAGCGATCCCGAGATCGAGGTCGCGGCCGCAGCCGGAGACGGCAACGCCGCGCTGACGGCGCTCAAGGGTATTCCGGTCGACGTCATCGTGCTCGACATCGAGATGCCGGTAATGGACGGGCTCACCGCGCTCCCGCTCCTCCTGGCGGCCCGTCCCGGTGTCCAGGTCGTCATCGCATCGACCCTGACGCGCCGAAACGCCGAGATCAGCCTCAAGGCGCTCGCCCTCGGCGCCGCCGACTACGTGACGAAGCCGAGCGCCTCGGAAGTGGCCAGTGCGGAGAACTTCAAGCGCGAACTCGTCGAGAAGGTGAAGGCGCTCGGCCGGCGCGCGCAGGCGATCGTCGGCCGGCCTCCTTCCCCGCGCCGCATCGAGCCTCCCGTTCCGGTCCCTCCGCCGAAGCCGCCGATCACGCTCCGGCAGCCGTCGGGGATACGTCCCTCGGTCATCGCGATCGGCTCCTCGACGGGCGGGCCGCAGGCGCTCGTGACGCTGCTCACGGGCCTGCGCGACGGGCCGAAGCAGCCGATCTTCATCACCCAGCACATGCCGCCGACCTTCACCGCGATCCTCGCGGAGCACTTGAAGCGCGCCTCGGGGCGCGAGGCGGCCGAGGCGATCGACGGCGAGCGGGTCGCCGAAGGCCGCGTCTACATCGCGCCGGGCGACCACCATATGCGGGTCGAACGCACGCCGGAGGGCGCGTTCCGCATCCGGCTCGACAAGGGGCCGCCCGAGCATTTCTGCCGCCCGGCGGTGGATCCCATGATGCGCAGCCTCGCCGCCGCCTATGGCGGCAAGGTGCTGGCGGTCATTCTCACCGGCATGGGCCACGACGGTGCCGCCGGGGTGCGCGAGATCGCGGCCGCGGGCGGCACGGTGATCGCGCAGGACGAGGCGACGAGCGTCGTCTGGGGAATGCCGGGAGCCGCCGCAGCGACCGGCGTCTGCAGCGCGGTCCTGCCGCTACGCGAAATCGCTCCCCTCGTCACCCGGATCGCGGCCACCGGACACACATGACCGGCCTCGATACGCAAATTCTGACGACGCTCCTCAAGGAGCGGTCGGGACTCTCGCTGACCGGCGACAAGCAGTACCTGTTCGAAAGCCGGCTGGGGCCGGTCGCGCGCAGTCACGGCTTCAAGAGCCTCGGCGAGCTCACCGATGCCTTGCGCCGCTCTCCGCCGCCGGGGCTGGTGCGCGCCGTCGTGGAGGCGATGGCGACCCACGAATCGCTCTTCTTCCGCGACGTGAAGCCGTTCGAAGAGCTGCGCAGCTTCATCATACCGAAGCTGATGGAGGCGCGGGCGGGAACGAAGACCCTGCGCTTCTGGAGCGCGGCCTGCTCGACCGGGCAGGAACCCTACTCGCTCGCGATGCTCCTCCAGGACGAGCCCCGCCTCGTCGGCTGGCGCCTTCAGATCACCGCGACCGACCTGTCCACGCAGGCGATCGAGCGCGCCGCCGCCGGGCGGTTCACCCACTTCGAGGTCCAGCGCGGGCTCCCGGCGAAGTACCTGGTCAAGCACTTCAAGCGTAACGGGGACGACTGGGAAATCGCGCCGGCGTTGCGCCAGGCGATCACCTGGAAAGTCTTCAACCTCCTCGACGATCCGGCCCCGCTCGGCAGCTTCGACGTGATCCTCTGCCGGAACGTGCTCATCTATTTCGACCAGGAGACGAAGCGACTGGTGCTGGAGCGCCTCGCCCGGACCCTCGCCAAGGACGGGTTTCTCATGCTCGGCAGCGCGGAGACGACGATCGGGATCACCGACCGCCTCCGCCCCGTTCCCGAGCATCATGGGATCTACGTCCCGACCTGATCGGACCGCGCTTTGCGGCGCCTCGGCGCCCGGCAGCCCGAGGATGACGCCCATGCGCCCGCGGTGGGGTGACGCGCGGCCGCCCACCGACTATGTTGCGTGTGCATTGCAGCGGAGGAGTTGAAAATGACGGCCTGCATCGTCGGCTGGGCGCACACGAAATTCGGCAAGCACGAGAACGAGGACATCGAATCCCTGATCGTGCGCGTCGCGAGCGATGCGATGCGCGATGCCGGCGTCGAGGCCAAGGATATCGACGCCGTCTATCTCGGCACCATGAACGCCGGTTTCGTTCGCCAGGAGTTCCCGGCCTCTCTGGTCTTCCAGGCCGATCCCGGCTTCCGCTTCAAGCCGGCGACGAGAGTCGAGGACGCCTGCGCTACGGGCTCGGCGGCGATCCATCGCGGCCTCGACACGATCGCGGCCAAGAAGGGGCGGATCGTCCTCGCGGTCGGCGTCGAGAAGATGACCGAGGTCACCGGCCCGGCGGTCGGCGACATTCTCATCCGCGCCGCCTACCTCAAGGAGGAAGGCGACATCGAGGGCGGCTTCGCGGGCGTCTTCGGCCGGATCGCCCAGGGTTATTTCCAGCGCTACGGCGACCAGTCGGACGCGCTCGCCCGCATCGCCGCGAAGAACCACAAGAACGGCGCCGGCAATCCGCTCGCGCAAATGCAGAAGGACCTCGGCTACGAGTTCTGCCGCAACGTCTCGGAAAAGAACCCGATCGTCGCCGGTCCCCTGAAGCGGACCGACTGCAGCCTCGTTTCGGACGGCGCGGCCGCGGTCGTCCTCGCGGATGTCGAGACGGCGCTCGCCATGAAGAAGGCGGTCGCCTTCCGCGCCGCGGTCCAGGTCAACGACTTCCTTCCGATGTCGAAGCGCGACATCATCGCCTTCGAGGGCCCCGAGGTCGCGTGGAAGAGGGCGCTCGCGGCCGCGCGGATCGATCTCCTCGATCTCGACCTCGTCGAGACGCACGATTGCTTCACGATCGCCGAGCTCATCGAATACGAGGCCATGGGCCTCACGAAGAAGGGCGAAGGGGCGCGCGCGATCCTCGAGGGCTGGACCGAGAAGGACGGCAAGCTCCCAGTCAATCCTTCGGGCGGCCTCAAGGCGAAGGGGCACCCGATCGGCGCTACCGGCGTTTCGATGCACGCGCTCGCGGCGATGCAGGTCACTGGCACGGCGCCCGCGGGAATTCAGGTGAAGGACGCCAAGCTCGCGGGGATCTTCAACATGGGCGGCGCCGCAGTCGCCAACTTCGTGAGCATTCTCGAGCCGCTGCGCTGAGAAAGCCTGCGCGACCGCGCACCGCTTTCCGATCGTTCGTTCGAGGCTGCTGCTGATGACCGACTTCAAGGCGCTCGTCCTTCACGAGAAAGACGGCAAGCTCGAGCCGCGCATCGAGCGGCTCGACGACAAGCTCCTCCCGCCGGGCGAGGTCCTGGTGCGCGTCGAGTATTCGACGCTCAACTACAAGGACGGGATGATCCTCGAAGGGCTCGGGCGTCTCGTCCGGAAATACCCCCACGTGCCGGGCGTCGATTTCGCCGGCACGGTCGAGGAGTCGGCGGACCCCGCGCTGCAGCCCGGCGACAAGGTCGTGCTGACGGGATGGCGGGTCGGCGAGCAGACCTGGGGCGGCTATGCGGAGAAGGCCCGGGTCAAGGCCGGGCAGCTGGTGAAGCTGCCGCCGGGCATCGACACGAGGCACGCGATGGCGATCGGCACCGCCGGGTTCACCGCGATGCTGGCCGTGATGGCGCTCGAGCAGCACGGGCTGCGGCCCGGGAGCGGCGACGTTCTTGTGACCGGCGCCGCCGGCGGCGTCGGCAGCGTCGCGGTGGCGCTTCTCGCGAAACTCGGCCATCGCGTCGTCGCTTCGACCGGCCGGCCCGAACAGGCGGAATACCTCCAGGGCCTCGGCGCCGCCGCGATCGTCGACCGCGCCGAGTTCTCGGACGGACCGAAACGGCCGCTCGACACGGAACGCTGGGCCGGCGCGGTCGATTCGGTCGGCTCCAAGACACTCGCCTGCCTGCTCACGCAGATGAAGTACCGGGCGAGCGTCGCCGCTTGCGGCCTTGCCCAGGGCAACGACCTTCCGGCGAGCGTCATTCCGTTCCTCCTGCGCGGCGTCAAGCTTCTCGGCATCGACTCGGTCATGAGCCCGATGCCCGAGCGGCAGGAGGCCTGGTCGAGGCTCGCGCGCGACCTGCCGATGGACGTGCTCGACCGGATGATCGAGCCGGCTTTGCTCGAGGATCTGCCCGGACTCGCGAAGAAGATTCTGGCGGGCAAGGTCCGGGGCCGGGTCGTGGTGGACCTCCGGAGGTAGCGGCGTGGCGCTCCTCGAGCGCCTCGCCTACGGTGCCCGCGAGGGAGCCCGCGTCTCCTGGTATTTCGGGCAGAAGCTGCTCGCGGCAAGACTGTCGCCACCGAGCCGCGCGCGGCCCGAGCTGCGCGCCCGAATGCCCGGGACCGAGCGCATCCTCCAGGATCTCGGCGCGCTTCTCGCGGAAGACCTCCGCAACATCGAGGCCGGGCTCTACGCGCCGGCGCCGCTCGGGCGCCCGCTCGCCAGCGTCGCGACGGCTGGGCGCTTCTTCGCCGACCTCGCCGCGGTCAACCGGCGGCGCGCCGAGAACGCCTCCGCCGAGGTCCGCAAGGCTGCGCCTCCGGGAAATTGGCCGGCCTACTACCTCCAGAACTTCCACTATCAGACGGACGGCTGGCTGAGCGCGCACTCGGCCGCCCTCTACGACCACCAGGTCGAGGTTCTGTTCGGCGGCGGCGCCGACGCGATGCGGCGCCAGGCGCTGCTGCCGCTCGGGGCCGAGCTCGCGCGAGTCGGCGTGCGCGGACGGCGGCTCGTCGACGTCGCCTGCGGCACCGGCCGGTTCCTGCGCGAGGTGAAGCACAATTTCCCGCGCCTCGCCGTCACAGGCATCGATATGAGCCCCTTCTACCTCGCCGAGGCGCGGCGAGCCCTTTCCGACTGGTCCGGCGTCAGTCTCGCCCAGGGCGCCGCCGAACGCCTGCCGCTGCCGGACGCGGCCTTCGACCTCGCGACGGCGGTTTATCTTTTCCACGAGCTGCCGCCTTCCCTGCGCCCCCGAGTCGCGGGCGAGATCGCGCGGGTTCTGCGCCCCGGCGGCGTTTTCGTGCTCGTCGATTCGCTCCAGCTCGGCGACATTCCGGATTACGACGGGCTCCTCGAGCACTTCCCCGAGAGCCTGCACGAGCCCTACTACGCCGACTACATCCGGACCGACCTCCCGGCGCTTTTCGCCGCTTCCGGGCTCTTGCTCGAAGGCGTGCGCCTTGCCTACTTCTCGAAAATTCTGGCTCTACGGCGACTCTAAGTGTTGGAGTCGCAGGCAGTTCGTGCTACCGTATCTAGTAGGTTGAGGGGTTACCAACCACTATAACGGTGAGCAAGGGCATGCAGATTTCCATCTGGACGGAGGAGCGCGTCGCAGAGCTGACCCGGCTCTGGACGGAGGGGCTGTCGACGGCCGAAATCGGCCGCCGGCTGGGGCTTACCAAGAATGCCGTCGTGGGCAAGGCGCACCGCCTCGCTCTCTCGCCGCGGCCCTCGCCGCTGAAGTCGCCGCCGGCCCCGCGCCAGCCGCGCACCGTCGTCATCGACTTCAACGGGCCGTCCTGCTCCTGGCCGATCGGCCATCCGGGCGAGAAGGGCTTTCATTTCTGCGGCGCGAAGCCGCTGACCGGCAAGCCGTACTGCGCCGAGCATGCCGCCGTCGCCTACGTGAAGCCGAAGGAACGCATCCGGGCGGCCTGAGTCCGGTTCCGGCCCGCGAGAGGCGGAGCTCGGTCACCCGAGCTTCGCCTCTTTCACTTTCTGCTCCAGCGCGGCATCGAGCCGCGCGAGTTCGTTCGAGATCTTTTCCACGATTTCCGCGCTCTGCTGCCGGAGCTCGCGATGCGTCAGCTCGCGCAGGCCGAGCAGCATCTCGCAGAGGCGGGTGCCGCCGACATTGGCAGCGCTCGAGCGCAGCGAATGCGCATGCTCGCGGAACTGGCGGAGATCCCCCTCCTCCGCCGCCTTCGCGAGCTGCTCGACGATGCCGCGGGCGTCGACCCTGAAGGTCTCGATCACGTCGTTGAAGAAATCGCTGTCGCTGCCGAGCGCGCGAAGCGCTTCGACCGCCTCGTCGTCCACCACGGCGCTCGTCTCGAGCCCGAAGCGCGGATGGACCGAAATGGGCGTCACGATCGCCTGGACGTCCGGCGCCCTCTGCGGCGACGCCGGCGTCGGCGAGGCTGGCGTCGGCGCCGCCGCCGGGGCGGGCTGGATCCCGGCCACGCGGGCCACGGTCTCCTCGATCGCCAGCACGAGCTGCTCGGGATCGACGGGCTTCGTCAGGACCGCGTCGATGCCGGCCTCCCGGCAAAGCCGTTCCGTCTCGACCGTGACGTCGGCGGTAAGGGCGATGATCGGAAGGCGCGGCTCGTCCATGTGGGCGGTGCGGTAGAGCTTCGTCGCCTCGTAGCCGCTCATCACGGGCATGTTGATGTCGACGAGAGCGACGTCGAATCCGCCCACGTCGAGCTCGTCGAGGGCAGCCTCCCCATCGTTGACGAGCTTCGCCTCGTGCCCCGCCATCTCGAGGATCTTCTGCATGATCTTGCGGTTGGCGCTGTTGTCCTCGGCGACCAAGACGCGAAGCTTTCGCCGCGGCCGGACAGTTGCCGGCCGCGGCAGCGGCGCCGTCGGCGCGGGCTTGGCCGACGCGGCGCGCGGTGCCGGGACGCGCGGCATGGAGCGGAGCGCGTTCGCGAGCGCTCGCTGCTCGACCGGCGCCGGGAGCACCGCGGCGAGGCGCCCCTCGGCGAGCGCGGCGATGTGCTCGCTCCACGCGGGATCGGCGATGAGGACGATGGCGGCCTCGCGCCTCGCAGCAAGGCCGTGCGCCGTCGCGAGCGCGCCGAGCGCATCGGCGCGGCCGTCGATGATGACGGCGCCAGCCTCCTCGGCGGCGGCCTCGCCCCGGCCGAGCGTCGCATTCCAGGTGCGAAGATGCGGCTCGAGGCGTGAGACGAAATCGTCGTCGCCCAGTATCGCGACGAGGCGCCCCTCGAGGTCGAGCGGCCGCGAGACGGCGGTCGGGTCGAGCTCCAGCGGCAGTTCGACAATGAAGGTGCTTCCCTTTCCGACCGTGCTCTCGAGCGCGACGGTGCCCCCCATCAGCGTCACGAGCTGCTTCACGATCGCAAGCCCGAGCCCCGTGCCGCCGTAGCGCCTTGTGACCGCCTCGTCGGCCTGGGTGAAGAGTTCGAAAATCTTTTCGCGCGCGTCTTCGGGAATGCCGATGCCCTGGTCGCGGACGCTGAGGCGAACGCGCACGTGCCTGGCGTCGCGGCCCACCTCGTCGAGCGCCACGGAGACGCGGCCCTGCGGCGTGAACTTCACCGCGTTGACGACGAGGTTCAGCATGACCTGCCGGAACTGCTGCGGCCAGCCGCGGACGACGTCCGGCAGCGCTGGGTCGATGCGCAGGCCGAGCTGGAGACCTTTCGCCGAGGCCTCCTGGCGCAGCATCGCGATCGTCTGCTGCGCCGTCTCGTAGAGATCGAAGCTCTCGGTCTCGGGCCGGAAGCGGCCGGCGTCGATGCGCGAGAAGTCGAGGATGTCGCTGATGAGGCCGAGGAGCGTGCGCGCGGCGACCTGCAGCGTGCCGAGCATGTCGCGCTGATCGGGATCGAGCGGCCCCTTGCCGATGAGCGAGGCCATGCCGACGACTGTGTTGAGCGGCGTGCGCAGCTCGTGGCTCATGAGCGCGAGGAAACGCCCTTTCGCCTCGCCGGCGGCCTCGGCCTGACGCTTCGCCTCGGTGAGCATCCGGATGAGGCGCGCGACATAGGCGGGAAGCACGATCAGCGCCAGGAGCAGTCCCGCAGAGAGCGCGAGATCGTCCTGCCAGAACTCCGTCGTGGCCACGACGAAGCCGAAGCCGACGACGCTCGCCGTGCCGCAGAGGAGAAGATGCCGGTTGCCGTAACGGAACCCGTAGCCGAAGGAAACCCAGAGATAGACCGGATACCAGGCCGCAACGGTCGAACCGCCGAGATGCAGGAAGAGCGAGAGGGATCCGACGTCGAGTGCCATCGCCGCGATGCGCCGCCACGCCGCCGGCTCGGGGTGCATGACGATATGGGCGAGAAGGAGCCAGGCGAGGCTCTGCCCGACCGCCGCGACGAGGAATGCCTCCGCGAGCCCCGCTTCGTCCACGGAATCGGCGGCGAGCACCCCGAGCGTGTAGGCGAGCACCGCAATGCCCATGCCGACCCGGATCATGATCTGCTCGTGCTCGCTGTCCGGTCGGGCGCTGAAGCGGGCGGCGACGATCGGAAGCCCGTGGACCGCGACTGCGAGCGCCGCTATGCCGGGCGCGAGGAGGAGCGCCGCGGCGGCGCCGAGCGCGAGCAACGGGCTCGGGAACGCATCAGGTTCCACGAAGCGCAGCGCGGCCACGATGAGCGGCCCTGCGGCCGCCGCGACCGCCATGAGAGCGGCGAGCCCGAAAGTGCGCCTGCTCGGACCCGCGGAAGCCTCGACCTGTTCCTTGACTGTGCTCAACGCGGCTCCTGCCCTGCGACGAGCCGCCGAACCGCGCTCGGCCGCACCACCGTCCGTTCCTTGGGGAAGACCACGCGGGCCGTTGTGCCCACGCCTTTTCGGCTCTCGATCTTGAGCTCGCCGCCGTGCAGCTCGGCAAGGCCGATCGCGAGCGGCAGGCCGAGGCCGGTGCCGGCTTGTCGCCGGCTCCAGGGCGAGGCCACCTGGCCGAAGCGAGTGACGGCGGTCGCGAGCTCGGCCTCGTCCATTCCGATGCCCTCGTCGACCACGGCGATTGCGATCCGGCCCATGACCAGCCGCCCCTCGATACGGACGGTTCCGCCCGGATGGCTGAACTTCACGGCGTTGGTGATGAGGTTGAGCAGGATCTGCTTCAGCTTCCGCGCGTCGGCACGGAGCGCCGGCAGGTCCTCGGCGACATCGGTCTCGATCCGGATGCCGCTCTCGCGAGCCCGTTCCTCGACGAGGAGCAGGAGGTCGCGGATCGCCTTGAGGACATCGACCGTCTCCTCGAACAGCTCGAGCTTGCCGGCCTCGAGCTTCGAGACGTCGAGGATGTCGTTGATGATGCCGAGGAGATGCTCTGCCGAGGCGGCGATGTCGCGGGCGTAGCCGATATATTTCGGGGTGCCGACCGGGCCCATCATCTCGTCGGCCATCACTTGGCTGAATCCGATGATCGCGTTGAGCGGCGTTCGGAGCTCGTGGCTCATATTCGCGAGGAACTCGGTCTTGGACCGGTTGGCGAGCTCCGCCATTTCCTTCGCGGCGACGAGCGCGAGCTCCGTGTTTTTCCGATCGGTGATGTCGACCGAGACGGTCACGACCGTCGAAGGCGCATCATCCTCGAAAAGGACGGTCTTGCTTGTGAGCAGCACGCGGCGGGTGCCGTCCGGCCCGACGAAAGTCTCCTCGAAGCTGGCCGGGGGCGGCTCCCCGGCGATGAGCCTTGCGTCGAGGGCCTCGGCACCGCGCGCCCACTCGTCGTCCCGGACCTCGGTGGGCCGGCGGCCTATGAGGCGGCGCGACTCCGCCCCCGTCAGCGCAGCCCAGCACTGGTTCACGAACACGTAGCGGCCGGCACGGTCGGTCGCCCCGATCATCACCGGGACCGCGTCGATGACGCGCAGGAGCCGCTCATGGCTGTGGCGGAGCGCATCGCGGTGCCGCCGCTCGTCGATCGCGATCTTCTCCTCGAGGCTGAGCGCGCGTTCCTTCAGGAGGAGCTGCTGCCGGCGCAGCGTCAGGAGGTTGCGCGAGCGGGCGCGGAACTCGTGGAAGTCGACCGGCGAGAGCAGATAGTCGGTCGCCCCCGCCTCGAGAGCCCGGTATCGAAGATCGCGGTCCTCGTAGGCGGTGATGACGATGACCGGAATCTCGGCTGCCGACTCCTGCGACTTGAAGAGCCGTATGAAGTCCGCGCCGTCGAGGTCCGGCATCTTGAAATCGGTGATGATGAGGTCGGGCGGCTCCTTTCGCATCGCCTCCAGGGCGACGCGCGGGTTCGAATAGGTGGTGACGACCACTCCCTCGTCGAGCGAGGTCGCCAGACGTTCCAAAATCTTCAGGTTGGTGATCCGGTCGTCGATGATGACGACGCTCTGCGGCTTCACCCGGTCTCCGCCGAAAGATTCGGCGAAAATTATACTACGGATAGCGACAGCCGCAAACCGAAACGCTATTTATAGTAGATTAAGGCTAACGCGGGCGAGCGCAGCCAAGCACTACAGATAGCAGCGTCCGCCCTCTCCAGTACACCTCATACGGAAGCCAGGCGGGCGAGCGCCTCGCGGAGCTTCGCGCGCGCCGCCTCGGCCTCGCTCTGCCGCTCCTGCTGCTCCTCCACGACCTCCGGCTTCGCCTTGGCGAGAAACTGCTCGTTGCCGAGCTTTTTGGCGATCCTGTCGATTTCGCCGTCGAGCTTCTGCACCTCTCTGGCGAGCCGCGCCTTTTCCTTCGCGAGGTCGACGACGTCGCCGATCGGAAGGACGAGGGTCGCCTCGTCGAGCACCGCCTGAACCGCGCCGCGCGGCACCTCGCCGTCGAGAAGGTCGGCACTCGCGAGCCGGGCGAGGCGAAGGACGAGATCACGGTGCCGCTCGAGCCGCGCCCGGCTCTCGGGCGAGGCGTCCTTGATAAGAAGCGCCAGCTGCGCCCCCGGCGGCACGTTCATCTCCGAGCGCACGGCGCGCACGGTCGAGACGAGGCGGACGACCCAGTCCATCTCTGCCTCCGCGCCGCGATCGCCGAGCCCGCCTCCGTAGTGCGGCCAGCGCGCGACGACGAGCATCCCCGCATCGCTGCCGGCGAGGTGCTCCCAGATCTCCTCCGTGATGAACGGCATCAGCGGATGGAGCAGGTGCACGATCTCGCCGAGCGCCCAGCCGATGGTGGCGCGGGTCTCCGCCTTGGCGGCCTCGTCGCCGCCCGCGAGGATCGGCTTGGTGAACTCGATGTACCAATCGCAGAACGTCCCCCAGACGAACTGGTAGAGCGTCCCCGCGGCCTCGTTGAACTTGAACGCTTCGATCGCCTCGCCCGTGCGGCGCCCGGCATCCGCGACCGCGCCGACGATCCACTTGTTGACGGTGAGGCGCACCGAGGCGGGATCGAAGCCGCGCTCGAGCCGGCAGCCGGCCATGTCCGCGTAGCGCACCGCATTCCACAGCTTGGTCGCGAAGTTGCGGTATCCCTCGACGCGGCTTTCGGACAGCTTCACGTCGCGGCCCTGCACCGCCAGAGCGGCGAGGGTGAAGCGGAGCGCGTCGGCGCCGTACTTGTCGATGAGCTGCAAGGGGTCGATGACGTTCCCCTTCGACTTCGACATCTTCTGCCCGCGCTCGTCGCGGACGAGCGCGTGGATGTAGACCGTCCGGAACGGCACCTCGCCCATGAAGTGGCAGCCCATCATCATCATCCGGGCGACCCAGAAGAAGATGATGTCGAAGCCGGTGACGAGGACGGAGGTCGGATAGTAGCGCGCGAGCTCGGGCGTCTGCTCGGGCCATCCGAGCGTCGAGAACGGCCACAGCGCCGAGGAGAACCAGGTGTCGAGAACGTCCTCGTCCTGGCGGAGGTCGACCTTGCGCCCGTAATGCTTCTCGGCGGCGGCGAGCGCCTCGGCCTCGGTCTCCTCGACGAAGATGTGCCCGTCCGGCCCGTACCAGGCCGGGATGCGGTGGCCCCACCAGATCTGGCGCGAGATCGTCCACGGCTGGATGTTGCGCATCCACTCGAAGAACGTGTTCTCCCACTGCTTGGGGACGAACACGGTCTTGCCGCTTTCCACCGCCTCGATCGGCGCCGCGGCGAGCTTCTTGGCGTCGACGAACCACTGATCGGTCAGCATCGGCTCGATCGGAACCGCGGAACGGTCTCCGTGCGGCACCATGTGAAGATGCGGCTCGATCTTCTCGACGAGCCCCGCCGCCTCCATGTCCGCGACGATGCGCTTTCTGGCCTCGAAGCGGTCGAGGCCGCGATAGGGCTCCGGCGCGTTCTCGTTGAGCCGCGCGTCGAAGTCCATGATGCTGACGAGCGGCAGGCCGTGCCGCCGCCCGACCTCGAAGTCGTTGAAGTCGTGCGCTGGCGTAATCTTGACCGCGCCCGAGCCGGTCTCGGGGTCGGCGTGCTCGTCGGCCACGATCGGGATGCGCCGGCCGACCAGGGGCAGAATCGCATGCCTGCCGACGAGGTCCTTGTAGCGCGGATCGTCGGGATGCACCGCGACGCCCGTGTCGCCGAGCATCGTCTCGGGCCGGGTCGTGGCGACGACGATGAAGCGCCCCTCCTCGCCCTCGATCGGGTAGCGGAAATGCCAGAGATGCCCCTTGGTCTCGTGGTTCTCGACTTCGAGATCCGAGATCGCCGTGTGCAGCTTCGGATCCCAGTTGACGAGCCGCTTGTCCTTGTAGATGAGGCCTTTCTTGTAGAGCGCGACGAACACCTTGCGGACCGCGGCCGAGAGCCCTTCGTCCATGGTGAAGCGCTCGCGGCTCCAGTCGCACGAGGCGCCGAGGCGGCGCAGCTGGCGCGTGATCGTGCCGCCCGACTCCGCCTTCCAAGCCCAGACCCGCTCGATGAACTTCTCGCGCCCGAGATCGTGGCGGGTCTTCTGCTCGAGGGCGAGCTGCCGCTCGACCACCATCTGGGTCGCGATCCCGGCATGGTCGGTGCCGGGCTGCCAGAGCACGTCGCGCCCCCGCATCCGCCAATAGCGGACGAGGATGTCCTGGATCGTGTTGTTGAGGGCGTGCCCCATGTGGAGGCTGCCCGTGACGTTCGGCGGCGGGATCACGATCGAGAACGGCTCGGCACCGGTTTCGGGCCGCGGCCTGAACGCGCCGCTCTCCTCCCACCGCGGATAGAACTTCGCCTCGACAGCGGCGGGATTGAAGGTCTTCTCCAGCATGGCGGGGGTTTTAGAACGGCGAATCGGGGGCTTCAAGGACGCGCCGGGCCTGGGGGCATTGTCCGATCGGCGCCAGCGTGTATTCTCGCCGCCGCTCAAAAATATCCGGGAGGAACCGATGCTGGTTACCATTTCGCGCCGCGCGCTGGCGATCGGCGCCCTCGTCGCGGCATTCGCCCTCGCCGCCCCCGCCTGGGCGCAGGGCCGGACGCCGCTCAAGATCGCGATCGGCGGCGCCTCGTGCCTCTGCTATCTGCCGACCGTCCTGGCGAAGCAGCTCGGGATGTACGAAAAGCACGGGCTCGACGCCGAGCTCATCAACTTCAAGGGCGGCTCGGTCGCGCTCACGGCCGTCCTCGGCGGCAGCGCCGACGTGGTCTCCGGCTACTACGACCACTGCGTCAACCTCAAGGGCAAGAACAAGGACATGAAGGCCGTGGTGATCTACGACCAGTTCCCCGGCCTCGTCCTCGTCGTCTCGCCGAAGCAGACCGCCAGCATCAAGAGCGTCAAGGATCTCGCCGGAAAGAAGGTCGGCGTCTCGGCGCCGGGTTCCTCGACCGACTTCTTCCTCAAGTACCTCCTGCGCAAGGAAGGCGTCGACCCCTCCAAGGTCGCGGTGATCGGCGTCGGCCTCGACGATACCGCCGTCGCGGCGCAGGAGCAGGGACAGGTCGACGCCGCCGTCATGCTCGACCCCGCGGTGACGCTGCTCCAGGGCAAGTACAAGGATCTGCGGATCCTCGCCGACACCCGCACCGAGAAGGATACGCTCGCGGTGTTCGGCGGGCGCTATCCGGGCGGCGCGATCTACTCGACGACCGAGTGGGTCGAGAAGCACCCGAAGGAGAGCCAGGCGATCTCCAACGCCCTCGTCGAGACGCTGCGCTGGATCCACTCGCACTCCGCCGAGGACATCATGGCGAAGATGCCGAAGGAGTTCGTCGGCGCCAACCCGCAGCTCTATCTCGCGGCGCTCAAGAACACGATCCCGATGTACTCGAAGGACGGACGCATGGACCCGAAGGGCGCCCAGGCGGTGCTCGACGTCTTCAGCCAGTCGGTGCCGGAAATCGCCAAGGCCAACGTCGATCTCGCGACCACCTACACGAACGCGTTCGTCGACAAGGCGAACGAGCTTCTCGCAAAGCAGTAGCGCGACGACGTGACCCTGCGACGAAACTCGCCCCCCGCCCGCGTCGCGGCGGGGGGCCCGGGAAAGGGCGGCCGGCCTCTGGGCAGGCCGGCCGAGCCCGCCTCGGCTAGACCCGCCCCTTGCCTCCGGCCCGGGCGGCAGAGGCGGAGACGATGACCCCGGCGATCGCCTTCGACCGGGTGACGATCCGCTTCCGTGCCCCTTCGGGCGCGGTGCACACCGTCGCCGACTCGATCTCGCTCGACATCGAAGAAGGCACCTTCGTCGCCATCGTCGGGCCGTCGGGCTGCGGCAAATCCACCCTTCTCAACTGTGCCGCGGGCCTGCTCTTCCCGCCCGAGGGCAGCGTCCGCGTCTTCGGCGAGACGCTCCGGGGCACGAACCGGCATGCGACGTATCTCTTCCAGCAGGACGCCTTGCTGCCGTGGCGCAGCGTGCTCGACAACGTGACGCTCGGACTGACCTTCCGCGGCGCCTCCCGGGCCGAAGCGCAGGCCGAGGCGCGCAAATGGATCGCCCGGGTCGGCCTTGCCGGATTCGAGGATCGCTTTCCCCATCAGCTCTCCGGCGGCATGCGCAAGCGCGTCGCGATTGCGCAGACCTGGATCGTCAATCCGCGCATTCTCCTCATGGACGAGCCGTTCGGCGCTCTCGACGTGCAGACGCGCCAGAACATGGAGAACGAGCTCCTCGCCCTCTGGCAGGAGACGCGCAAGACGGTGCTCTTCGTGACGCACGATCTCGAGGAG
>JADGGZ010000212.1 GCA_019689675.1 Rhodospirillales bacterium | reverse complement strand
GCTCGGCCATGCGCCGCGCAAGCGGGCTCGCGAAGATGCGCGCCCCTTTGTCGTGGCCGTTTCCGGCCGCAGCCACGGGAGGCGGCGTCGGAGACGCCGCGGCGCCGGGCGCGGGCTCGGTCTTCGGCGCAGCCGGCGCGGGCGGCGGCGGTGCGCTACCGACCTTCTCGATGGCCGAGGCGTCCTCGCCCTCCTCGAGCAGCACGGCGATCGGCTGGTTGACCTTGACGCCTTGGCTGCCCTCGGGAACGAGAATCTTGCCGATCGTCCCCTCGTCGACCGCCTCCACCTCCATCGTCGCCTTGTCGGTCTCGATCTCGGCGATGACGTCGCCCGCCTTGATCTTGTCGCCTTCCTTCTTGACCCATTTCGCGAGGTTTCCCTCGGTCATGGTGGGCGACAGGGCCGGCATCAGTATCTCGATCGGCATGCCTCTCTTCCCCTCCCGAGGCTCAGCGATAGGCGACGTCCTTGGCGGCGGCGACGATGTCGGGGACCTGCGGCACCGCGAGGCGCTCGAGGTTCGCCGCGTAAGGCAACGGCACGTCCTTCCCGCAGACGCGACGGACCGGCGCATCCAGATAGTCGAAGCACTGCTCCATCATCGTCGCCGCGATCTCCGCGCCGATGCCTGCGAAAGGCCAGCCCTCCTCGACCGAGACGATGCGGTTCGTCTTCTTGACGCTCGCGACGATCGTCTCGACGTCGAGCGGACGGATCGAGCGAAGATCGATCACCTCGGCGTTCAGCCCTTCCGCAGCGAGCTTCTCCGCGGCTTGGAGCGCCAGATCCACCATGCGCGAGAAGGCGACGATCGTGACGTGCTCGCCCGGCCTCACGACGCGGGCCTTGCCGATCGGCACGATCCAATCATCGGTGTCCGGCACCGGATGGCTTTGGCCGTAGACGAGCTCGTGCTCGAGGAAAATTACCGGATTGGGGTCGCGAATCGCCGCCTTCAAGAGCCCCTTCGCGTCGGCGGCGAAATAGGGCGCCACGACCTTGAGCCCGGGAACGTGCGCGTACCAGCTCGAGAACTCTTGGCTGTGCTGCGCGGCGACGCGGCTCGCGATCGAGTTCGGGCCGCGGAAGACGATCGGGCAACCCATCTGCCCGCCAGACATGTAGCGGGTCTTGGCGGCCGAGTTGACGATCTGATCGATCGCCTGCATCGCGAAGTTGAACGTCATGAACTCGACGATGGGACGAAGCCCGGCGAAGGCGGCGCCGACGGCGAGCCCGGCGAAGCCGTGCTCGGTGATCGGCGTGTCGACGACGCGACGCGGCCCGAACTCCTGGAGGAGCCCCTGGCTCACCTTGTAGGCGCCCTGGTACTCGCCGACCTCTTCGCCCATCAGGAACACGGTCTCGTCGCGGCGCATCTCCTCGGCCATCGCGTCGCGCAGCGCGTCGCGCACGGTCTGCATCTTGGTGGGGCCGGTCCACTCCTGCTCCGCGGGCGGCGCTGTCGCGGCCGCGGGCGCGCTCGGACGATCGCGCTTGGCCCGCTCGGGCCCCTTTAGCTCGACGACCTGTTCGGGCGGAACCTGGCGCTGCGGCGCGGCGGCTGCGTTCTGGCTCCTCCCGGCGCCTCCATCGGCGGCGACCGCCTTCGGATCCTCGCCCTCGCCCGCGAGGACGGCGATCGGCGTGTTGACGGCGACGTTCTCCGTGCCCTCGGGAACGACGATCTTGGCGAGCGTCCCCTCGTCCACCGCCTCCACCTCCATCGTCGCCTTGTCCGTCTCGATCTCGGCGAGGACGTCGCCGGCCCTTACCGCGTCCCCGACCTTCTTCACCCAGCGCGCGATCTTGCCCTCTGTCATGGTGGGCGAGAGCGCCGGCATCAGAATCTCGATCGGCATCGGCTCAGGCCTCCGCGAGGACGTCGGTCCAGAGTTCCGACGGGTCGGGCTCGGGGCTTTCCTGCGCGAATTGCTGCGCCTCGGCGATGATGTCCTTCACCTCCTTGTCGATCTCCTTCAACGCCGCCTCGTTCGCTTCTTTGCCGTCGAGGATCTTCTTCTTCAGCGTGTCGATCGGATCATGCTCGGCCCGCATCCGGTCGACCTCCTCCTTCGACCGATACTTGGCGGGATCCGACATCGAATGGCCGCGGTACCGGTAGGTCAGCATCTCGAGGATGTAAGGCCCTTTCCCGGAGCGGGCGTGAGCGGCGGCCTCGGCCCCGGCGGCTTTGACCGCGAGGACGTCCATCCCGTCGACGGCCCGGCCGGGGATTCCGTAAGGCTGGCCGCGCACCCACAGCTCTTCGCTCGCCGAACCGCGCTTGAGGCTCGTGCCCATCGCATAGCGGTTGTTCTCGATGACATAGACGACCGGCAGCTTCCAGAGCGCCGCCATGTTGAAGCTCTCGTAGACCTGGCCCTGGTTGATCGCACCGTCGCCGAGATAGGTGAAGGAGACGCCGCCGTCCTCCTTGTAGCGGTGCGCGAAGGCGAGGCCGGTGCCGATCGGCACCTGCGCGCCGACGATGCCGTGCCCGCCGAAGAAGCGCTTCTCGCGGCTGAACATGTGCATCGAGCCGCCCTTGCCTTTGGAATAGCCGCCGCGGCGACCCGTCAGCTCGGCCATGACCCCTTTGGGATCCATCCCGCAGGCGAGCATATGGCCGTGATCGCGGTACGAGGTGATGACGGAATCCTGCTCCTGGACATTGGCGTGCATGCCGACGACGACGGCTTCCTGACCGATGTAGAGGTGGCAGAAGCCGCCGATGAGGCCCATGCCGTAGAGCTGCCCCGCCTTCTCCTCGAAGCGGCGGATGAGCAGCATGTCGCGATAGAACTTGAGGAGTTCGGCGGTGGATACGTGCGGGCTCTCGTTTTCCTCGGCGCGCGGCTTGCGCTTGGCGGTAGCCATCCTTCCTCCGGAAAGCGGCGCGCCGCGCCGGACGGCGCGGCAACGGTTCAAAGCGGGTCGGTAGCATGCTCCGGAGCGGCTCGCAAGGCGACCCCAGGCCGCGCAACAAAGCTCCAGACCGCCGCCGCGACCGCGCAATGAAACGACCGCGCGGGTGGGTCGGCGGGCGTCTCAGCGCAAGGGCGAGAACAGCGCGGGAAGGAAAATCTCGGTCTTCTGGGCGAGGAGTCGACCCGCACCGCCCGGCGGCGGCCAGACGCCGGTCTCGACCGCCCGCGCGCGAATTCTCTGGCGCTCGTCGAGGCTCTTGTAGGGCCACACGTGGAAGAAGCGCGGCATCGCCCCGGAGACGCTGTACATTGCGGTCACGAGCGGCGAGAGGGCGAGCCGTCCCGGCAACGCCTTCTCCCAGCCTTCGATGGTCGCGGCAAGCCCGTCGGGTTTGAGAAGGTACGTGCGCACCTCGAAGAAGGGGCCGACTTCGCCCGGCGCGACGGGCGCGGCGAACGGGAATGCGACCCAGGTGTCGGCTTCGACGGCGACGACGAGGTCCCCGAGCCCGTAGAGATCGCCGCCGCGCACAAGGGCGTCGCGCTCGGCCGCGAGGGCGTCGGCGTCGTCGTAACCGCGCAGGAGCAGGATGTCGTTGAGCGCTCCGATCTCGCTCGTCCAGCAGGCGAGGAGGCGTCCCTTCGACGGCGTCTTCTCGAGCCAGGCGCCGAGGCGCGGCAGCGCCGACGCGGTTGCGGCCGGACGGACCGTGATCCTCGCAAGATCGTACTGCATGAGGCTCCCTCTTCTTCCAGGCAGTTCCCGGCGAGCATCTTCTTGCGCCGAGCGGATGCGCGACAAGGATCATGAATCTCGGCTCGGTCACGCGCAGCGTCGGGCGAAGCTCACGCGCCGAAAAAAGCCTCGAACGCCTCCGCGACCTCGTCGGGCTTTTCTTCCGGAAGATAGTGGCCGCAATCGAGCGCCCGGCCGGTCACGTCGTCGGCCCAGTCGCGCCAGATCGCGCACACGTCGTACCATTCCTGGAGCTTGCCGCGCGCTCCCCAGAGGGCGAGCACCGGGCACGCGATCTTGCGCACGCCGAAATCGGCCTCGTCATGCGCGCAGTCGATCGTGGCGGCGGCGCGATAGTCCTCGCAAATCGCATGACGGGTCGCCGGATCGCGGAAGGCAGCGAGATAGTCTTCGAGAGCCTCGGGGGCGAAGAAGTCGCGCGGCTTCGGTTCCCGTGCGGTATGGCGGAACCAGTACTCGTCCGGGTCCGCGCCGATCAGCCTTTCGGGAAGATCGTAGGGCTGCGCCAGGAAGAACCAGTGCCAATATCCGAGGCCGAAGCGCATGTCGGCGCGGCGGAAGTGTTCGAGCGTGGGCAGAATGTCGAGCACGGCGAGCCGCAGCACCCTCTCCGGGTGATCGAGCGCCAGCCGGTAGGCGACGCGCCCGCCGCGATCGTGCCCGGCGAGGAAGAAGCGCTCGTGTCCGAGCGCGCGCATGAGGGCGATCTGGTCCGCCGCCATCGCGCGCTTGGAATAGGGCGCATGCTCCTCGTCGCTCGGCGGCTTCGAGCTCCCGCCGTAGCCGCGCAGATCAGCGGCGACCACCGTGAAGCGGCGCGCGAGGCGCGGCGCCACTTTGTGCCACATCGCATGCGTCTGCGGGTTGCCGTGCAGGAGAAGCAGCGGCGGCCCCTTGCCGTCCTGCCGAAAGCGGATTTGCACGCCGCCGCCGACATCGATCGTCGACAGCGCGAAACCGTCGAACATCAGCGCTTCAGGATCACGATCTCGTTCGGGAGCGCGACGTTCAACGTTGCGCGGGCGCGCTCGTCGAGGAGATCGCGGTCGAGGCTTTCCGGCCGGAGATGGGACACGCGCCGCTCCAGCGCCTCGCGCTCGGCGCGGACCTCCGCCGCTTCTTCCTTTGCTGCGCGGATCTCGTTCGTCAGGCGCAGCCAGGCTAGGAGGCCTCGCTCGCCCTGAACGAGGTGATAGCAGAAATATCCCATGAGGCAGACGCCGAGCACCGGCCCCGCGATGTAGCGGGCGCGCTTTCTCAGTTCCTCGACGACGACCATCCGGAAACCATCGGCGGGATTCTCTTAACAATCAACGACTGATTCGCCTCCAGGCGGCCTGCAGCGCGCGCCAGCGCCCGGGAGAGACGCCGTAGGCCCTCTTGAACCGCCGGGTCATGTGGCTCTGGTCGGCGAAGCCGGCAGCGAGCGCGGCGGCGGCGAGCGACTGCCCGGCGGCGAGCGCGGCGCGAACATGGTCGAGGCGCCGCATCGTGAGATAACGATAGGGGCTCGTCCCGAACTGACTGCGGAAGTGGCGAGCGAGCTCGTACCGGTCGAGCCCGGTCAGCCGTTCGAGCTCCTCGGCAGCGACCGTGCGGGCGAACTCGGCGTCGAGAAAGTCCCGCGCCCGCAGCACCGCGCTTCGAGCGATGGCGTTGCCGGGGCGGCGCCCATGGGCCGTCGGATCGAGTTGCAGGAGGGCGTCGGCGATCGCCAGCACCGCCTGCTCGCGCTCGAGCAGCTCCAGTGGACGGTCGAGCTCGGCGAGCGGCGGCATCACGGCGGCGAGCAGGCGCTGGTCGCTCGTCACGGCGGACCTGACGAACGGTAGGCTTCGCGCGCGGCTTCCCAGCGCCTCGCGGACGAGGCGCGGCTCGATGTAGAGCATACGGTAGCGGAAGCCCCGTTCGCTGCCGGCGCGGCCGTCGTGGAGCTCGTCCGGGTGCAGGACGATGACGTTGCCCGGAAGGCTGTCGGCCCTCGCGCCGCGGTAATCGAACGACTGCACCCCCTCGACCGTGTAGCCGATGGCGTAGGTGTCGTGCCGGTGCGGGTCGTAGGCACGCCCCGCGAACCACGCCTCGATGCGCTCGAGGCCGGGTCCGGCCGGCGCCGTCCGAATCCAATCGCACGATCGTTCAAGACCGTGCGGCGCGTTCCTCGGCAGAGTCCTCGCCATGCGCTTCGACACCAAGATCGCCATCGTCGTGCGGGACGACCTCGCCACCTGGCAGAAGCTGAACGTCGCCTGCTTCCTCGCCGGCGGGCTCGTCGGATTCTATCCCGAGCTCGCAGGCGAACCGTACCGCGACGCTTCCGGTCGCACCTACGGCCCGCTCATCCGCCAGCCGATCCTCGTGTTCGCGGCGGACGCTGCCGGGCTCGCGACGGCGTTGCGGCGGGCCAACGATCGCGGCGTCGCCGTTTCGATCTATACGAGCGATCTCTTCAGCACCGGAAACGATCACGACAACCGCGCCGCGGTCGCCGCCGTGGCGACCGAAGCCCTCGATCTCGTCGGTCTTGCGATCCATGCCGAGCGCAAGACCGTCGATAAGGTCACCAGAGGCCTGCGCCTTCACGCATGACCGGAGCCTTCGCCGCGCAGCACGCTCCGCCCGGCGTAGCGTGCCCCGTCGCCTAGCAGCTCCTCGATCCTGATGAGCTGGTTGTATTTCGCCAGACGATCGGAGCGGGACAGCGAGCCGGTCTTGATCTGACCGCAATTTGTCGCGACGGCGAGATCGGCGATGGTGCAGTCCTCGGTCTCGCCGGACCGGTGCGACATCACTGCGCGATAACCGGCGCGCGTCGCCATCTCGACCGCTTCGAGCGTCTCCGACAGCGTGCCGATCTGGTTCACCTTGACGAGGATGGCGTTGGCGACGCCCCGCCGGATC
>JADGGZ010000211.1 GCA_019689675.1 Rhodospirillales bacterium | reverse complement strand
TTCGTCTCGCGGCAAAGGTGATCCAGGTACGCAGCATCGGGCGCGGCACATCGATCGGCTATGGCTGCAGCTTTCGCGCGGCGGCACCGATGCGGGTAGCGACCCTGTCCGTCGGCTATGCGGATGGCTGGCTGCGCAGCCTGAGCAATCGCGGATGCGTGCATTTCGGCGGCGTTGCTCTGCCCATCGTCGGCCGCGTGTCGATGGACAGTCTGACGATCGACGTCACGCAGCTTCCACCCACGGCACTCCATGCCGGCTCGATGGTCGAGCTGATCGGCGAGCGGCAATCGGTCGATGACGTCGCACGCGCGGCCGGGACCATCGGCTACGAGATTCTGACGAGCCTCGGCGCGCGCTATCACCGCGTTTACGTCGGTCAATGAACCGGGCGCGCATGCCGATCGCTTTTGCCTGGGGGAATCGATGAAGGTGATCGTTCTCGGGAGTGGCGTGGTCGGCGTGACCACCGCCTATTATCTTGTCAAGGGGGGGCGCGACGTCACGGTCGTCGATCGTCAGCCTGGCCCGGCGCTCGAGACGAGCTATGCCAATGCGGGAGAGGTTTCGCCCGGTTACGCATCGCCGTGGGCGGGACCGGGCGTTCCGATCAAGGCCATCAAATGGCTTCTGATGAAGCACGGTCCGCTGGTGATCAGGCCGCGGCTCGATCCGCGCATGTGGATCTGGCTCGCGCAGATGCTGCGCAACTGCACGTCGGCCCGCTACGCGGTCAACAAGGCTCGGATGGTGCGTCTCGCCGAATACAGCCGCGACTGTTTGCGCGCGCTGCGGTCCGAAACCGGCATTTCCTACGACGAGCGCAGCCGCGGCACCCTGCAGCTCTTTCGCAGCGCCAAGCAGCTCGATGCCATTGAAGGCGACATCGTCGTGCTCAAGCGCTTCGGGGTCCCATTCGAGCTTCTCGACAAGACGGGCTGTGTCGCCGCCGAGCCGGCGCTCGCGGCCGTCCGCGACAAGATTGCAGGCGGACTCCGCTTGCCCGGCGACGAGACCGGCGATTGCCACATGTTTACGCAGAGCCTGGCGCGACTTGCCGCGGATCTTGGTGTGCGATTCCTCTACAACACGACGATTGACCGATTGAGCGTCGAGGCCGGACGCATCTCGAACGTGGCGACCAGCGCCGGGCCACTTACGGCCGATGCCTATGTCGTCGCGCTCGGAAGCTACTCGCCATTGCTCCTGCGACCCTTGGGCATCGCCGCCCCGATCTATCCGGTGAAGGGCTACTCGATCACGCTGCCGATCACGAAGCCCGAGGCAGCACCGGTCTCGACCGTCATGGACGAGACATACAAGATCGCGATCACCCGCCTCGGCGATCGCATACGGGTCGGCGGCACGGCCGAGCTCGGCGGCTACAACGATCGCCTCTATGCGAGCCGCCGCGCGACGCTCGAGCACTCGGTGCGCGATCTCTTCCCGCACGGCGGCGATCTCGCCAAGGCGACATTCTGGACCGGCCTGCGCCCGATGACTCCCGATGGTCCACCCGTGATCGGGCCGACGCCGATCCCCAATCTGTACCTCAATACGGGGCACGGCACATTGGGATGGACGATGGCGTGCGGCTCCGGCCGCCTGCTGGCGGATCTCCTGTCCGGCCGCCGACCCGAGATCGAGGCCAGGGATCTCGCTATTAGTCGCTACCGATAATCGAGGCGAGCGTCGCGCGAAAGGCGCGCCATGCTCGTTCGCCGAGCGTTGCCGTCCCTCGAGCCGCGGCGAGGTCGCGACGATGAAGCGCAGGGTAAGCGATCTCGGGCGTGCCGGCGCTGCTCTCGACGGCCGGCGTCAACGCCCGCCGGCAACGCGCAGGATCGCGCCCGAGATATAGGCGGCTTCCTCCGAGAGAAGGAACATGATCGCCTGCGCGACCTCTTTGGCCGTTCCTTCGCGACCAAGCGGCACGCCGCCTTTGAGGCGTTCCACGCGATCGGGCGAGCCTGCGCTTGCATGAATGTCGGTGTCGATCAGCCCGGGGGAGACCGCGTTGACGCGGATTCCTTCCGCGCCGACCTCCTTGCTGAGGCCTAACGTCAGCGAATCCATGGCTCCCTTGGACGCGGCGTACCAAACGAACTCGCCGGGACTGCCGAGCGTCGACGCCGCGGAGGAGACGTTGACGATGGCTCCGCCCCGGCCGCCGAGCCGCGTCGACATCCGGCGAATGCCCTCGCGGGCGACGAGTATCGCTCCGGTGACGTTGACGTCGATGCACGTCTTGATCGTCGCGTCATCGGCATCGGCAAGCCTGCCAGCGCGCCCGATGACGCCCGCATTATTCACGAGAGCGGTGATCGTTCCGAGCTTCTCGTCAACCGCGCGGAACAGCTTCTGCACGTCGTCGGGCACGCCGACATCGGCTTGTATTGCGAGCGCCCGGCGGCCCGCGCCCTCGATGTCGGCGACGACGGCCTCGGCCGCCTTGTTGTCCGAGAGGTAGGACAGCGCCACGTCGTATCCCGCCGCGGCGGCAAGGCGGCTGACGGCGGCTCCGATGCCGCGCGATCCTCCCGTGACCAGTACGATGCGACGACTCTGTTTGCTCATTGCCTTCTTCTTGACGCCCTGCCGGCGCGGCGCCGGCCGTTTCGCTCGCATGGCACTTTGTGCCGCAGCAGGGTAACGTTGACGGCTAAGAAGCTAAACCTTAGTGTCGGTTTGATCAAAGATCAAACGGAGGGGACGACCTGGATGAATTCGCTGCCGCGCACCGCGTGGAGAAGGCGCGGGGTATTCATCGGGTATGGCGGTCGCGGCTGGCGCGATTGTCATCCGATAACGCGCCGCGCCCTCGGCCAAACCGCGCTCTTGGCGCCAATCCTGCCGCGTCCGACGGGTGGATTGCCGGCAGCAACATGGTCGCGCGCACCGTGATGGTCTGCGCGTTACTTTGACATCGGCTCAAGCAGACTAAACACGCCCATGGCAGTCATCGAGAAGATCAGCCACAACAGCCTGCGCGAAAAGATCTATCGGTCCGTCCGCCAGGCGATCATGAACGGCCAATTCGTTCCGGGCGAATCCGTCACGATCATGCAGCTGGCCGAAATGGTCGGTACGAGCGCGATGCCGGTCCGCGAAGCCTTGCGCCAGCTCGTGGCGGAAGATGCGCTCGAGATGCTCCCGAACCGGTCTGTCGTCGTGCCTCGGTTGAGCCTGGAAGAATTCGACGACATCACTTCCCTGCGCTGCCATGTCGAAGGCCTCATCGCCGCCCGCGCGGCCGAGCGCATCGAGGACAACGACATCAAAATCCTTGAGGACCTGAACGCGCAGATGGCAGACGCCTATGGGCGTCGTGATGTCGATACTTACTTGCGCCGCAACTGGAATTTCCATTTTGCGATCTATCGGCTCGGCGCCAACCGAAACACCTTTTATCTTTCGCTGATCGAGCGGCTCTGGATAAGGGTGGGGCCCCTGATTCGCTATTGCCTGAACGAAGCCGAGTTCAAGAGCGCCAGCGATCTTCATGAGCTCGCAATCCTTAGTCTGCGTCGCCGAGATGGAGCGGCCGTCCGGCTCGCGGTCGAGCGGGACATCGCCGAGGCCGCGGTTTACATCCGGTCCACCTACCAGTTCGCCGAAGCGCGCGCCGAGCCGGCCGGCAGCGCAACTCAATGAACAGCGTGAGCCGGACGATCTGACCCGAGACCAGCGCTGAGTCGGCTATCGCTGCAACAAAAGGGTTGCATGATCCGTCGCGATAGTTGATCTTTGATCAAACAGAGGGGAAAAATGAACATTACCGGCCATCGCTGGCTCAATCAGCACCTTCCTGGACAGCGCCTTCCCAAGGCGGTCGCGGGCAAGGGGACTTTCGTCATTGACGACTCCGGCAAGCAGTACCTGGACGGATCCGCGGGGCCGGCGCTCTTCTGCCTCGGGCATGGCAACAGGGAAGTCATCGAGGCGATCAAGGCCCAGTACGACAAGCTTGAATTCGGCTACTCCGCCAATTTCACCAGCGATGCGATCGACGAACTCGCCGAGATGATCACCCGTCAGGCCGGCGGCGATCTCATGCGGGTCAGCTTCGTGTCGGGGGGATCCGAGGCGACGGAAACGGCGATGAAGATTGCGCTGCAATATCACGTTGCGCGCGGTCACGCCGGACGCACCCATTTCATTGCGCGTCGTCAATCCTGGCATGGCTACACGTTCGGCGCCCTGTCGCTCTCCGGGCATCCGGCCCGCCGCCGGCCCTATGTCGGGGCCCTGCTTCCGGTTTCTCATCTCTCGCCGGTCAATGTCTATCGTCCGCCCGCCGGTGTGTCCGCCGAGGAGGTCGCCTCTTACTGCGCCGACGAGCTCGAGCGCGAGATCCTTCGCCTCGGTGCCGAGCGGGTGGCGGCGTTCTTCTTCGAGCCTGTCGTCGGCGCCGCTGGCGGCGCGGTCGCGGCTCCGGAGGGCTATGCGCGTCGCGTCCGCGAGATCTGCTCGAAATACGGCGTTCTGATGGTCGCCGACGAGGTCATGTGCGGCGTCGGCCGATGCGGCACCTGGCGCGCGCTGGCTCACGATGGCGTCGAGCCGGACATCATGTATACCGCGAAGGGCCTAGCGGGCGGCTACGCGCCTCTGGGGGCGGCCATTATCTCCGAGCGCATCTATCAGGCCATCGCATCGGCCTTCGGCACGCTCGCCACGGTTCACACCTATTCGGGCCATACTGCCGCTTGTGCCGCCGGACTCGCCGTTCAGAAGATCATCGTGCGGGACGGTCTCGTCGAGAAATGCCGCCGCGACGGCGAATACCTGATGAAGCGCCTGCACGACGAGTTCGGGCAGCACCCGTTCGTCGGCGACATCAGGGGACGCGGCCTGTTCGTGGCGCTCGAGTTCGTTCAGGATCGCGAGACGAAGGCGCCTTTCCCGGCCGAGCGCGGCCTGTATGCCAAGGTCCGCGACGAAGCCTTCGCACGCGGGCTTCTTTGCTATCCCTCGCCAGGGACTGTCGACGGCTATAGCGGAGACCATGTCCTCCTTTCTCCGCCTTACACAATTTCCCGCGACGAGATCGATCAGATGGTCGACCTCCTGAAGGCCAGCATAAACGCGGCCCTCGAGCAAGTCGTCGCCCAGCACTAAGGCAGCCTCGATGAGTTCCTGGAAAGTCGGCGTCGACATCGGCGGGACCTTCACTGACGTCGTGGCGGTCGATTCGGATGGACGGTTCCGCCATGCCAAGACGCTGACGACGGCCAAAGATCCCCTTGCCGGTCTGCAAAGCGCCATCGCTGCGGTCGATCTCGACTGGTCGCAGGTTGCGACCTTGGTCCATGGCACGACCCTCGTCACGAACAGTCTCGTCGAGAGCAAGTTCGCCCGCGTGGCGCTGATCACGACGCAGGGATTCGAGGATGTTCTGTATATCGCCCGCGCCAGTCGCGATCACCTCTACCGTCTCGACGTGCCGCCGCGGGTTCCGCCCGTGGTGCCGCGCGCGCTCACGCTCGGCGTGCGCGAGCGGGTCGATGCGCATGGGGCCGTGATCACGGAATTGACCCAGGCCGAAATCGATCGCGCCGTGGCCTGGGTGCGCGAGCAGAAGCCGGATGCGGTGGCGATCTGCCTGCTGCACTCGTATGTCTTTCCCGACCACGAGGCACGGCTTGCCGATGCGCTGCGGCGTGTCTGCCCGTTCGTGTCGGTCTCGCACGAAGTCAGCCCGGAGGCGCGCGAGTTCGAGCGGACGACGTCGACCGTCCTCAACGCGGCGGTCATGCCGAAGGCTTCCGCATATCTCGACAAGCTGCTGGGCGGCGTTCCCGAGACGACGACCATTCAGCTCTTCCATTCGGCCGGCGGAATGGCCGCGCCGAAGGTATTGCGGTCGCTGCCGCTCGTCCTGGCTCTCTCCGGTCCGGCGGCCGGCGCGTCCGCGACCGCCGATGTCTGCCGCGCGTTGGGCATCGGCGATGGCCTGGCCTTCGATATGGGCGGAACGACGACGGACGTGTGCCTTGTCTCCGGCGGCGTTGCGGAGATCGCCAACAATCGCAAGCTCGGCGGGTGGCCGATCCGTCAACCCATGGTGGCGATCGAGTCGGTTGGCGCCGGCGGCGGATCGATCGTCCGGCTCGGCGCCGGCGGCCTCACGGTCGGGCCGGAGAGCGCAGGCTCTGACCCCGGTCCGGCGAGCTACGGGCTCGGCGGGACCGAGCCGACCATCACGGACGTCAACGTCGTGCTTGGATATCTCGATCCCGAGCGCATTCTCGGCGGCACGATCCGCCTCAGGCCGGACCTGGCACGCCAGGCGCTTGCCCCGCTCTCGGAACGGCTCGGCCTCTCGGTCGACGAAACCGCGCTCGGGGTGCTTGAGGTCGCCAATGCGGTGATGGCGCGAGCGTTGCGCCGGGTCACCGTCCATCGCGGCGTGGACCTGCGCCAGACGACTCTCATTGCCTTCGGCGGGGCAGGGCCGATGCACGCCGTGTCCCTGGCGCGGCATGTCGGTATCAGCCGGGTGATCGTTCCGGAGTTCTCGAGCGGCTTCTCGGCCTTCGGCTGCGTGACCGCGCCCGCTCTCATCGCCAAGCAGAAAACGGTGCGCCTCAGCAGTGAGCAATGG
>JADGGZ010000023.1 GCA_019689675.1 Rhodospirillales bacterium | reverse complement strand
TCGCGGTAGTCGCCGTAGTAGTAGAGCAGGCCGGCGTTCTTGAAGACCGCGAAGGGGACCGCCGCGTCCAGGTTCAAAATGCTCATCCCTGACCGTCCGAAGGTGCAGATCGTCGTGGAGTGTGCGGCCCGGTCGGCGGCAAAGGAATGCGTTTCGCTGTGATCGTTCTGCGGCAGCACGGCCGCCATTCTCGCGCCGCAAACTCAGGCGGGATCGACCAACGCCATAGAGCGGAGCTGAAGAACTATCCAATCAAGGGCCCCGCCTTGCGCAGCCCTTCGACCAGATGCAGATTCGCCGCTGGGTCGAGGTAGATGTTCCAGTGCGAGCGTTTCGCGATGAAGCCGGGCCGCAGCGCCTCGCACCGCCGGACGGCCTCGCGCGCCTCCTCGACCCGGCCCAGGTGCCCCAGGCAGATCGCGAGGACATGGTAGTTGTTGGCGAAGTCCGGGGCGAGTCGCACCGCCTCGCGTAGATGAGTGAGCGCCTTTTCGTAATCGCGAACATTGATGTACGCGCGCCCGAGCTGCCCGAGATAGATGTAGTTGTACGGGTCGCGCGGGTTTCGCTGCAGCGTCTTCTGCAGCAGCGGCAGCCCCTCGGGGTCGCCTGTGATATCGAGGCGATTGCCTAGGGCGAGCCAGGCAGCGATGTTGCTCGGGTTGAGCTGCACGGCGAGACGGGCCTCGGCAATAGCGGCGGCGTGCTGATTCGCCCATATATGCGCCCCGCTCAGGGCGTAGTGGGCAAACGACGACTCGCTATCGAGCGTCACGGCGCAACGTGCGGCCGCGAGCGCCTTTTCCTCCCATTCGGCGCGATCGGCGGCGGCTTCGAGGAGCATGTCGCGCTGGTAGGCGAGCGAAATCCCGGCGAACGCGTCGGCGTACTGCGAGTCCAGGGCGATTGCGCGGTCGAACAGATTGCGCGCGTGCTCATTGTCGACGGGCGTGAAGAGGTGGAGATGCGCCCGCCCGCGCAGGAAGAGGTCCCATGCAGTGAGGCTTCCGGCACGCCTGCTTTCCGTCTTTCGCAGCTCGGCCTTCGCCATCTGCGGCTCGACCGTGCTGACGATCTGTTGCGTGATTTCGTCCTGAATTTCGAAGATCTCGTCCAGCACGCAGTCGAACTTCCGTGCCCAAATGTGGTGGCCGGACTGGGCGTCGATGAGCTGTGCGGTCACACGCAGATGGCGGCCCATTTTGCGCACGCTGCCTTCGATGACGTAGCGGGCCGCAAGCTCTCGCGCGACAGCGCGGATGTCCCGCGCCTGCTTCTTGAAGGCGAAGCTGGAGTTGCGGGCAACGACCGGAAACGAGCGCCAGGCCGACAGCAGGGTAATTATGTCCTCGCTCAGCCCATCGCTGAAATACTCCTGGTCGGGATCTCCCGACAGGTTTTCGAATGGCAGCACCGCAACTGCCGGCTTGCCCGGCAGCAGGTCGGACACGGCGGCCGGGGTCGGCGTTGTCGGAGGCCCCACTCGGAACGCGTGGACGGGCCTCGGGATGTTCTTCACGGCAATTTCGCCGAGATCGTCGAAAGCGATGTCGAGCTTGCCGCGCACACTCTGGCAGACGATGTCGGAGACGCAGATCCCTCCCGGCTCGGCCAAGCCTTCCAGCCGCGCCGCGACGTTCACCCCGTCGCCGAGAATGTCCTCGCCATCAATGACGACGTCTCCAAGGTTGATGCCGACGCGGTACCGGATGCTGCGGTCATCTGGAAACGCGACCTCGCTCTCGGCCAGCGCCTTCTGCATCTCCACAGCGCATTGGACCGCCTCGACCACGCTCTCGAACTCGGCGAGCAACCCATCGCCCATCCTTTTGACTACGCGTCCGCCATGGGTCGCGATTGTGGGCTCGATGATCGCCTCGAGGCAGGCCTTTTGGCGCGAGATCGTCCCACCCTCATCGGCGCTCATCAGGCGCGAATAGCCCACGATGTCGGCCGCGAGGATGGCTACGAGGCGCCGCTTCATGACTCGGATCCTCCCTGCCGGGGCGTCTCACTTTACTCGATCGGCAGGGCTGGCGCGTGCTCCCTTCACGGTTGCGATGGCGCCTGCAGCGGCAACGCTTCAGGCGGGTGCGGGGAACTCGAGGTCGCCGGCGCGTTTTCGAGGTCGGGACCGAAACGGTAGGACGGCGCGATGGCGATTGCGGAACTGCGGCAGGAAGGCGGCGGGCGTGCGTTGTCCCGCATGGTCGATATCGACGCCCGACGCCTTGCGCGCGGGCTCGCTTGGTTCGGGATCGGACTAGGGCTCGCTCAGTTGCTCGCGCCGAAGCGCGTCGCCCGTGCGAGCGGGCTCTACGACCACAGCTATCTCCCGGCCTTCGGCGTACGCGAGATCGCGAGCGGCATCGGCATTCTCGCACGGGCGCGGCCGAGCGGGTGGCTCTGGGCGCGCGTCGCGGGCGACGTCGTCGATCTCGCCGTGCTGGGCGGCGCCTTCGCCACGCACAAGCGGACGAAGGGCCGTCTCGCCGTGGCCGCGGCTGCGGTGGCCGGCGTCGCGCTGCTCGACGTTCTCTGCGCGGCCCGCATGAGCAACGAACCCCGCCGGGGTCGCTGATCGGCTGGCTGACGGTCACCTGTACAACGAGTTCGCGCCGGGAGGCGGATGGCGCCGCGTGCCTCGCGTCCCCGCTGTTGCAAAGCCTTTGGGCGCGCGGGATCGAGCGGTCGATCCCCGGCCGCGGTTCACCTCGTGCCGGCGACGAGACGGATGCGCGGCTCGGAGGGCTGAAGAAGTCCCGGCATTTGTGCGACGACCCGCTCCTGCGCGGCTTCCAGAATCAACCGGAGGAGGTCCGCATATCTCAGCCCGGAGAAGCTCGCCATGATGTTGAGCTTGCCGTCCCAGCACCAGCCGGGATTGGGATTGGCTTCCAGGAGCTTCAGCTCGCCCGCGGCGTCGGCGCGGAAATCGAAGCGGGCGTAGTCGCGGCACCCCAGCCGCTCGAAGAGGACGGTCGAGTAGTCGACGAGGCGCCGCCGCGCGTCCTCCTCGAGCTGCGCTTCGCGATACGCGATCTGCGTCCAGTAGGGCGAGCTCGGCTCCCATTTCGACTCGTAGCCGAGGAGCCGCGGCAGGCCGGGATCGAGCTTCGAATAGTCGACTTCGAGGACCGGCAGAACGCGCATGCCGAGCCCCGGATTCCCGACGATTCCGACCGAGTACTCGGGCCCCGTCAGAAATTCCTGGAGAAGGATCGGCCGGCCCGGCATCTGCTCGCGAAGCCGCGAGAGATAGGCGAGCGCCTCCTCCCAGGAATGGACCACCGCATCCTTCGTGATTCCGATGGAGCTGTCGCCGTAGCAGGGCTTGATCAGCGCCGGAAACACCGACGGGATCGTCGCCGCCTGATCGTCGGCGCTGAAATACGTCTCCGCCGGTACCGGGACGTCGAGCGACTGGGCGATCGCGCGGACGAGGCTCTTGTTGTAGCAGAGCCCGAGCGCCGCGGGCCCGGCGCCGGAATAGGGCACGCCGAGCATCTCGAGGAGCGCCGGCACGTGCAGCTCGCGGAACGCGTCGTTCTCGTAGCCTTCGTCGCAGAGATTGAGCACGAAGGCGGGCCGCTCCTTGCGGAGATCCGCGATGAGCGAGGCATGGTTGTCGAGATAGCGGAACCGATAGTTGGGCAGCTCCTCGAGCGCCGCCTTGAGCCGTGCGATCGTCTCGAAGTCCTCGGGATTCCACGATCCGTTCCGCTTCACCGGGTCCGGCAGGCGCGGGTCACCCAGGACGACGGTGACGTCGGGGATGAGCGGCGCGGAGCGCCTGGTGCGCTCGACCCGGCGCGGCGCCTCGGCGGTGAGGAACATGCGGTTCGCCATCATCCCGAGGTCCTGATTGCGGGTCGAGTCGGGGGCGACGAAGGCATGAAAGCGGACGTTGCCGAACCCGACGCGCTCGAGGAGGGCCTCGATCCGGGCCTTGGAGTAGAGCCGCTCGGCATAGAACTGGTCGGCGATGACGCCGCGCTCGGCGTGGACCACGACCTCGCGGCTGATGAGCCTCTCCCCGTCGGCGTCGAGCGCGCGCTCGCGGCAGACGAAGTGGTTCTGGTCCACCCACTCCCAGGAGCGCGGCTCGAAATTCTTCTTCATCCACTCGCCGTCCGTGATGTCCATCACGAGCGTGCCGGAGGAGGCGAGCGCGCGCTTCACCGATTCGAGGACGGCGATGTCGTCCTCTTCGCGGTCGAAGTATCCGAACGAGTTGCCGAGGATGGTGACGCAGTGGAAGACGCCGTCGCCGAGGCGGAACTTGCGGGCGTCCCCCTCGTGGAAGGAGACCGCGAGGCCGCGCTGGCGGGCGCGCTTGCGCGCGAGGCGCACGAGGTAGCGCGAGCGGTCGATCCCCGTCACGTGCTTGAAGCCGCGGCGGGCGAGTTCCAGGACGTGGCGGCCCTGGCCGCAGCAGAGGTCGAGGATGCGGTCGTTCGGCTCGAGCCCGGCGCTCCTCACGAGAAGGTCGACCTCGGCGATGGTGTTGCGGTCGTTCTCGACCACGTCTCCGTCGGTCTCGAGATAGAGCGAGTTGAAGAGCGTGCGCCACCAGTCGGGCGGCAGATGCCGTTCGAGATCGGAGACGGGCCCGAGCGTCCGGACGCCGTTGGCCCTGGGGAGATTGCCCTTCGCGGCATGCAGGCGCGCGGCGCCGTTACGGCCGGCGCCGTTCTGGCCAATGGCCTTCTTGCTCATTTGATGCGGCTGATCTCCCGTAGCTGGGCGCCATTGCTTAGCGCCTCGTTAACCGTACCCGGCGAAAAGTTGATTCACCTTGAATCGGGCGGCAGGGGCCGTCAAGGAGCAAGCCGTGGCCGGGACGAAGCCTTTCCCCCACGAGCGGCGGTCGCTCGAGCCCCGTTTCGGGGAGAGGCTGATCGGCCGACACGAGGCTCCGGCTTCCGGCACGCGCAGCCGGGGCTCAGGATCAGGACTGGCAGTAGGGGCGAGGCCGGCCGACGGCGCGCCGGCAACCCCCCTTTACCGGGGAGGCGATCGCACCGGGGCGCGGGCTAAATGTCGCAACGCCCTCGTGATCGACTCCGACCACGAGAAGGCACGAAACAATTTCGCCGACCTGGGGCGTGCCAAGCGATTGGAGGAGAGCTTCCGCCGGGTTGCAGGAAGCTCCGGAGCCGAGCATGCAGGCGCCGCGGGCCGTGATGGCCTCGCCCTGAGAAATCGACGACGCAACGCCGAGCGGCTACGGGGTCGGCCGAGCGACGATTGCCTCGAGTTGCGGCCTTCGCTCTCGCGCGTTGCCGGCGAGCGCCATGCGTGCGATCTCGGAGCGCTGCGTCTTGCCGTTGACGTTCTTCGGCAGCGCCTCCATCACCACCACCACGTGCGGGCACTTGAAGCGCGCGATGCGTCCCGCGAGCGCTTTGGCGATCGCCTCCGCGTCGAGCTCGGCCGCGCCGGTCCCGGCGCGCGGCACGATCGCGGCCCCGATGCGATGGCCGATCTCGGCATCCGGAATCGGGAAGACGCAGGCTTCCTCGATCGTGCCCAGCCCGAGCAGCGCCTCCTCGATTTCGCGCGGCGCGATGAGGACGCCCTTGCTCTTGAAGCAGTCATCGGCGCGGCCGAGGATGTAGACGTAGCCGTCCTCGTCCATGCGCGCGAGGTCTGTCGTCACGTACCAGCCGTTGCGCTTCGCCGCCTTCGTGCGTGCCTCGTCGCCGAGGTACCCGAGAAAGAGGCCGGGATAGGAAGCGTCGAAGGCGAGCGTGCCGACGCTTCCGGCCGGAAGCGGCTCGTCGTCCTCGCCGAGAATCGCCGGGCGGGCACCCCAGGAGACGCCGACGGCCCCTTCGCGGGCCGGCCTTTCCGGACCGACGCCGAGAACCATCTGGATCTCCGAGACGCCGTAATGCTCCCACAGCGGGCACCCGAACCGCGCCTCCCACTCGGCGCGGACCGACGCCTCGAGCGGCTCGCCGGTCGAGTTGGCGCCGCGCAGGCGCGACAGATCGTATTTCCGCTCGATGCCGGCGGTCCCGAGGATGCGGCGATAGAGCGTCGCGACGCTGTAAAGGAGCGTGACGCCGTCGCGCGCGATCGTCGCGAGAATCCGCTCGGGCGTCGGACGCTCCTCGAGGATCGAGGCCGCGATGCCGTTGCGCAGCGGAAACAGCACGTTGTGCCCGAGCGCGCTTACGAAGCTCCATTCGCCGGTCGCTAGGGCGACATCGTCGGGGCGCGGCGGAATGCGGCGCCGGTTGGCATCGCCGAGCGCGCTGAGCCAGCGGTGCGCGTGGACGATCCCCTTCGGCTGCCCCGTCGTCCCGGAGGTGAAGACGATGAAGGCGGGATCGTCCGGGCGCGCCTCATGCGGCGGAGGAGGGGGTTCGGCCGCAACGGGCGCGCCGTCGGCATCGTGCAATCCCGCGCGCGTGACGAGCACGCGGGGAACGCCCGCAAAGAGATCCACAGCGTCGCTGCGCCACTGATCCTCGCCCGACAGAACGAGCGCGGGCCGGGTGAGGTTGATGATGTGCGCGAGCTCGCGCGACCCGAACTGGGAGTTCTGCAGCGCGGGCGTCGCCCCGAGCCGGATCACCGCAAGAAAGCTCGCGGCGAACTCGACGGAGTTGCCCATCCGCAGCAGCACGCGGTCGCCGGGGCGGATGCCGCGCGCGGCGAGCCCGGCCGAGATGCGGCCGACGAGCGCCTGGAAGACGGCGTTGGTGACAGGGCCGCGCTTCGTATGGAACGCGACCCGGCCGCCGGCTTCCGGCGCGTGGCCGGGCGCAAGCGCTTCCTCGGCGAGGTTCATCTTGACTGCTCCCCGCCGCGATAGGACGGCCCGCGATAGACCGGCGGCCGCTTTTCGAGGAAGGCGCGGATCCCTTCGCGGCAATCGCCGGTGCGGGTGATCTCCATAACCGCCTCGAGCTCGGCGCGCGCGCCCTCGGGGCTCTTGTTGTGGTCCCAGTAGCGCCGCACCAGCGCCTTTGCCTGCCGCACCGAGAGATAGGGGGCAGCGGCGATGCGGCCCGCGATGGCGAAGACCTCGTCGAGCAGCTTCTCGTGCGGAAAGACGCGATCGACCAGCCCGATGCGCTCGGCTTCCGCTGCGTCGATGATCTCGCCTGTGAGGATCAGCTCCATCGCGCGGCCGATGCCGACGAGCTTCGGCAGGTTCCGCGCGCCGCCCGATTCGGGGACGAAGCCGGCCGGCACCGCGACCTCGCCGAGCCGCGCGCGATCGGAGGCGTAGCGGATGTCGCAGGCGGTGGCGAGCTCGAGGCCGATCCCGACCGCCGGTCCGTTGATCGCGGCGATCGTCACCGCGCGCAGCTCCTCGAGCTTGCGGATGGCGCGCTGAATGACGGCGTGGCGCAGATCGTTGAAGAAGTAGTTGGCGAGATCGCTGTAGGCGCCGAACGCGCCGAAATCGTGCTCCTCGTCGAGGGCGCCGAGCGGCGCGGCCTCGGTGCGCAGGTCGCCGCCGGCGCTGAAGCCGCGCCCCTCGCCGGTGATGATGACGACGCGGATGCTGTCGTCCCGTGCGATCTGATCGAAGAGGATGTCGAGCTCGACCCGCATGCGCACGTCGATCGCATTGAGCGCCTCGGGGCGGTTCAGCGTGACGAGGCCGATCGAGGGCTCCTTGGGATTGCCGGGCGGTGCATGGACGCTCCAGCGCAAAGCCTTGTACTGAAACATGAGCGAGCCTTTCGTGAGAGAAAGCCGGGCTGCCGGCCCGGCGGAAGCGGGAGGGCGCGCGCTATGCGGACACGAGCTGCTTGCGCCAGCGGAAGCTGCGGGCCTCGATGAGGTTCAGCGCGAGCGCGTCGAGGGCGACCATCGCCAGGATCACGGTGAGGCTCCAGGCGAACATTTCCGGCGTGTGGAGGAGATCGACCGCCTGTTTGAGGCGGAAACCCACGCCCGAGGGCGAGCCGAGCGCCTCCGCGACGAGGCCGACGCGCCAGCCGAATCCGACCGCGAGGCGGAAGCCCGCGAAGAGCGAGGGAAGAATGGCGGGAAGGACGACGTCGCGCGTCACCGCGAGCGGCCCGAATCCCATCGACTGCGCCATCTGGATGAGGTCGGGATCGGCGGCCCGCACCGCATCGCGGGTGTTGACGGCGAGGATCGGCGCCACCGTCATCGCGACGACGAAGACGGTGGCGCCGTCGCTGAGGCCGAACCAGAGCACGCCCAGCACCGCCCAGATCGCCGACGAGGTCGCCGAGACGGCCGGCAGGGCGGCGCCGAGAAGCGTCTCGGCCCACCGCCAGAGCCCGACGGCGATCCCGAACGGAATGCCGATCGCGGCGCCGACGACGACCCCGCTCGCGACGCGCCGGATGGAGATCGAGAGCTCCGTCCAGAGGTCGCCTTGCGCGGCAAGCTCCTTCAACGCGGCGAAGGTGGCGGCGGGGCTCGGGATCAGAAGCGGGTCGGTGAACCCGGCGCCGATCGTCCACGCCGCCAGAAGGAGGAGGGGAAAGGCGAGGCTTGTGAGGCTGCGGCTCGCGATCACGACCGCCCCTGGATGCTTCCGATGCGCGTCAGCGCGTCGCGGTAGATCGTCGGATCGAAGTACTGCGGGTCGGCGGGCGCCTCGAGGCTTCCCTCTTCGACGAAGAGGCGCTGCGCGGTCTCGAAGCTGGCGATGTCCGCCGGCTCGAGCTTCCCGTGGAAGGAGATGTTCCAGGTCTTGGCGTAGGCCGCCGCCTCGTCGGGCGAGAGCTTCAACGATTTCGCCATGAGCCCGGCGACGAGGTCCGGCTCCGCCGCTCCGATGCGGATCGCGTCGATGACGGCGGCGATGAAGGCGACGGCGTCCTCGCGCCGCTTCTCGATGACCTCGAGCCGCGCGACGGCGACGCCGAGCGGCGGCCGCGCCCCCGGCCCCGCGAGGCGGCCCCATTCGGTGAGCTGATTGGCGAGCGCGCGCAGCTTCAGCCGCTCGGCGAACTGGACCACGGACACCTCGCGCAGCAGCGCCGCGTCGACCTCGCCCTTGACGAGAAGCTGCACGAGCCGCGCCTCGCCGCCGCCGGCGACGCGGTAAGCGTCGGGCTCGAGGCCATGATTGCGGGACAGAAACGCCTTCGCGTAGGCGTGCCCCGCGCTTCCCGCCGGCGCGAGGCCGATGACACGCCCCCTCAGATCCCCGACGGTCTCGATGCCCGGCTTGTTGGTGACGAGCTGTCCGTCGGCGATCTGCGTCGAGAGGAGGATGCGCACTGGCCGCTTCTTGGCGGCAAGATCGAGCGCGCCGGCGCCGCTCACGCTGAAGGCGCCGTCGATCCGGTTGGTGGCAAGGGCGACCGTGTTGCCGTTCACGTCGGCGAAGGAGACGAGCTCGTGCTTCAGCCCGTGCTTCTCGAAAAGCCGTCTTTCCTTGATCAGCTCGATGAGCGCGAGCTGGATGCCGGTTGCCCAATAGCCGATGCGGAAGGCTGCGCCGTCTGCGGCGAGCGCGCTGCGGCCGACGAAAGGCGCTGCGAAGGCGCCGCCGGCGAGGGCGAGCGCCGCGCGTCGCGTATAGGCGAGGGGCATCGGCCGGGGAACGCCGAGCCGCGGACCGGGCTCTTCCCTTGGGGCCGGCGCCGCATCGGTGAGAAGCGCGCGCAGACGGGACGCGGCGGCCTCGCGGTCGCTCGCGATGTCGACCTCGATGCTCGCGCGCGGCCGCAGGACCACGGCCCGGTCCGCGAGGAGGGCGGCTTCCTCCGGGTCGTGCGTGACGAGCAGCGCGGCGAACCCGATCTCCTCGTGCAGCCGCAGCAGCAGCTGGTGCATCTCGGTCCGCGTCGCCGGATCGAGCTTGCTGAACGGCTCGTCGAGGAGGAGAAGCGGGGCGTCGAGCGCCAGCGCGCGTGCGAGCGCGACGCGCGAGCGCATCCCGCCCGAGAGCTGCGAGGGGAAGAGCGTCGCCGCGTCGGCGAGGCCGACCCGTGCCAGCGCTTCCCGCGCGAGTGCCCGGCGCGAGGCGCGCGGCACGCCGAGCCGCTCCAGCGCGAGACGGACGTTGCCTTCGGCAGTGCGCCAGGGCAGCAGCCGGTCCTCCTGGAACACGTAGGCGAAGGAGGGCCCGTTCTCGCGCTTGCGGCCGAAGCGCACCTCGCCCGCGGCGGGCTCGACGAGGCCCGCGACGACGTTGAGCAGCGTCGTCTTGCCGGAGCCTGACCGGCCCAGGATCGCAACCTTCTCTCCGGCCTTTACCGAGAGCGACCATCCGTCGAGGTGAGGCAATGCCGCGCGCCTGCCCGAGCGCGCGTACGCGACGCGAATGTCCTTGAGTTCGATCTCGATACGGGACGCCGGGTTTCCGATTGCGTCGAGCTGCATGGCTTGTTGCCTCGTCATCAAGTGGCGCGAGCGACCGGGCGGCCGGGTGCTCGCTCCGCTGATAACTACAGGCGTGAATGTGGAATGCAACATAAATCACATTTACAATGTGCATGTGTAGTAGAAATAACATTATATAGATGTTTAACTGGCATAAGGCATTGGTGGCTCAGCGCAACTCGATGACGGGGAACCAATCGATCCGTCAGACACACGTAAGGAAGGGCGAGAGGGGCGCCGAGCATGCGGTCCGCGCCGTCGCTGCGGCGTATGAAACAGTGACCAACGTGCCCGCCGCGGCGCGGCCCCTCCTCGAGGCGATCGGGCGGCGTTGACGCCGAAGGCGCAGCTTCGGGCGGATCGAGGCGCGGCGGACGCGGAACCGCTCGAAACGGTGACCACCGTGACGGCGCATCCGGGGCCGTTGATGGCCCCGTCCCGGCGATCCCTCTCTCGCTATGGTTGAGATCGGTCTGGCCTTGCGTGGCCGAATCCGGGCAATTTTCCCGCCATGCGCCGCCGCTCGACCGTGTTGGCGAGGCTGAGACTGTCCGCGCGCTCCAAGCTCGCCGCTTGGGTCGCGATCTTCGCGCTTCTCGTTCAAACCCTCATCGGCGCCCCGCTCGCGGCACGGATGGCGATCGATGCCGCCTGGATCGACATCCTCCGCCTCGACGGGGCGATCTGCTCCGCACGTGAGCACGGCGATGCAAGCGCGGACGGCGACACATCCCCCGGGCCATCGCACGGCACGCACGACCACCAGCACTGCGTCCTCTGCCAAGCGGGCGCGGCGCCGCTCCTCCTCGCGTCCACGGCGCTTTTCGAGCCGGCGCCGGCGACCGAGGCCGTCGCGCCGTTCTTCTACGTCGGCGTGGCGAGCGAGGCTCGCCGCGCGCATGACGGCGCGCCGCGCGCACCTCCTCGGAACTAGCCCGCCCTCGATCTCATCTCATCGACCGTCACCACCTCGGGTGCCGCCGAAAGCGCGCGCCCGGGGCGGCACCCGTTCATTGCCGGCTCTCGCCGGACAAGAGGATCGACCATGCTTCGACGACACGGCTCTGCCGCCGGCCTGGCGCTTCTCGCGCTGGGCTCTCTCGCCGCGCCCGCAGCGGCGAGTTGCGGCGCCGCCTTCTGCACCGTCAACACGAGCTGGAACACCCAGACGCCGCTGACCGACTCCGGTACGCGGCTCGATCTGCGCTTCGAGTTCATCAAGCAGGATCAGCCGCGGCGCGGGAACCGCGACATCGCGGTGGGGGAGATTCCCCGCCATCACGACGAGGTCCAGACGATCAATCGCAACCTGGTTCTGAGCCTCGACCACAATTTCGACGCCAACTGGGGCGTGAGCGTCACGGTCCCACTCGTCGACCGCCGGCACGAGCACGTCCACAACCATCACGGCGGGCAGATGCCCGAGACGTGGGACTTCACCGAGCTCGGCGACATCCGGCTTCTCGGCCGCTATCAGGTCCAAGGCGACAACCCCGCCACCGTTCACGGGGTCTTGGCCGGCGTCAAGCTGCCGACCGGCGACTTCACGGTGCGCAACGAGGCCGGCGACCTCGCCGAGCGGACGCTGCAGCCCGGCACCGGGACGACCGACGCCCTTCTCGGCGGCTTTTTCCACGATACGCTGCCGATCCCCGACAGCGCCTGGTTCGTGCAGCTGCTCGGCCAGGTGCCGTTCAACGAGCGCGCCGGGTTCCGGCCCGGATACCAGCTCCATCTCGATCTCGGTTACACGTATCAGCCGCTGCCGGACCTCGCGCTCCTCCTTCAGCTCAACACCACGCGGAAGGGACGCGACAGCGGGCCGAACGCGGAGTTCGAGGACAGCGGCTCGTGGACGGTCGCGCTCAGCCCCGGCATCAGCTGCGCGGTGCTCGACAACGTGAACCTTTACGGCTTCGTTCAGGTGCCGGTCTATCAGTACGTGAGCGGCGTGCAGCTCGTTGCCGACTGGGCCGGCGTCGTGGGCGTCAGCACACGGTTCTGACAGACCCGGGCGATGGCGGCAGCACCGTCCGGCTGGCAGGCGACGAAGGTTGCCTGCATCGCCGGGCGGTGCCGCCGCGACCTCCTGCATCGCCAGGGCGAGATGCTCATGATTCCGGCTAAGGTCTTTAAGCCTCTCCGCGGGCGGGCGGTTGCGCGGGCGCCGTGCCGGGCGTCCCCGCTTCTTCCGAGGGCCGTTCGGCGCGGCGGAGCCGTTCCTTAGCGCCTTGTTAACCCTGTCCGGTAATAATCGATTCACCTCGATCCGCAGAGCGGCGGGGCCGCCAGGGAGCAAGCCGTGGCAGCGACGAAGCCTTTTCCCGGCGCGGCGTCAGGGGCGAAGAATCGAGCGCGCCGTGGCGACAAAGGCCTCGACATCCGCCGGCGCGGTATCGAAGGCGCAGACGAGGCGGAGGAGCGCCCCCCCTTCCTCCTCGGCCCATCGATAGAATCGGAATCCGGCCGCCTCGAGCCCGGCGATCGCCCGCTCCGGCAGGCTGACGAAGATTTCGTTCGCCTCGACCTTGTAGGCGAGCCGCGCGCCCGGCAGTGTCGCCAGCCCCTCGCCGAGGCGCCTCGCCATCGCGTTCGCGTGGCGCGCGTTGCGCAGCCAGAGATCGTCGGCGAGGTAGGCTTCGAGCTGCGCGGAGAGAAAGCGCATCTTGGAGAAGAGATGGCCGCCGCGCTTGCGCCGGTAGGGGACGGAGGCGGCCTTCGCCCCGTCGAAGAAGACGGCCGCCTCGGCCGCGACGGCGCCGTTCTTGGTCGCCCCGAAGGAGAGCGCGTCGACGCCGGCCTTCCAGGTGAGCTCGGCGGGCGAGCAGCCGAGGCTCGCGAGCGCGTTCGCGAAGCGCGCCCCGTCCATATGAAGCCCGAGTCCGTGGGTGCGGCATATCTCCGCGATCGCCGCGATCTCGTCCGGCCTGTAGACGGTGCCGGCCTCGGTCGCCTGGGTGATGCTGACCGCCGCCGGCTGGGAATGGTGGACGACGCCGGCGCCGGCGGGGCGGAGGTCCGCCGCGGCGATCTTCCCGTCGGCGCCGCCGATGAGCGCGAGCTTGGCGCCGCCGGTGTAGAACTCGGGCGCGCCGCACTCGTCGACCGCGATGTGGCTTTCGGTGTGGCAGTAGATCGTGCCCCAGGGCGGCGCGAGCGCGGAAAGGCAGAGGACGTTGGCCGCCGTTCCCGTCGCGACCGGGAAGACCCAGACCTCGTGCTCGAAGATCTCGGCGAGACGCTTCTCGACGCGCTCCGTCCACGGGTCGTTGCCGTAGGGCATCGCCGCGCCGCTGTTGGCGCGGGCGATCGCCTCGATGATCTCGGGCGCCGCGCCCGCCACATTGTCGCTGCAAAAATTCATCACTGTGCCCTCAATTCGAGGGAGCCGAGCACCGTGCCGCTGCCCGGTTCGAAAACGAGGAGACGATGATTCCCGTCGGCAAGCGCGATCGTAAGGACGAGCCGGTCGCCGACGACGTCGCGCCCGGCGAGCACCGCGCCCGGCGGCAGGTCCACGACGCGCGTGCCGAAGCCGGGCTTTTCCGCCGCGGCCGGCGGGCGCATTCCGGCGCGGCTCACGATGGTCGCCACGAGCACCACGAGACCGCCGATCAGCATCACGCCCATGACCACGACGAGCACTTTGAGCGCGCGCATTCCTGACCGTCGCGAGGTGAGGGTTGAAGCACCCGAGGCCGGCGAGCGGCTCGACCGGGTACTGGCGTCGCGGCTCCAGCTCTCGCGCTCGCGCCTCAAGGCGCTCATCGAAGCGGGCCACGTCGCCGCGGACGGCGCGACGATACGGGACCCGTCGGCCAAGGTCAAACCGGGCCAGGCTTTCGTGGTCGAGGTGCCGCCGCCCGAGCCCGACCGGCCGGAGCCGCAGGCGATCCCGCTCGACATCCGCTACGAGGACGAGCACCTGCTCGTGCTGGAGAAGCCGGCAGGGCTGGTCGTCCACCCGGCGCCGGGCAACCCCGACTTGACCCTCGTCAATGCTCTTCTGGCGCATTGCGGCGAGGCTCTCTCGGGCATCGGCGGCGTCAAGCGGCCGGGCATCGTGCATCGCCTCGACAAGGATACGAGCGGCCTCATGGTCGTCGCCAAGAGCGAGCTCGCGCAGAACAAGCTCGCCGCCGCCTTCGCCGCGCGGGAGATCGACCGCGCCTATCTCGCGCTGGTCTGGGGCGTGCCCTTGCCCCGGGTCGGCGAGATCACGGGCAACATCGGCCGCTCGCGGACGAACCGGCAGAAGATGGCTGTCGTCGCTTCCGGCGGCAAACCCGCGATCACGCGCTACAAGGTGCTGAGGGAGTGGCAGGGATTGGCCGCGCTCGTCGAGTGCCGCCTCGCCACGGGTCGAACGCACCAGATACGCGTCCACCTCGCGGCGAAGGGGCATCCTCTCGTCGGCGATCCCGTTTACGGGTCGGGCAGGCAGGCGCGTCGCGCCACGGGGCCGGCAGGAGCCGCGCTCGCCCGGTTTCCCCGCCAGGCGCTTCATGCGTACCGGCTCGGCTTCGTCCATCCCGCGACCGGCGAGCGGCTCGCCTTCGAGGGCGAGCTGCCGGCGGACATGGCTGCCATGCTGCGAGAATTAGAGACGTTATAAAGAGTGCATTGGACAAATCCCACTGAGCGAGTAGGATAATTCGATGTCCACAGTCGCCCCGATCGCCGTCTCGGAAGGGAACCTCCAGCGCTACCTCCAGGAGATCCGCAAGTTTCCGATGCTTGCGCCCGAGGAGGAGTACATGCTCGCCAAGCGCTGGAAGGAGCACGGCGATCCCGAAGCGGCGCACAAGCTCGTGACGAGCCATCTGCGCCTCGTCGCTAAGATCGCGATGGGGTATCGGGGCTACGGCCTGCCGCTCTCCGAGCTCATCTCGGAAGGCAATGTCGGGATGATGCAGGCGGTGAAGCGCTTCGACCCCGACCGCGGCTTTCGCCTCGCGACCTATGCGATGTGGTGGATCCGCGCCTCGATCCAGGAATACATCCTGCATTCCTGGAGCCTCGTGAAGATGGGCACCACGGCGGCGCAGAAGAAGCTCTTCTTCAATCTGCGCAAGCTCAAGGGTCAGCTCCAGGCGCTCGAGGACGGCGATCTCAGCCCCGAGCACGTCAAGAAGATCGCCGAGGATCTCGGCGTGCCGGAGTCGGACGTCGTCAGCATGAATCGGCGCCTCGGCGCGCCCGACCATTCGCTCAACGCGCCGCTCAAGGCCGACGGCGAGGGCGAGTGGCAGGACTGGCTCGTCGATGAGACGCCGACGCAGGAGGCCCTTCTCGGCGAGCGGCAGGAGCTCGGCATCCGCCGCGACCTTCTCGTCAAGGCGATGAAGATGCTGAACGATCGCGAGCGGCACATCCTCGCCGAGCGGCGCCTCAAGGACAATCCGACGACGCTCGAGGATCTCTCGCAGAAATACGGCATCAGCCGCGAGCGCGTGCGCCAGATCGAGGTGCGCGCCTTCGAGAAGCTGCAGAAGGCGATCAAGGCCGCGGCGGCCGAGCGCAAGCTCCTCCCCGCCGGCTGAGCCCTCGAGGCCGCCCCGCCCGGAGGCGGCCTTCAGAACACGAACGGCCAGTAGAAGTCGGGCCGGAGGCCGAGCCGCTCGAGCCAGCGCGGCGGCTGCCGGCGCGGGTCGGCGAGGCGCTGGAGCAGCCCGGCGGAGAGCCTGCGGTCGAGATGGCGCCAAGCGTCCATGGGAAGAACGCTATTGCGAAGCGTTTGCAATTGCAATAGGGTCCGGCCCGGTCACAAACCCGCCGCGAGCGCCATGTACGTTTGTCTCTGCAACGGCTTCACCGACAGCGAGGTCCGCGCGGTCTCGCACGAGGCGTCGGGCTCGGCCGCCGAGGTTTATCGCCGGCTCGGCTGCCGGCCGCGCTGCGGCAAGTGCGTGCCCTTCGTGCGCGACATGGTCCGCCGGGACCCGGTCCCGCTCGGCGCCGACTAGCGCGGCGACATTCGGGCCCAGAAGGTCACGACGGCGGCCAGTCAGAGCATTTGCGAGCAGGTATCGCGGGTTGCGGTCAGGCGGGTGGCGATACGCCGCGGTCGGGGCTGAGCACGGCGAAGATTTGCACGCCCTTGTCCGCCCAGCGGATGAAGCTTCTGGACCTTCTTGAGCTTGCCGTAACGCGCCGTCAACTCCCGGCGGCGTGCAGCCGAGCGCAGCGCCCAGAGCGTGGGGTTCACGAATTGCCCATTGTTGGTCGCCATCCGGACGAGAGCGCCCGTCCTGCCGGGCAAAAGGCCGCAAATGCGCCCCCGCCGCGCCTTCGACCGCTCGTACGCCTTCCCATCGGACCCATCGCGGCGGCCGCAACTGGCACCGCGAGCCAGGTTCACTCCGCTACAACCGAATGTCGATCCGCGCTAGCGTTTCCCGTTCGCGCGCTGGACTTCCGTCGCACCGCTGCTAGCTTGCTGCGCGATTATTTCCGCGCCGAACGGAGGACGATCATGCGCGGCGACCCAGGCGTGGTGCAGCAGCTCAATCTCATCCTCAAGAACGAGCTGACAGCGATCAATCAGTATTTCCTTCATGCGCGCATGCTCGAGCATTGGGGCATCACGAAGCTCGGCAAGCACGAGTACAAGGAATCGATCGACGAGATGAAGCACGCCGATCGGCTGATCAAGCGCATCCTCTTCCTCGAAGGGCTGCCGAATCTTCAGGACCTCGACAAGCTGCTCATCGGCGAGAACGTTCCCGAGATCCTCGAATGCGACTTGAAGCTCGAGAGGAAAGCCGCCGACGACCTGCGCGCCGCCATTGCGCATTGCGAGAGCGTGCGCGACTACGTCTCGCGCAATCTCCTGCGCGAGATCCTCGACAGCGAGGAGGACGCGATCGATTTCGGGGAGACTCAGCTCGAGCTGATGAAGAAGATGGGGCTCGAGAACTATATCCAGCTACAGTCGGAGCACGCCGGCTGAACCATCGTCTGGACGCCCCGCACTGAAAACTTAGCGAGACGTCCATCGCGACGGCCGGCAAGGGCAGCCGCGCCTCGAGCACCGCGGCAGCCGCGGGTGCGCGCGAGAGGACGCGGCACGGCGTCCCTCGCGACGCGTCTTGAAAGCCGTCAGAGTCCCTTCGCCATCGCGCGCAGCATCCAGGCGGTCTTCTCGTGGATCTGCATGCGCTGCGTGAGGAGGTCGGCCGTCGGTTCATCGCCGGCCTTCTCGACCACCGGGAAGATCTCCCGCGCCGTCTTCGCCACCTGCTCCTGGTCGCGCGCGAGCTGCCGGATCATCTCGGGCGCCTCCGGCACGACATCGCCCGCCTCCTTGACGCTCGCCAGGCGCGAGAAGGCGCTGTAGCTGCCCGGGGCGGGAAAGCCGAGCGCGCGGATGCGCTCGGCGATGAGGTCCACTGCCGTCGCGAGCTCGGTGTACTGCTGCTCGAACATGAGGTGCAGCGTGTTGAACATCGGCCCTTCGACGTTCCAATGGAAATTGTGAGTCTTGAGATAGAGCGTGTATGTGTCGGCGAGGAGGCGCGACAGCCCCTCGGCGATCGCCTTGCGATCCTCGGCTCCGATGCCGATGTCGATTTTCATCTCGTCCATCGCAGACCTCCGTTTCACGACATTCAAGCCGCGAGCGCCGTCTCCGCGTCAAGGGTCGCGGCGACCGCGTGAATGACTGCGGCAATGCGTACCACCTGCTGAATCGCTTCCTTCGAGACGCCATGCTGCTTCAGCACATGGTCGTGCGCCTCGATGCACATGCCGCAGCCGTTGACGGCCGAGACTGCGAGCGACCACAGCTCGAAATCCACCTTCTCGACGCCGGGCTTGCCGATGACGTTCATGCGCAGCTTCGCCGGCATGGTCTTGTAATCGGCGTCGTTCGAGAGGTGCACGAACCGGTAGTAGATGTTGTTCATCGCCATGATCGAGGCCGCGGCCTTTGCGGCCTCGAGCGCCTCGGGCGAGAGGTGCTGCCTCGCCTCGGCGACCACCGCCGCGATCACTTCGGGGTTGCGCGCGGCAAGTGCCGTCGCGACGAGCGCGCCCCAGCGCTGCTGCGGGGTGAGGACGCTGTCGTTGAGGAGCGAGGAGAGATTGAGCCGCTGGTCCTTGGCGTACTCGGGGAGACGTTCTTTGAGGGCTTCGATAGACATGACTTGCTCCGAACCGTTTGGTTTGCCCGTTTGCAAGGAGGGCAGAGGAGAGTTGCGGCGAGGGGAGGGGACCGGCCGGCCGTGCCGTCAATCCCCCGTCCCCTCCTCCGCCTTGGGTGGAGGAGGGGTTCGAGGGCAGGATGCTTACGCGGCCTTCAGAGTCTCCTCGCCCTTCTGCCAGTTGCAGGGGCAGAGCTCGTCGGTCTGCAGCGCGTCGAGGACGCGCAGGACTTCATGCGGGTTGCGGCCGACGGAGAGGTCGTTGACGCCGACGTACCGGATCACTCCCTCGGGGTCGACGATGAACGTGGCACGCAGGCAAACGCCCTCGTTCCGGTCGAGGATGCCGAGCGCCGACGCGAACTCGCGCTTCACGTCGGCAAGCCAGGGAAAGGCCACCTTGCCGAGATCGTCACGGCTCTGCCGCCAGGCGAGGTGAACGAACTCGGTGTCGATCGAGAGCCCGAGAAGCTGCGCGTCGCGATCGCGGAACTCGCTCTCGACCTCGTTGAAGCCGATGATTTCGGTCGGGCAGACGAAGGTGAAGTCCTTCGGCCAGGCGAAGATGACCAGCCACTTGCCTGGATAGCTCTTCTCGGTGACGGTCGCGAACGCCGTCTTGGAGTCGGTGCCGTTGACGGCGGTCAGGGAGAACGGCGGAAGCTTGTCGCCGACAGTCAGCATTATCTCGTCTCCTATGGTTGCGCTGGCAGGGCGGGACGCCCGCCTCGCCGTCACACATGGGGCTCTTGTATTATCGTTTGAAACGAATTATTTTGGTTATAGCAATCGAAAAAATCGATGAGTTATCTTCCCAACCCGCGCCATCTCCGGTATCTCTGCGTCCTTGCCGATACGCTCCATTTCGGCCGCGCGGCAGCGCAATGCGCGGTGACCCAATCCACGCTCAGCGCGGGAATCCAGGAGCTCGAGACGCAGCTCGGCGCGTCTCTCGTCGAGCGCACCAAGCGGCGGGTGGTCCTGACGCCTCTGGGCCACGAAATCGTCGCGCGCGCGCAACGCGTCCTGCGGGAGACCGAGGACCTCGTCGAGCTCGCGCGCAGCCATCAGGAGCCCCTCGTGGGCGAGCTGAAGCTCGGCGTCATTCCGACGATCGGTCCCTATCTCCTGCCGCGCGCATTGCCGCGGCTTCAGGCCGGCTACCCGAAGCTCCGCCTCTACTTGCGCGAGGAGCAGACGGTGCCGCTGCTCGAGCAGCTCGCCGACGGCAGGCTCGACGCCGTCGTGCTCGCGCTTCCTTACGATGTCGGCGAGGTCGCAACCATGGTCCTCGGGCGCGACGAGCTGGTGCTGGTTTGCCCTGCCGACCATCCGTTGGCGGCCAAGGATCGCGTCGCCCCGACCGATCTCGCCGAGGCGAAGCTCCTGCTGCTCGAAGACGGGCACTGCCTCAGGAGCCAGTCGCTTCGCGCGTGTCAGCTCTCCAGCGCCGAGCGTCACGAGGTCTTCCAGGGGACGAGCCTGCGGACGCTCGTGCCGATGGTAGGAAACGGGCTCGGCGTGACCCTGCTGCCGCGCATGGCCCTCGAGGCGGAACTCCCGAGGGATGGGCGGCTCGTCACGCGGCCGCTCGCGACGCCGACGGGCGCGCGCGAGATCGCTCTCGCGTGGCGCCGAACCTCGGCGCGAGATCGGGAGTTCCGCCTCCTCGGCAAGGAGCTCGCCGCCGCCCTCGCCGGGGCGGAATCAACCTAGAGGCGTCGCCGCCGAACTGCAATTTCAGCAAAAAGTTAACCACGGCCGAGGATGCTCGGCGCTGGAACAGGGTTTACGGATGCTTTCGCCCCCCTTCAGCGCCCTTCGCCCCAGCCGTCTCGTAACAATTCTGGCAGCTTTTCTGACCGGGCTGCTTCTGCTCGGCGGGGTGGGCCTCGTCTGGGAGCGCTATGTTGCGGCGCTCGACGCCGCGCGACGCGACACCGCCCGCCTCGCCTCGGAGCTGGGGCGCGAAACGGCGCGATTACTGCAGACCGCCGATCTTGTGCTGCGCGATCTTGCGGAGAGAGGCGCCGCGACGGATCAGGGCACGTTCCCCGGGGCGATGGGTACGAAGGATCTGCGCGCCCTTCTTGCCGATCGGATCTCGGCTCTGCCGCAGCTCGAGGCGATTGCCGTCGTCGCATCGGATGGGAAGCTGGTCAATTCCTACGGGCGCTGGCCGGCAACCGAGACGAACGTCGCGGAGCGCGCCTACTTCCAGCGCTTGAAGGCCGGCGGCGCGGCCGAGCCGCTTCTCGAGGCGGCTGCAGGCGGGCCCGGACGAACGCTTCTCCTCGCGCGCAAGGCGGCAGGGGCGAATGGAAGCTTCCTCGGCATCGTCGTCGGGGCGATCGACCTGCGCTATCTCGGCGAGCGGCTGAAAGCGGCCGTATCGGGCGAGAGCGGCGCCATCGCGCTTCTGGAGGCCGACGGTCATCTTCTTCTGAGCGAGCCGCCGCCTGCCGAACGCGAAGCGGGCGCGTCAGGCGCGCCGACGATCGCCTCGCTCGACGGGCGTGATGCCGTGACTTTCGAGGGCTCGGGCGATGCGCGCGTCGTCTCCGTTCGCGCGGTCGAGAGCTTCCCGCTCCTCGTCACCGCCGCGCTTTCGCAGGGCGAAATCGCGGCCGCCTGGCTCGGCGGCGCGGCGCCCATCGCCGGCGTGTTCGGCCTCGCCATCGGCTGCCTTCTCTATGGCAGGCTTCGGCTGGTACGCCAGATGAGACGGCGCGAACGCCTCGACGCGTTACTCGTCGACAGCGCCGTCGAGTATCGCTCCGTCGTCGACAAGCTTGAGACGGTCGTGTTCCAGACGGACGCGGACGGGCGTTGGACCTTTCTCAGCCCGGCCTGGGCAGAGATCATGGGCTATCCCGTCGATGAAAGCCTCGGCCGTCCCTTCCTTGCCTATGTTCACCCCGACGACCGTGCGCTCGAGGTCGAACGTTTCCAGCCGCTCGTCAGTCGCGAAAAGGAGCATTGCCGGCACGAAGTGCGCTACGTGGCGCGGGACGGCAGCATCCGCTGGATCGAAGTCTCCGCGCGCCTGACGCTCGATGCGGAGGGCGAGGCGACCGGAACCGCCGGCACGCTCGACGACGTCACTGAAAGACACGCGGCGATCGAGGCGCTGCGAGCGAGCGAGGCGCGCCAGCGGGCGATCGTCGACGCTGCGCCCCTCGCCGTCCTTACGATCGACGCCGAGGGGCGCATCGCCGGTCTCAACGCCGCCGCCGAGGCCATGTTCGGCTGCCGCAGCGATGCCGCAATAGGCCAGGACGCCGCCCGGTTCGTGGCACTGCCCGAGGGCGACCCGGCCGAGCACCTCTCCGACGATCTGGCCCCCGACAGGAGCGCAGGGCCAGAACGATGGCTCGAGACAGAGGCGACACGCGCCGACGGCAGCCGCTTCCCATGCGAGCTCGCGCTGACGCCGATTACCATCGAGGGCAAGACATTCTTCGTCGCGCATCTGCGGGACCTCGCTTCGCGCGTCACGGCCGAGCGAGAGATGCGCGCCGCCAAGGAGGCGGCCGAAGCCGCGATCCGCGCGCGCCAAGAGTTCCTCGACACGCTGAGCCGCGAAATCCGTTCGTCGGCGGAAGGCGTCATCGCAATGGCCGAGCTGGTGGCGGAAAAGGCGCCGAAGGGAGAGCCGCAACAGTCGCTCTCGGCGCTTCGGAAATCCGCCGGTCGGCTCCGTGATCTCGTCGACGTTGCGCTCGACCTGTCCGAACTCGATGCGGGGCGGTTCGAATTGGAAGAGACCCCGTTCGATCTCGGCGAGCTCATCCGGCACGTCGCCTTCCTCCTCGAGGAGCGCGCCGCCGAAAAGGGTCTCGCGCTCGGCTACGAGCTCGACCCCGAGATGCCCGATCGTCTGATCGGCGATCCCCGGCGGCTCCGGCAGATCCTCCTCTCGCTCGCAGGCAATGCCGTCGAGGCCACCGACGAGGGCGGCGTCGAGATTCGCGCCTACCGCCTTCCAACGGGCTCGGCGGATCGCGTCGCCGTCGCTCTCGAAATCGCCGACACGGGCACCGTTGTCCCGCCGGAGGCGCTGCCGAATCTCTTCGATGGATCCCATGGGGCAGGCCATTCCGGTCGCCGCGGCGGGCTCGGCCTTGCTCTTGCCCATCGGCTCGTCGGCGCCATGGGCGGCGAAATCGCGGTCAAAGGCGAGCCCGGCGAGCGCACGATCGTCACGGTGACGCTCGGCCTTCAGGTGGCACCCGATCCGGCGGTCGAGCCGGAGGATGGCTCGGAAACCCTGTCTGAGCCGCTCGGCGCAGGTGAGCGTTCGCCGCGCATCCTTCTTGCCGAGGACAATCCCATCAACCAGCGGGTCGCGGTCGCGCTCCTCGAGGCTCTCGGCTGCTCGGTCGACGTCGTGGGCGATGGCCGCGAGGCGCTCGAGGCGGTGCAGCGCGGGGCCTATGATGCCGTGCTCATGGACATGATGATGCCGGGGATGGACGGGCTCGAGGCGACGCGCGCGATACGCGCTCTCGACGAGGAGCGTGCCGGCGTTCCCGTGATCGCGCTCACCGCCAACGCTTTCGCCGAGGACCGCGCGGCCTGCGAGGCCGCCGGCATGAGCGGCTTCGTGACGAAGCCGGTCACCGCGGCGACGCTGCACGAGGCGCTCGCCGCCGTGCTCTCGGCGCAGAGTGCCGCTCCTGCCGAGGCGCCTCGTTTCGACGAATCCGCGCTCGCCGAGCTGCGTCGCACTTACGGCGCCGCTGCGCCGCGCTTCGCTGGTCTCTTTCTCAAGGAAAGCCTGACCCGGCTGCAGCGCATCGAGGACTCCCTTCGACGCGGCGACAGGAAGCAGGTCGCTCTCGAGGCGCACACGCTGAAAGGGAGCGCGGTGACGTTCGGCTGCCGTGCGCTGAGCGAAGCCGCGGGGTCGCTGGAGGCCGCCGCCAAGGATGAGGCTGCTGACCTCATCCCGCATGTCGAGGCCCTTTCCAGAGCCTTCGACGAAGTGCGCGAGGGGCTGGAGATGCGGCTCCGGTCCGCGGCGTAGTCGCGAGGCGCGGCTGAAACCTCGACAGTCGATGAGGCGTTCCGCCGGGTGAGGGGAGGACTCCTGCGCCTCGGCCGCTAGCCTCCTCGCCCTTCTTTCCGCTCGTTGAGTTGGATCAAGGCCGGAGAGGATGGGTTCGCTTCACATGGGCGGGCAGCGGGAATGACCGACTCGGCGCAGCAGGAGATCATCGCGTTCCTCGAAGACCCGGCGACGCATGGCGGCGCTCCGGTCGACGTCCGGCGCACCCACGCCTCGATCGTCTTTCTCGCAGGAGAGCGCGCTTTCAAGCTGAAGAAGGCTGTTCGCTACCCCTTTCTCGACTATTCCGACCTGGAGAAGCGGCGGGCTGCGTGCGAGGCTGAGCTCGCCCTGAACCGTCGCACTGCGCCGGCGCTCTATCTCGGCGTGCGCCCGGTTCTGTGCAGGCCCGACGGCAGCCTCGCCCTCGAAGGGGAGGGGACGCCCGTCGAATGGCTCGTCGAAATGCGGCGATTTCCGGACGACGCGCTTCTGGCTGATCTCATCGAACGCGGCGGACTCGCGCCGGCGCTCCTTCGCGATCTCGCGGCGGCGATCGCGGCGTTCCATCGAGCCGCCGAGCCGACGCCGGAATTCGGCGGCGCCCGCGGAATCGAGGAGGTGATCGAGATCAACGAGGCGAGCCTCTCGGCCTCCGGCCTCGGCGGTGCGGAGCTCATCGCGGCGAGCCGCGCGGCGCTCGCCCGTCATGCGCCGCTGCTCGAGCGGCGGCGTCGCGACGGGCATGTTCGCCGGTGCCACGGCGATCTTCATCTCGGGAACATTGTGCTCTTCGAAGGCAAGGCTGTTCTTTTCGACGGGATAGAGTTCTCGGAGAGTCTCGCCTGCATCGACGTGCTCTACGATCTCGCCTTCCTCGTCATGGATCTGGTGCATCGAGGGGCGCGGGACGGCGCCAATCTCGTCTTCAACCGTTATCTCGATCTGGCGGACGAAGAGGACGGGCTGGCGGCGATGCCGCTCTTCCTGTCGCTCCGCGCAGCGGTGCGCGCGCATGTCGGCGCGGCGGCAGGGCGGGATGATGCCACCGCCTATCTCGAGCTCGCCGAGAAGCTGATCGCACCGCCTCCGCCGCGCCTCGTCGCCATAGGCGGGCTCAGCGGCACCGGGAAGTCGACGGTTGCCGCCGGCGTCGCGCCGTTCCTCGGAGCAGCGCCGGGCGCGCGTATCCTCCGATCGGACGTGCTGCGCAAGCGTCTTCTCGGTCGTCCGCTCGAAGAAAGGCTGCCGCAGCAGGCCTACGACGCGGAGACGAGCCGGCGCCTCTACGACCGGCTTCTCGACCGCGCGGGCGCTGCGCTCGCCGCCGGCTACAGCGTGGTGATCGACGCAGTGTCGGCGCGCCCGGACGAGCGCTCGGCCATCGCGGCCCTCGCGCGGAGGGCGGGCGTGCCGTTTACCGGTATCTGGCTCGAGGCGCCGCAGGCGCTTCTGGAAGCGCGGGTCGAAGCGCGCCGCGAGGATGTCTCGGATGCGACGGCGGACGTCGTGCGCAAGCAGCTGCGCTATGACACGGGGCCGATCGAGTGGGTTCGGATCGACGCGAGCCCGGCGCCGGAGGCGGTCGTAGCCGCCGCGCGGAGAGCGCTCGGGGCTTAGCGCGGCGCTCGCCGCGCGAGAGGAGCGAGGGTGAGCCGGACTGGCACGGCGGAAGCGGGAGACGGGCGATGCAGGCGATGGTATTGCGGAAATCGCGCGAGAGGCTGATGGCGGAGGAGCGCGATGTGCCCGCGCCGGGACCCGACGAGGTCGTGCTGCGGGTCGCCGCATGCGCGGTCTGCCGGACCGACCTGCATGTCGTCGACGGCGAGCTGAAGCGGCCGAAGCTTCCGCTCGTGCCCGGCCACGAGATCGTGGGGCACGTCGTCGCGAAGGGCAGCCGCGTCGAGAAGTTCGCCCTCGGCGATCGCGTCGGGGTGCCGTGGCTCGGCTGGACCTGCGGGGAATGCGACTATTGCCGCACGGGCCGGGAGAACCTCTGCGAGCGCGCCCGCTTCACCGGCTACGACATCGACGGCGGCTATGCCGAGGTCGCCGTCGCCGATCAGCGCTACGTCTTCCCGCTTCCGCCCGGCTTCGACGACGTGGCCGCCGCGCCGCTTCTCTGCGCCGGGCTCATCGGGCATCGCACGCTGCGGATGGCGGGCGATCCGCGCCGCATCGGCATCTACGGCTTCGGCGCCGCCGCGCACATCGTCGCGCAGATCGCGCGCTACGAGGGGCGCGAGGTCTTCGCGCTCACGCGCCCGGGCGACCGGGCGGCACAGGACTTTGCCCGCGGCCTCGGCGCCTTCTGGGCCGGCGGCTCGGACGAGATGCCGCCCGAGAAGCTCGACGCCGCGCTCATCTTCGCGCCCGTGGGCGCCCTCGTTCCGGCGGCGCTCCGTGCGGTGAAGCCGGGCGGCGTCGTCGTATGCGGCGGCATCCACATGAGCGACATCCCGAGCTTTCCCTACGCGCTTCTCTGGGAGGAGCGTGTCTTGCGCTCGGTTGCGAACCTGACGCGCGCGGATGCCGAGGCCTTCCTGCCGCTCGCTGCCGCCGCCGGCGTGCGCACCGAGACGGTGACCTATCCGCTCTCGGCCGCCAACGAGGCTCTCGACGACCTCCGCTCGGGCCGGCTGCAGGGCGCGGCGGTGCTGGTGCCGGGCGCGCCGGCGCTCAGTGCGACATCAGCACCGGCAACGTCATCCGGTCGATGATGTCGCGCGTCATCCCGCCGAGCACGAGCTCGCGCATGCGCGAGTGGCCGTAGCAGCCCATCACGAGAAGGTCGGCGCCGAAATCGGCGGCGCGGGACAGGAACACATCGCCGACCGGAATGCCGTCGGACACCGTGCGCTCCACCGTCGCATCGATGCCGTGCCGGGAGAGATGGACCGCGAGGTCGTCTCCGGGGGCCTCGCTGTCGGTGTCGGGATCGGGGTCGACCACCAGGATGGTCGCACGCTTGGCCGCCTTGAGGAGGGGCAGCGCGTCATTGACGGCGCGCGCCGCCTCGCGCGTCGGCTTCCAGGCGATGAGCGGGTTCTCGGCGAGGCGATCGAAGCGGCCAGCATAGGGCACGACCAGCACCGGGCGGCCCGAAAGGAGCGCGACGTCTTCCGGAAGAAGCCAGTTGTCCTCGCCGGGGACGGGCTGGCCGACGATCGCGAGGTCGCTGCAACTCGCCTGCCGCGCCGCGGTGCTCGCGACGGGGCCGCGCTCGGCGCGCCAGTCGTGCCGCAATCCTTCGCGGCGCATCGCTTCGCGGAAAGCCTCCTCGGCCCTCGCCGCAGCGGCGCGGGCAACCTCCTCCTGCGCCGCCACGACCTGATCGACCGCGATTCCGTCGAGAATCGGCGGCATCGGCCCGTAGCCGGCGACATGGACGCCGGTGAGATGCGCGTCGTGCCGGCGCGCCAGGGATGCTGCGACCTTGATCCGCTCGGCTGCGGTCGGCCGATCGTCGACGAACACCAGAAGATCCTTGAGCGTCATTGCCGCCTCCGCGAAATCCGAGAATGGCGCCACTCAAGCGCGGCGGGCCATCGATCCTCATTGACGTGCATCAATCGTCGCCCGGTTCAACCGCGCGGTAAAGGCTCCAGCTCCGGCCGGCGATCGCTTTCGCCGGGCGCCGCGCCCGCGCGTATCGCGAGCAGGACTCCCGCCTCCGGGAGAAACGGGCGTCAGGGCCGATTTGCTGCACCCTCCTCGATCAGCCAGGCGCGGCTCTCGGCAACGATCCGCTCGAGGAGCGCACGCTGGTGCGGCCCGACGCCGAGATGGTCGCCCGGAAAGGCGATGACGCGTTTCGGCGCCGGGGTGAGATCGCGGAAGCGCGCCGCTGCCGCGGCAGGGACGAAGGCGTCCGTCTCGCCCTCGAGCACGAGGAAGCGCCCCTCGAGATGCGGCAGGTGCGCACCCGGCTCGAGCGGCCGCAGAAAGAGGTCCGCCGCTCCGCCGAGGACGGGGCCGATCCAGCGCGGCTTCAGATGCGGATTGGCGGCGATCAGCGGACCGAAGGGCGTGCCGCCATAGGCGAGCACCGTCCAGCGCGGCGCGACGGGTGCGAGCCTTTGGGCGGCGGGCGCAGCAAGGGCGCCGAGCGAGAAGCCGAGGAGGCTCACACGGTCGGGATCGGCCCAATCTTGAGCGGCAACCCAGGCGATCGCGGTCGCGATCTGCGCCGGAATCGTCATGGCGCGGCGACGGAGCTCCGGCGCTGCGGCGAGAGCGGCGAGCCCTTCAGGCATCGCGGTCGGGATCGGCCAGTCGTAGCCGACGAGCGCGTTCTCGCCGACCTCGCCGATCGGAGCGAGATTGCGCTCGCCGGTGCCGAGCCCGCCGAGGACGACGAGGACGGGAAGCTTTCGTCCGCGGAACGGGATCGGCCGGTCGATCACGATGCCGATCGTGCCGAGC
>JADGGZ010000210.1 GCA_019689675.1 Rhodospirillales bacterium | reverse complement strand
GATGCGCGTGCTGTCGTCCGCGGGCACGGCGGGCGATTGGCGCGGCGTGATGCGGGTGCTGTCGTCGGCGGGCGTCGAAGGCGCCTGCCGGACGCTCCGTACGGTCTCTTCGTCAGACATGCGCCTCGGGTACGGCGAGCACCTTGACGGCGACGACCGTGACGTTGTCGGGCGCGCCCGCGTCGAGCGCCGCCTGCACCAGAGCGCGCGTCGCCTCTTCCGGCTGGCGCCCCTGCATGATCTGCTCGATCGACGCGTCGTCGAGAGGCTTCGTCAGCCCGTCGGAGCAGAGAAGGAACATGTCGTCGGGGCGAAGCTGGTCCTGCACCATCTCGAGGACCAGATCATCGTGCGCCCCGACGGCGCGCGTGATGAGGTTCCCCCGGGGGTGATAGCGCGCCTCCTCGGGCGTGATCCGGCCGGCATCGACGAGCTCCTGGACCTCGCTGTGGTCGCGCGTGATCTGCCGCAAGCGCCCGTTGCGCAGGAGGTAGAGGCGGCTGTCGCCGGCCCAGGCGCAGGCGTAATGCGTGCCGAAGAAGAGAAGCGCGACGATGGTGGAAGCGATCGTCTTGCCGTTGAGGGTTCTCGCCTCGAGCCGCAGGGCCTGGTTCACCGCATGAAGGCTGTCCCGGACCTGGCCGAGGAAGCCGATCGCGGTGGTCGGCGGCACGATCTTGTCGAGCGCCTCGACGATGAGGCCGCTCGCGCGGTCGCCGGCATGCGCGCCGCCGACCCCGTCGGCGACGGCCCAGAGGCCGAGATCGGCGCGGTCGAGGCAGGCGTCCTCGTTGATCCGGCGTACCTTTCCGACATGGGTGAGCGCGGCGGAGATGCAGCGCGGCATCGCGGCGGCGGGCGCGCCGCCGCGCGGCGCCATGATGTTCCTTACGGTCTGGTCCATCCCCAACGCTCCCACCCGCCGTCGAGCAGTGCCGCGAATCCGTGCGGCGGCGGCAGCCCGGCCGCGACCATGAAGGTGGGCGCGACCGCCTGCGACCCCGAAGTCCACCACACCGACCAGCGCGGCACCAGCGTGTCGACGACCGCGTCGAGAAGGTCGGGCGCCGCGCCCGCCAATCCTTCGATCCCGGCGATCTCGACCGCGCAGCTCTGCCCGAAAGACCGGGCCGGGAGCGCCGCCGCGACGTCGGGGGGCCCCATCTCCGCGACCGCGGCGTCGAAGGCGTCGAACTCGGCAGCCTCCTCGAGCGTCGAGAGCGCGAGCGCCTCGGCGCGCGCAAACCACGCCTCGTTGCCGAGGGCGAGGCGCACCGGGGCACGGCATTCCGGCAGCGGCAGCGCCAGCGCGAGCGGGAAGTAGCGCCCGACCCGGTCGACGCTCGGCATCATCACGCCGACGACCGGGTCGGGACCGCAGAGATCGGCGCTCAGCACGAAGCGCCAGAGCGGGCTCGTGAGATAGGCCTCGAGCCAGGCCTCGCCCATCGCCTCCCGGCTCTGCCCGACCGCGTCCTGCAACCAGGCGTCCCACGGATCGACGAAGCTTCGCGGCAGCCGGCGGGCGAGAAAGTCGCCCTTGGCCGGCAGCTTCCCGTAGAAGCCGAGCCGCGCGTCGGCGAGCGCTAGAGAGTCGCCGGGCATCGGAACTCGCCGAGTTCCTTCGAGGTCAGCGGGTTGATGACGCTGTTCGCCTGGAGCTCGTAGACCACCTTGCGGCCGCCCACCTCGAAGGTGACCCGCGCCTTGTCGGTGAGCTGCCCTTGCTCGACCTTGCCTTCGTCGAAAAGGCGGAAGAGCGACCACGGGCCGGTCTTGGTGATGCTCGAGCTCTGCCCGGCGGGTTGCGGCTGGAAGGAGACGCGCCCGCGGTTGTTGGCATTGGCGCCGGGCCACTGCACCGGAACGGCGCGCGGCGGGCCGTGCGCGTAGATGAGCTCCTGTCCCTCGAGCTCGAGCAGGACCTGCGTCGCGCGGCTGTCGAGGCTCACCGGCGTGATCACGAACTTCATCTGCGGCTTGCCGCCGGCCGCGAAGAAGCTGTCGCGGATCCGGGCGGCGCGCTCGAACTGCGCCAGCGCTTCGGGAGCGATCGAGAGCTCGACGTCGTCGACCTTCTGCGTCCGCCACGGCGACTTCGTCGTGTCGACGAAGGGCTTGAGGTTGGCGTTGAAGAAAGTGTCGATCTTGCCGCCCGGCGCGAAGAGCTGGGTGAAGTCGTCGATGGTCACGTCGATGTCGCTGTCCCGCTTGATCGGGTAGCGGTTGTCGAGTGCCTGGCGGCAGAACGGCAGAACATTCGTCCGCCACGCATCGACAATGCTCGCCTTGAGATTGCCCGAACCGATCGCCTTGAGGCTCGTCGCGAGCGACGCCATCGTGGTCGCCACCGCCGGCGGCGTGCGGCTCGCCTCGCTCGCCAGCTTCGCCGCGGCGGGACCTGCCGCCTTCGGATCGTTGGACGCGACCGCCTGGTTGAGGGCGAGATAGACGTCGTTGAGCGAGCGCAGGAAGTCGTCGATCGGCGCCGGCTGGCCCGGCGGCTTTCCGAGGCCGACGAACTCGTGCAGACGCTGGAAGCGGTCGTCGATCGCCTGGCCGAGCGGCGGCCCCTTCGGCACCGCCTTCTCCGCGATCGCGGCGAGCTTCGCCCCGGCCGCGCCGGTGGCGGCCGTAGCCGCCTTGGCGGCCGCCTCACCGGCGGCGCCGCCCGGCAGCTCGGGCGCACGGGTCAGCTTCGTCTCCTTGGCGACGTCGACGAGGAAGAGCTTCAGCGGCGAGGTCGGACCCGAGAGCACGTTCAGCACCTCGGCCGCCTGCGGCAGCGAGCGGACGGGCACGATGCCGACATCGGCGAGGAGCTGATCCCAGCGCTGCGCGTAGTCGGCCATGTAGAGCTGCGCGACGTCCTGCTCGAGCTTCTGCGTGACGGCGTCGTCGCTGCCGCCGCCCTGCTCGCCGAGTACCCAGCGTTCCTTGGCGGTGTCGCGCGCGATCGTCGCGAGCTTCGGCACGAACACCTTCCAGAAGCCCTCGTAGGTGTAGAAGCCGGGGACACCCTCGGAGAACGGCTTGCCGGAGGCGCGGCGGAGCGCGCGGTCGGCGGCGGGCCCGGCATGGTCGATGACGCGCCACTCGGGCAGCGCGCGCGCCTCCGCGCTCTGCCTGATCTGCTGATAGGCGCGCGAGGCCATCGGCGTCTGGAGCAGCACGCGCCGCGACGCCTCGATGACGCGACCGTCGAGCGCGATCTCTGCGAGCGGCGCCTCGAGCATGGCCTCGAGATGAAGAGCGAGGCGATTGCGGAGCGCCTCGTTCTGCTGGCCCGGATAGTTGGCCGGCCAGTCGACCTGCGTGAACCAGGCGCGCACGAGGTCCTTGTCGAGCGGCCCCTGGCCGCCGAGCATGAGGTAGACCTTGAGCCCTTCCTGGACGAAGTCGCTGTTGCCGATGTTGGCGCGGATCTGATCGGCGACGCGGACCAGAAGCCGCGGCAGCATGATCATGTTGAGGGCCTTGCGATAGGCCGCGATTTCCTGCTGCCCCAGCTTGTCGCCCTGATAGAGGCCGAAGGTGAGCGAGGCCGGAACCGACGCGTCGCGCTCGCCGTATCCGGCCGGCATGTCGCGCAAGGCATCGAGCGCCGGCAGCGCCTTCACGAGGTCGCCGTCGGCGACGACGGTGCCGCTTACCGGCTCCACCTTCTTCTCGTAGTCGGCGATCCGCGCCTCGACCTCGCCGATGAGAGTGCGGTTGCCGAAGTAGGACGTGGTCCACGCGGCGCCGAAGCCGAGGACGACGGCGGCGGCCGCGGCGTAGGCGCTCCAGCGCATGATCGCCTGGCGCCGCTCCACCGCGGGATTGGCGGAGACGATGCTCGCCTCGGCGAAGATGACGTCCTTGAGAAGGCGGGTGAGGAAGTAGCTGCGCCCCGACCCGCTGAAGCCGGAAAGGCGCTGACGGTCGACCCCGAACGTCGCCGCCACGGCCGCCATCATGCGGTCGATGGGCGTTCCTTCCTGAGTGCCGCTCGTCAGATAGATGCCGCGGAGGAGCGGGCGCCCCTCGTAGCGGTTCGGCATGAAGATCTCGTCGAGGAACTCCTGGAGCGGCTGCTTCAGCGAGGCGACCTGGCTCGGGAAGCCCCAGATGAGCGTGCGCTTGCCGATGTCGGTTTCCGCCTGGAGGCGGTCGAGGAGATCGTCGTTGAGGCGCTGGACGAGCGCGTCGAACTCGGCGCCGAACCGGCTGATGATCGGCGCCGCGTCCTCGCCCTGGCCCTGCTCGAGGGCGAAGGTCATGCCCCAGACCTGCTCGCGCTCTTCCTTGCCGAGATTGTCGAAGAACTCGACGAAGCCGGCGACGAGATCGGCCTTGGTGAAGAGGACGTAGACCGGGAAGCGGACGCCGAACGCGTCCTGCAACTCCTTGAGGCGCGCACGGATCGCGCGCGCGTTCGAGAGCCGGTCGGCAGGCGGCATCAGCGCGACGTCGGAGAGGCTGATCGCGACGAGCGCGCCGTTGATCGGCTGCCGCGGGCGGAACTTCTTCAGAAGGCCGAGGAAGCCCTTCCAGGCCGCCTGATCGACGGCCTCGTCGGAATCCTGGGTCGTGTAGCGCCCGGCGGTGTCGATCAGCACCGCCTCGTCGGTGAACCACCAGTCGCAGTTCCGCGTGCCGCCGACGCCCTTCAGCGGATCCTTGCCGTACTTCGCCGCGAGCGGAAAGTTGAGCCCCGAGTTGACGAGCGCGGTCGTCTTGCCGGCGCCCGGCGGGCCGATGATCATGTACCAGGGAAGCTGGTAGAGGTACTTGCCGCCCCTCGCCTGGCTGGTCTTGCGCAGAACCTGGAGCGCCTCCTCGATCCGGGTCTTGAGGAGCGCCACCTCCTCGGCCGAGGCCGAGGAGGACGCGCCGCCCTTCCCGCCGCCCGCCTGCGCCTCGGTCAGCGTCTCGACCATCTCCTTGTTGGTCTTCGCCTCCTTGGCGCGGCCGAGGACGTTGACGAGGCCCCAGACGACGAGGATCGCCATGATCGCGATCATCCGCCCGAGATCGCTCTCGAACGGGCGGAACTCCGCGATCGCGATGAGCGGGCCGATGAACCAGACGACGAGGCTGAGCGCGATCGCGCCGACGAGCGTGACGAACCACTTCGCAGTGAGGACGGAAACGACCCGCTTCATTGCGCGGCAACCTCGGTCTTCATCAGCACGAACTCGATGCGTCGGTTGGCCTCCCGTCCCTCGGGCGTCGAATTGTCGGCGACGGGATCGGCCTCGCCGCGCCCCTCGACGGTGATGCGCTGAGGATCCTTCAAGTCCTTGCGGACGATCTGGGCGACGGCCTCGGCCCGTGCGGTCGAGAGATGGAAGTTCGACGGGAAGCGCACGGTCCGGATCGGAACGTTGTCCGTGTAGCCGGCGATGACGATCGCGCCGGGCTCGGTGTCGAGCGCCTGCCCGATACGGTCGACGAGGCCGACGAATTTCGGCGACACCTGCGCCGAGCCGGAGTCGAAGACGCCCTTGTTGCGCATCCGGATCGTGACCGTGCGCTGCGTCTCGGAGAGCGTGACGAGCCCCTCGCGGACCTCGGGCTCGAGGAACTTCTTCAGCCGTACGAGGATGCCGTCGCGCGGCGGCGGCGGCGGCTTCGGCGCCTCGACCTGAAGCGAGACCTTGCCGACCGGCGGCAGCACGCCGAGCCGCGCATAGGCCTCGTCGGAGGCACGGTTGAGGGCGTAGCTGAAGCCGACATAGGCGATCGAGAGAACGGCCGCCGCGGCGAGCCCGACGACCCAGCCCGGCACGTAGGACGAGAGCGGCCGGTGCCGCGCTTCGACGCCTCTCCAGCGCGGGCTCAGCTCGCGCTCGACCTCGCCGCGCCGCTCGCGCAAGAGGCGGTGGAGCCCGTCGCGGATCCGCATCAGCTCCGAAGCGCCGCGCGGCGCGAGCCGGTACTGCCCCTCCATGCCGAGGGACAGGCAGAGATACATGAGCTCGAGGACGTCGCCGTAGCGGCCCGGATTCTGGTGGAAGTGGCGCAGCAGCTCGAAGAAGCGCTCGCCGCCCGAGACGTCGTTATGGAAGATGCCGGTCATGCTCTGGCGCGCCCACGCATTGCCGGCGCCCCAGGGCGTGTTGTTGATGCAGTCGTCGATCGTGGCGCAGATCGCGTAGTGCGCGCCCCGCAGCATCTCCGGCGCCAGGCCGGAACCGCCGACCCGGCGCTCGAAGGCGCGGATCTCGGCGACGACGCGCTCGCGCAGCGCCTCGATGTTGGGATGGTGCGGCATCGTCCGCACGCGCGCCGCGAGGGCGAGGATCGGCGTCGCCGCCGCCACGAGCGGGTTGAGGCCGCCGTCGAGAAGGCCCGTGACCGGGAGCGCCGCGGCGGAAGGCGCGGGCCGCGGCGCGCTCGGCGCCGGCCCGCCGCCGGGGCGCGGCATCGCGATCCGCGTGCGTTCCTCCTCGCCCCCGTGGGGCGGCGGCGTCGGCACGTCGCCGAAAGGATTCGCCTGCATCGCCGGCGGCTGCTGCGCCGGGCCGCCGGCCTGTCCCGGCCGCCGCCCGCCGGGGCTCGGCCGGATGACGGTGCGCTCGGCGTCACCCTCGAACGGATTGCCGTTGCTCATGCCCGACTACCCCTTGATCGCCCAGAGCTCCATGGCGAGGCCCGGGAACGCATCGGCGGGAACGAAGATCGCGATCCCGCCCGACC
>JADGGZ010000022.1 GCA_019689675.1 Rhodospirillales bacterium | reverse complement strand
GCCTGCTACCGGCTCACGGAGCACTACGGCATGTCGGACATGATCTACACGCACATCTCGGCGCGCGTGCCCGACGAGCCGGAGCATTTCCTCATCAATCCCTACGGCATGCTCTTCGGCGAGATGACCGCGTCATGCTTCCTGAAGGTCAGCCTCGACGGCGACGTCATCTCGAACCCGAACGCCGATTACGGGCTGCAGGTCGCCGGCTACGTCATTCACAGCGCCATCTACCGCGCGCGCCCCGACGTCATGGCGGTGATGCACACGCACACGACCGCCGGGATGGCGGTCTCCGCCCTGAAGTGCGGGCTCTTGCCGCTGACCCAGACCGCGACGCGCTTCTATACGCGCGTCGCCTATCACGACTTCAACGGTCCGGAGCGCGATCCCGGCGAGCGCGAGAGGCTCGCGCGCGATCTCGGGTCCGAGGACGTCATGATCCTACGCAATCATGGCCTCCTCACGGTCGGTGCGACGATCCCTGAGACCTTCGCCCGGATGTACGGGATGGAGCGCGCCTGCCAGGCACAGATCGCGGCGATGACGTGCAATACCGAGCTCAACCACATGCCGCCGGAAGTGGTCGAGAAGGCCGTCGCGATGTATCCGCCGACGCGCCGCTACGGGCTCCTCGAGTGGCCGGCGCTCCTGCGCATGCTCGACAGGAAGGACCCGTCCTATCGAGACTAGCGCGCGGCCCGGCTCAGGCCGTCAGAACGCGGATCGGCGCGCCCGCAAGCCACGCCGCGATGTCCTCGACCGCCCCGCCGTAGAACACCCGGTAGGTTTCCTCCGTGACATAGCCGAGATGCGGCGTCAGGACGGTGTTTGGAGCGCGCCGCAGCGGATGCTCCATCGGCAGCGGCTCCCTGTCGTAGACGTCGATGCCGGCCCCGGCGATGCGGCCGCTCTCGAGCGCCTCCACGAGCGCCGCCTCGTCGACGATCGGTCCCCGCGAGGTATTGACGAGGAAGGCGGTCCTTTTCATCAGCCCGAGCTCGCGCCTGCCGAGAAGCCCCCGCGTGCGCTCGCTCAAAACGAGATGGATCGAGACGACGTCGGCACGGGCGAGGAGCTCGTCCTTCGGCACGAGCATCGCGCCGACCTCGGCGGCGCGCTCCTTCGTCAGATTCTGGCTCCAGGCGAGAACGTCCATTTCGAAGGCCCGCCCGACGCGGGCGACGCGCGAGCCGAGCGTGCCGAGGCCGAGGACGCCGAGAACCTTGCCGTTGAGGCCGAGGCCGAGCGTCGTCTGCCAGCGTCCCTCGCGCATCGCCCGATCCTCCCGAGGAATGCGGCGGAAGAGCGAAAGGATGAGCCCCCATGCGAGCTCCGCGGTCGGATAGTTCAGGCCGGGCGTGCCGCACACGAGGACGTTTCGTGCGGCGGCGGCCTCGAGGTCGATCGAGGCGTTGCGCATTCCGGTCGTGACGAGGAGCCGGAGCTTCGGCAGACGCTCCAGAAGCGCGCGCGGAAACGGCGTGCGCTCACGCATCGCGACAATCACCTCGAAAGGCGCGAGCCGCGCGGCGAGCGCATCGATCCCGTCGATATGGTCCCGGAAGACCGTGATCTCGCAGTCGGGCGGAAGCTTCTTCCAATCCGCCGTTTCGAGGGCGACGTTCTGATAATCGTCGAGCACGGCAATGCGCGGCATTCGCTTTCCCCTTCGACAACCGGAAGCTGCGAGGCGGCGATAAGAGCCCATCCTCGCGCAATCGTGCAACCACGCCCGTGGCGACGTCGAATAGACTCGTTCTCTCCAGGGAGGGTCGCCCTATGTCCGAGCGGCTTCCGATCAAGATCGACTCGACCTCCAATGGCGAGTTCCGCCCGGTGCCGCTCGACGCCGGGCTCCGGGCGGCGCGAAGGCTCGCGGGCGAGCGCATTGCCGACAATGCTCGCCGTACCGGAACCTCTCGCCGCGCCTTCATCACATCGCTCTGCGGCGCGGCGACCGCTCTCCTCGCCTTCGACGAGGTCTTCGCGGCGACCGGGCGCAGCGGCGGCGCCTTCCCCCTGCCGAAGGAGGCGGCGCTCGAGCCGGCTGCCGCCGAGGCGACGCTCGCCGGCCGCGAGTTCGTCTTCGACGTTCAGACGCACATGGTGGATGTCGGCGGGGCCTGGCGCCGACGGCCGGAAGGCCGGCCGTGGGAGCGCGCGCTCGCCGGCTTTCCGCAAGGAAGCTGCGGCGAGGCCGACCCTGTCGCGTGCTTCTCCGCCGAGCGCTTCGTCAAGGAAGTCTTCGTCGACAGCGACACGCGGATCGCCGTGCTGAGCTTCGTGCCGGGGCTGCCCGAGGACAACCCGCTCACGATCGCGGAGGCGCTCCGCGTCCGCAGCCTCGTCGAGCAGCTCGAGGGCAGCGACCGCCTGCTCCTCCACGCGCCTGTCGTGCCCAACGCCCCGGGCGAGATCCAGCGAATGGAGACGATCGCCGGCCAATTCAAGGTCGCCGCGTGGAAGGTCTACACGCAATGGGGACCCGAGCGCATCGGCTGGCGCCTCGACGATCCACGGATCGGCATTCCGTTCATCGAGGAAGCGCGACGGCTCGGCATTCGCAACATCGCGATTCACAAGGGGCTTCCCTTCTCCGGAATGCCGCTCGAGTTCGCGACATGCGCCGATGTCGGACCGGCGGCACGGCTGTTCCCGGACGTCAATTTCATCATCTATCACTCGGGCTTCGAGACGAGCCGGCGCGAGGGTCCCTACGACGCCGCACGCGCCGAGCGCGGGATCGACGCTTTGATCAAGTCGCTCGCCGACAACGGCATCGGCCCGGGCGCCAACGTCTATGCCGAGCTCGGGAGCACATGGCGCTTTCTCATGCGCGACCCGACGAGCGCCGCGCATGCGCTCGGAAAGCTTTTGCGGCATGTCGGCGAGGACAACGTTCTCTGGGGCACGGACTCGATCTGGTACGGCTCGCCGCAGGACCAGATCCAGGCCTTCCGCGCCTTCCAGATCGCAAATCCGCTCGTCCAGCAATACGGCTACAAGCCTTTGACGCAGGCAGTGAAGGCGAAGATCTTCGGCCTCAACGGCGCCCGTCTCTACGGCATCGACCCTGCCGCGGCGATGCGCCGGACGGAGCTCGACCCGCTCGGACGCTGGAAGCAGCGCGCGGAGAGCCGGCCGAGCTTCGCCACCTACGGGCCGCGGAGCGACGCGGAGTACGAAGCGTTCCTCGCCGAGCATCGCGGCAGGCCGCTCTGAGCCTCTTCCTGCGCGGCGCCCGCGAAAACCGGGCGGCCCGTCCCCCGCCCGACCCCGGCCGGGCGCCCTCATCGGCTGCATGGCGGCTATCCGCGCGGTTGCGGAGGCAGCAGCGAGGCGGTAGGCAACCCGTCTCGCAGCGAGACAACCGCCGGAACCCATGCCCTTGCCTCGTCTCTTCACCCCCCTTTCGCTCCGCTCCGTCACGGCCCGCAACCGCATCGCGATCTCGCCGATGTGCACCTATTCGGCGATCGACGGATTCGCCGACGACTGGCATCTCGTTCACCTCGGCAAGTTCGCGCAGGGCGGCGCAGGCATCGTCTTCGTCGAGGCGACGGCCATCGAGGCCCGCGGCCGCATCACCCATGGCGACGTCGGGATCTGGTCGGACGCGCACGTGGCACCGCTCGCGCGCATCGCTTCGTTCCTTTCCAAGAACGGCGCCGTGCCGGCGATTCAGCTCGCGCATGCGGGCCGGAAGGCGAGCATGCAGCGCCCATGGTACGGCAACGGCCCCCTCGGGGAGGCCGATCTGGCGCGCGGCGACAAGCCGTGGGACATCGTGGCGCCGAGCCCGATACCGCTCGATCCGGGCTGGCTCGTTCCCGCCGAGCTCTCGCTCGACGACCTCGCCGCTCTGCGGCAGCGCTGGCGGGAGGCGGCGCAGCGTGCCCGCGCCGCGGGCTTCGAGATCATCGAGGTGCACGCCGCGCACGGCTATCTGCTGCATGAATTCCTGTCGCCGATCTCGAACAAGCGGACCGACGCTTACGGCGGCGACCGGGCGGCCCGGATGCGCTTCCCGCTCGAGGTGGTCGAAACGGTGCGTGCGGTCTGGCCGGCCGACAAGCCGCTGTTCGTGCGCGTTTCCGCGGTCGATGCGGTCGACGGCGGCTGGGAGCTCGACGACACCGTCGCCTTCGCGAAGGAGCTGAAGGCGCGCGGGGTGGATGTGGTCGACTGCTCCTCGGGCGGGATCGGCGGCTCGGCGACGGCGAGCGGCGCCGTGCCGCGCGGTCTCGGGTTCCAGGTGCCTTTCGCCGCGCGGGTCAGGCGCGAGGCCGAAATCGCGACGATGGCGGTCGGGCTCATCATCGAGCCGCGCCAAGCCGAATCGATCCTCGAGGCGGGAGACGCCGACATCATCGCGATCGGGCGGCAGGCGCTCGAGGAGCCGTTCTGGCCGCTTCACGCGGCGACCGCTCTCGGCGCATTCGGCTACGAGGACGGGTCGTGGCCGAGGCAGTACGGCTGGTGGCTCGAACGGCGCCGTCGCGGTCTCGAAAAGATGCGTGCTTCGGGAGCCCTCCAGGGCCTGTAACATCCGCGTGTCCCGGCGGCTTTTGCCGCCGGGCATCCGATCGCTCCCATCGAGCCCTGCCTCGGCGCGGAGCCGCTGGACGGCGCGCCGTTTTCGCTCCCCTCTTGCGGAAGGAAAGCGGCGCCGAAGGCGTTCACGCGGGGAGGTTGAAAAAACCTCTTGTTGACAGTTGTTGAAACCAACTTACGTTGCACCCAGAAGAAATCGGTCCTGGGCGGCGTATTTTCTTGCGATCCGAACTTTCCGCGCCGCCGCCACCCAAAATAGGGGAGCGTTGCAGGCATGGCGAAGCGGCAAAAAGGCAAGATCGCACGCACGGAGTGGGAGAAGATCGTGCGGCGACATCAAAGCGGCGAGTCGCTGGCGAGCATCGCCCGCGACTACGGATGCACCGCTCCGGCGATCCGATACATCGTCAATCGACCGGTTCTGGCAGGCGGAAGCGCCGCCCCTGCTGCCGAGGAAACATCGCGAACGCCGGACCCTGCGCGGCCCCCGGCGCGTCTTTCCGCGCCGCTCATCGACCGCGAATTGCGCGCCCGCATCACGAACGACGTGGCCTTCTTCCTCGTAGCGGTCGAGAACGCCGCGGATCCCTCGCACGCGCCGTCGATCGACGAGCTGCGCCACGCGGTAGAACGGCTGCTCCGCTCCGCCTCGCGAATGCTCGTCGTGGTCGAGCAGCTGCAGGAGCAGAGCGGGCCCGCGCGTTACGCCGATCCGGCGCGGAAGAGAGCCTGAGCCCGCCTCCGTCGGGTGCGTAACGCGATTCTTCAGGGCCGCGCCGAGCCCGGCGCTGCCGCATCTTCCTCTGCCGGCCGAAACGGCGCGCGCTATTTTCCGTACGACCCGTTATCCCCGGTTCTTCTCGGCGTGCGGACATCGGAAGCTCCGACCGCTCCGGCGACGAGCTTCACGTGGCCGTTCCGCTTGACCACGGGCTCGCAGGCGGGCGCGGGTTCCGCTCCGCGGCTCGCATCGTCTGCCGCCTGGCGGACGACGCGCCATTCCGACCCTGAACACGAGACGCCGATCAGTCCCGCACGAAGTTCGATCTCCTCGGCACGCTTCAGCAGAATACGCGCAGCCAATCGCAAATCCCTGACGCTCTCGGCGATCTCCGACGGACTCCCTGCATGTTCTGTCTTGCTCACGATCGGCCTCCTCTCGAATCCGAAAAATCAGTCACGATTGTCGAGTTGGGCGCCGCCCCCCGCGCGATCGCGCCTGAGCCAGACTTGGAGTAAGTGTCGAAGCGTCTCCTGACCTCCTGTGCGAAGTCAATTTCCCTTAACGCTATTACTCGGAAAGAGATTTCAATCGGCGATCCATAGTCTGGAAAAACCTGCCCAAGTTTTTCTTTCCCGAAAACAGGCGGCCGCGATTCATTCCGACGGCTCAGCTCGGAGCCATGCCGAGGCGGCGCTCGGCCTCCGCAATGTACGGTACCGTAGCGACGAAGCTGTCCGGATTCAGCGAGATGGAATCGATGCCCTTCTCGACAAGGAAGGCCGCGAAATCGGGATAGTTGCTCGGCGCCTGCCCGCAGATGCCGACCTTGATTCCGGCGGCATGCGCGTTTCGGATCGCCTCCGCGATCATGCGTTTCACGGCCTCGTTGCGCTCGTCGAAGAGTCCCGCCAGCTCGCCCGAATCCCGATCCACGCCGAGCACGAGCTGAGTGAGATCGTTGGATCCGATCGAGAACCCGTCGAAGCGCTTCGCGAATTCCTCTGCGAGAATCACGTTCGAGGGAATCTCGCACATCATATAGACTTCGAGCCCGTTTTCGCCGCGGGCGAGGCCGTTCTCCGCCATCACCGCCAGCACTCGGTCCGCCTCGGCCGGCGTCCGGCAGAACGGCACCATCACGATCACGTTCCGGAACCCGATGACATCGCGCACCCGGCGCAGCGCCCGGCATTCGAGCGCGAACCCTTCCCGATATCGATCGTCGTAGTACCGCGAGGCGCCGCGGAACCCGAGCATCGGGTTCTCCTCCTTCGGCTCGAAGCCGGCGCCCCCGATGAGGTGCGCGTACTCGTTCGTCTTGAAATCGCTGAGCCGGACGATGACCGGATGCGGATGGAACGGCGCAGCGATCTTCCCGATGCCGAGCGCGAGCGTCTCGACGAAGTACTCGGTCTTGTCGGCGAAGCCGCGGGTCAGCTCGTCGATCCGGCGACGCGCCTCCTGATCCGCGACCCGCTCGGGATGAACCAGCGCCATCGGGTGGATCTTGATGATGTTGTTGATGATGAACTCCATCCGGGCGAGACCGACGCCCTTCGCGGGCAGCCGCCACCATTGGAAGGCGCTGCCGGGGCTGGCGATGTTCACCATCATCGCCGTTCGCGTCCGCGGCAGCTCGTCGAGGTTCGCCTCGACCGTCTCGAACGGCAGCTCGCCCTCGTAGACGTGACCCTGGTCGCCTTCGGCGCAGGACAGGGTGATTGCCTGTCGGTCGCGCAGGATCCGGGTCGCCTGCCCGGTGCCGACCACCGCGGGAACGCCGAGCTCGCGGCTGACGATCGCGGCGTGACTCGTCGTGCCGCCGTGATCGGTGACGATTCCAGCGGCCGTCTTCATCACCGGAACCCAGTCGGGGTCCGTCATCTCGGTCACCAGAATCGCGCCGGGCCGGAAGCGGTCGATGTCGTCGACGCTGTGAATGACGCAGGCCTCGCCGACGGCGATCGACCGGCCGACCGCAGCGCCGGAAACGAGACGCCTTCCCTTCTGCTTCAGCCGGTACGTCCTCAGCACCGTCGATCGATCGGCGGACTGCACCGTTTCGGGGCGGGCCTGGACCATGTGGAGCTCGCCCGTCTCCCCGTCCTTGGCCCACTCCATATCCATCGGGCGGCCGTAGTGCCGCTCCACCACGACCGCCCAGCGTCCGAGCTCCAGGATCTCGTCGTCGCTCAGAACGAAGGAGCGACGCTCGCGCCAGTCCGTGTCGACGATGGCGGTCCGCGCACTGCCTCCGGCGGCGTAGACGATTTTGCGCTCCTTGCCGCCGAGCGTCTTCTCGATGATCGGCCGCAGCGAGCGGTCGGAGAGATGCGGCTTGAAGACGAGGTACTTGTCGGGGTCGACCATCCCTTGCACGACGCTCTCGCCGAGGCCCCACGCGGCATTGATGACGGCGACGCTCGGCAGCCCGGTCTCGGTATCGATCGAGAACATCACCCCCGAACCGGCGAGGTCGGAGCGGACCATGCGCTGCACCCCGACCGAAAGGGCGACCTTCAGATGGTCGAACCCCTTCGCTTCGCGATAGCTGATGGCACGGTCCGTGAAGAGCGAAGCGTAGCAGCGCCGACACGCCTCGAGCAGGTCGCGTTCGCCGCGCACGTTGAGGAAAGTTTCCTGCTGCCCGGCGAAGCTCGCGTCGGGCAGGTCCTCCGCCGTGGCGCTGCTCCGGACGGCGACCGCGACATCGGGAATGCCGGAGCGGCGGCAGAGCTCGTGATAGGCTTCGCGGATCGCCGCTTCCGTCGCGGCGGGAAACGCGCCGTCGAGAAACGCCTGCCGCAGCGCCATGCCCGTCTCCTGCAGCGAGGCCTTGCCGCTCTTCAGCGCCTCGAGGCGCTGCGAGAGCGTCGCCTCGATGCCGTTCGCCGAGACATAGTCGCGATAGGCATCAGCCGTGGTGGCGAAGCCGTCGGGCACGCGAATGCCTTCCCCTTTGAGGCTGCGGATCATCTCGCCGAGGGACGCGTTCTTCCCGCCGACTTTCGGAACATCATCGACGCCGAGGGAGTCGAACCACGCAACAACGTCTGTCGCCATCGTCAGCCTCCTTCTTGTCTCTGCGCCGCCAACGGAGCTAGATCGGGCTCGCGCGGAGGACAGGGAAACCATGTGCCGCCCGCGCCGATGATTCTCCCGAGAGCGCGAGCCGCGAGCCGCAGGCGCACGCTGTCGCGGAAAACCCCTTAGAAATGCGCCGCTCGAGGCGCGGCCGCATTGCTCTACCTCAAAGCGACTTGCCGCGAGACTGGGTCCGATCGCATTCCGAGGACGAAACCACCGGAGCAGGGAATGAAGCGGGGCTCGCGTCGAATTTTTCAGCTGGCGGTCGTGATCGCCTGCGTTCTTGCGGCCGTCATCGCGTGGCGCTGGTTCCAGCCCAATCCGCTTCCCGAAGGCTTCGCCAGGGGAAACGGGCGCGTCGAAGCGACCGAAATCGACGTCGCCACCAAGATCGCCGGCCGCGTCCAAGAAATTCTCGTCAAGGAGGGCGCCTTCGTCCGCGCCGGCGACGTCCTCGCGCGGATGGACACCTCGGTTCTGGAAGCGCAGCGCCGGGAAGCCGAAGCCTACGTCAAGCGCGCGGAGATAGCGGTCGAGACGGCGCGCAGCCAAGTCGGCCAACGCCAGGCCGAGAAGAGAGCGGCAGAGGCGACGGTCGCTCAACGCGAAGCCGAGCTCGAGGCGGCACGGCGACGCCTGGCGCGGACGGAGGAGCTCGCGGCGACCGGAACCGCCGCGATCCAGACGCTCGACGATCACCGGGCGCAGTTCGAAGCCGCCAAGGCTGCCGTCAGCGCCGCGCAAGCGCAGTCGGCCGCGGCCGATGCGGCGATCGGCACCGCAGAGGCGCAGGTGGTCAGCGCTCAGGCGGAGGTCGAGGCCGCCAAGGCCACGCTTCAGCGCATCGTGGCCGACATCGAGGACAGTACGTTGAGATCGCCGCGGGACGGCCGCGTCCAGTATCGCACCGCGGAGCCGGGCGAGGTGCTCGCGGCCGGCGGCCGGGTGCTCAACCTGGTGGATCTCGGCGACGTCTACATGACCTTCTTCCTGCCCACGGCGCAGGCAGGAAGAACTGCGCTCGGCGCCGATGTACGCCTCGTTCTCGACGCCGCACCACAGGTCGTCATTCCGGCGAAGGTATCGTTCGTGTCCGACGTCGCGCAGTTCACGCCCAAGACGGTGGAGACCGAGCAGGAGCGGGAGAAGCTGATGTTCCGCGTGAAGGCGCAGATTTCTCCCGATCTCCTGCGGAAATACATCACCCAGGTCAAGACGGGCCTTCCGGGCGTTGCCTATGTGCAGCTCGATCCGAAGGCCGAGTGGCCTGCGGAGCTCCAGGTCAACGTGCTGCAGTGACTTCGCCTGCCGACTCCGTCCCCGTCGCGCGCCTGCGCGAAGTTGGGCTTCGGTACCGGGGCGTACGGGCGCTAGATGCGGTGTCGCTCGACCTGCCGTCCGGCTGCCGTGTCGGGCTCATCGGTCCCGACGGCGTCGGCAAGTCGAGCCTCTTGTCGCTGGTCGCCGGCGCCCGCGCTCTCCAGACCGGCACGATCGAGGTTCTCGGAGACGACATCGCCGATGCACGCCATCGCCGGCGCGTCGGACCACGCATCGCCTACATGCCCCAGGGTCTTGGAAAGAATCTCTACCCGACGCTTTCCGTCGCCGAAAACATCGACTTCTTCGGCCGGCTCTTCGGGCACGATCGCGCAGAACGGAAGCGCCGCATCGCTCAGCTCACCGAAAGCACCGGGCTCGCGCCTTTCCTCGACAGGCCCGCGGGCAAGCTCTCGGGCGGCATGCGGCAGAAGCTCAGCCTCTGCTGCGCGCTCATTCACGATCCGGACCTGCTCATCCTCGACGAGCCGACCACCGGCGTCGACCCGCTGTCGCGGCGCCAGTTCTGGGACCTCATCGCCCGGATCCGCGCGAACCGCCCCGGAATGAGCATCCTCGTCGCCACTGCCTACATGGAGGAGGCGGCGAGCTTCGACTGGCTGGTGGCGATGGACGCCGGCAAGGTCCTCGCGACCGGAAGGCCGGACGAGCTGCTGCAAAGGACCGGCGCGCGATCCCTGGACGCCGCCTTCATCGCGCTTCTTCCCGAAGAGAAGCGGCGCGGGTATCGGCCGGTCGAGATCCTTCCCCGCCCGGACGACGAGAAAGGCGCAGTGGCGATCGAGGCCCAGGGCCTCACGAAGCGTTTCGGCGATTTCGTCGCGGTCGACGACGTGAGCTTCCGGATCGAGCGCGGCGTGATCTTCGGCTTCCTCGGCTCGAACGGCTGCGGCAAGACCACGACGATGAGGATGCTGACCGGCCTCCTGCCCGCAACGGAAGGCAGGGCGTGGCTGTTCGGCCAGGAGGTCGACCCCCGCGACCTCGAGACCCGCCGCCATGTCGGCTACATGTCGCAGGGCTTCTCGCTCTACTCCGAACTGACGGTGCGGCAGAATCTCGAGCTGCACGCGCGCCTTTTCGGTCTGCCTGAAGAAACGATCGAAGCCCGCATCGAAGAGATGGCGACGCGCTTCGGTCTCGTCGAGATTCTCGACAGCCTTCCGGGCGCGCTGCCTCTCGGGCAGCGCCAGCGGCTGTCTCTCGCGGTGGCGATGATCCATCGCCCGGAAATCCTGATCCTCGACGAGCCGACCTCGGGCGTCGACCCCGTGGCGCGCGACGAGTTCTGGCGCATCATGATCGAGCTTTCGCGGCGCGACCGCGTCACGATCTTCATCTCGACCCATTTCATGAACGAGGCCGAGCGCTGCGACCGCATCTCGTTCATGCATGCCGGGCGCGTCCTCGTCAGCGACGCGCCGAGCGCCCTCATCGAACGACGCGGCGTCGCCAATCTCGAGGAGGCGTTCATCGAATATCTCGAGGAAGCCGTTGCCGAGAGCGCGGTAGAGGGCGTCGCGAACGAGGCGCAGACGCCCCCTCCGGTCCCGCCCGCACCGTCTGCTGAAGCCGAAGGAATGCCTCGCCGGCGCGCCTTCGACCCGCGCCGCATGTTCAGCTACGCTTGGCGCGAAGCGCTCGAGCTCCTGCGCGACCCTATCCGCATGACGATGGCCGGGCTCGGCAGCATCATCCTCATGTTCATCATGGGGTACGGAATCAGCATGGACGTCGAGGACTTGACGTTCGCCGTGCTCGACCGCGACGACACGACCATCAGCCGCGATTACGCGCTCGAAATCTCCGGGTCGCGCTACTTCATCGAGAAGGAGCCCATCGTCAATTACGACGATCTCGACCGGAGGATGCGATCGGGAGAGCTCGCTCTCGCGATCGAGATCCCGCCTGGCTTCGGCGCCGACGTTTCACGGGGCCGCCCCGTCGAAGTCGGCGCCTGGATCGACGGCGCCATGCCGCAGCGCGCGGACACCGTGCGCGGCTACGTCCAAGGCATGCATTCGACTTGGCTGACCCGGATGGCGGCACGTGCGCGCGGGGAGAACGCCGTCGCGCCACTCGTCCAAATCGAGACGCGTTTCCGCTACAACCCCGATGTCGAGAGCATCGTGGCGATCGTTCCGGCCGTCATTCCGTTGCTGCTTTTGCTGATTCCGGCGATGCTGACCGCGCTCAGCGTCGTTCGGGAGAAGGAGCTCGGCGCGATCGTCAACTTCTACGTGACGCCAGTCAGCCGCCTCGAGTTCCTGCTCGGAAAGCAGATCCCCTACGTCGTCCTCGGCACGCTCAATTTCTTCCTGCTGGCGGCGCTCGCCGTCACGGTTTTCGGCGTGCCGCTCAAAGGCAGCTTCCTGGCGCTCACCGCTGCATCGATCCTCTATGTCGGCGCGGCAACGGCGATGGGGCTTCTGATCTCGACCTTCATGCGCAGCCAGATCGCCGCGCTCTTCGGCACCGCGGTCCTGACGATGATCCCCGCGACGCAATTCTCCGGCCTCCTCGACCCGGTTTCCTCGCTCGAAGGAGCCGGGCGGCTCGTCGGAAAGATTTTCCCCACGACGCATTACCTGACGATTTCGCGCGGCGCTTTCGCGAAGGCGCTCGGCTTTTCAGACCTCGGGATGTCGTTCGTTCCCCTGCTGATCGCCGTCCCGCTGCTGATCGGTCTCACCGCACTGCTTCTGAGAAAGCAGGAGACCTGACCCCGTGCGGATCGCCAACATCCTGCACCTCGGCGTCAAGGAGCTGCGCGGCCTCGCGCGCGACCCGATAATGATGGCGCTGATCATCTACGCCTTCACCTTCTCCGTCTACGCGGCGGCGACGGCGCTGCCGGAGTCGCTGAACCGGGCGACGATCGCCATCGTCGACGAGGACCGCTCGCCCCTTTCCGCGCGCATCATCGACGCGTTCTATCCGCCCTACTTCGTCCCTCCCGTCCTCATCACGCATGCGGAGATGGACGCCCGGATGGATGCCGGCCTCGACACCTTCGCGCTCGACATCCCGACCGAGTTCCAGCGCGACCTCCTCGCCGGTCGCAGCCCGACGATTCAGCTCAATGTCGATGCGACCCGGATGAGCCAGGCCTTCACCGGAAGCGGATACATTCAGGAAATCGTCGGCAACGAGGTCCGCGCCTTCGCACAGCGCTATCAGGGCTCCGACGCGCCTTCGATCGATCTGGTGCTGCGGGCGCGGTTCAATCCGGAGCTGAACAGATCGTGGTTCGGCGCCGTCGTCCAAGTCATCAACCAGGTCACGATGCTGTCGATCATCCTGACCGGCGCAGCCCTCATTCGCGAGCGCGAGCACGGCACGATCGAGCACCTCCTCGTCATGCCCGTGACCCCGTTCGAGATCATGACCGCGAAGATCTGGGCGATGGCGATCGTCGTGCTCGCGGCCTGTGCGTTCTCCCTCGCCGTGGTGGTTCAGGGTCTAATGCAGGTCCCCATCGAAGGATCGGTCGCGCTCTTTCTTGCCGGCGCGGCGGTGAACCTGTTCGCGACCACGTCGCTCGGCATTTTCCTCGGCACCTTCGCGCGCTCTATGCCGCAGTTCGCGCTCCTCTTCATCCTGATCGTCATTCCGCTTCAGATGCTGTCGGGTGGAATGACGCCGCGCGAGAGCATGCCGGAGGCGGTGCAATACGTCATGCTGACCGCGCCGACCACGCATTTCGTGATGCTGGCGCAGGCGATTCTCTTTCGTGGCGCCGGATTCTCCGTCGTCTGGCCGCAATTCCTCGCGCTCGGCATCATCGGCGCCGGCCTCTTCGGCTATGCGCTCGCGCGCTTCCGGCAGACGATCGGAGAGACGGGCTGAGGTGCAGCGCTCCGCCGCGCCGGCCCGCAGAAGAGCGGTATCGGACGCGCCGGGCCCTCAGGCCGCCGCCGAGGCCGCGACCGGCTCGGCAGGCACGGCCGGATGCCGTCTTCGCCAATCGACATAGCGCGCGAGGGCGTCTTCCAGCGACGGCATCACGGATCCTCGCCTCGACGCGAGGGCGCTGTTGGACGGCCGCAGCGCGTCGGCCCAGGCGCGGCATGCCGCCCGCACCGCCGATGCGTCCCCTCCGACCGCTGCGGCGATTTCGGTTACCCAATCCACGATGCTCACGGGTCCCGCATTCGCGAGATGCCAGAGGCCCGCTTCGCCATCGATCAGCAGATCGAGCGATCGGCTGACGAGATCGGGGACATAGCTGGGCGTCACCACCGAGTCGGGAACGAGGATGCCGGTTTCGCCGGCAGCAAGCCTGCGCTCGAGCTCGGCGAGGAGATTGCGCTCGTGCCAGGGCCCGAACGCAGGGCCCGCGCGGACGACGAGCGCTCCCGGGCACCGGGACAGGACGGCGTCTTCCGCGGCCGCTTTCGACATGCCGTAGATGCCGAGCGGGGCAACGGCGTCATTCTCGGTGTAAGCCGACGCCCGTCGTCCATCGAAGACGAGATGGGAGGAAAAGCCGAGGAAGGGAACGCCTTTTCGGTGACACGCGTCGGCGAGAGTCGCTGCGCCCACGACGTTGTCGCGCCAGCACTGCTCGACCGCCGTTTCCGCGCGGGCGACGCGCGTGAAGCCGGCCGCATTGACGACGGCCCACGGGCGAACCCGATCGAGCGCGTGCGCGACCGAGTCGGGATCGGCGATGTCGAGGCCGGCGCGCGTCAGGGCTTCGACCTCCAATCCGCGCAGCTCGCATTCCCGCACGACGGCGCTCGCAAAGGCGCCGCCGCCGCCTGCGACGAGGATCGGCGCACGCTGATGCTTCGGAGCTCGACGGCGCGGGAGTTCCGGCGCCTCGGGCGAGGCCGAGCGAACCGGCGTGTAGGTGAAGCGGTCGGCGCGTCGCCACCATCCCGGCGCATCCAGCACCGGATGTTCCGCCTCGCCCCGCGTCGCGAGGCTGCGGATCAGCCATGCGAGCGCCGTCGGCCGGGGCTTCTCGCCGCGGATGTCGAAGACCCCCGACTCGTAATGCCCCACGCGGCGGGTCATGAGGCTGTTCCAGTCGAACGCCCCGAGCAGCGCCCAGGCGGTGACGGCGCGGACGTCGACGCCGGCCTCGCGCAGGCGGACGGCTCCGTCCCAGACATCCTTGAACCAGCGCAGCTGCTCCTCGCGCGTGCACGCGTTGTGCGCCTCGGTGAAGGCGATCGGCAGCCGGTAGCGTTCCCACGCGTCGCCGCCGAGCCGCTCCGGGCCCCGCACGCCGTCGGCGACGACGCGGATCGCCTCGACATCCGCGTAGGTGTCGCGCCCGTTTCTCGTGTGCGTCCACTCGGGGTAGGCGTCGATCCTTTCGTCGAGGAAGCGCTCGCTGGTGAGGTAATGATCGATGCCAAGGATGTCGGGCGGGCAGGGATCGGCCGCGATCGCCTCGAGATCGGAGGCGACGCCCGCCTCGGCGAGGTATTGCCAGAGCGTGTGCCGGGCGTCGACGCGGCCCGTGAGAAGATCGAAGGTGAGCCAGCGCCGCTCGTTCTCGAACTCGGCCTGGTAGCTCAGCCGCTCCGTGCTGTGCGCCTTGCCGAGGTCCTCGGTCTGAACGAGCTGCGCTTTCGGATTGATCGAGCGGATCGCGCGCATGGCGAGCTGCGTCGCGCGGATCTGATTGACGAGAATGCGGGCGAACACCCGAGGATCGCGGGCGTGCGGCTGCCAGAGGCCGTAGAGGCCGCAGAAGCGCGCGGTCGTAAGGGGCTCGTTGATCGGCGTGTACGCGTCGACCCAGGGATAGCGTGCCGCCACCGCGGCCGCGTAAGCGGCGAACTTCTGAGGAAAGTCGCTCGCGAGAAGATTCGTGTGCGAGGGGCCTTGCCCATGATGCAGGAGGCCGACGATCGGCCACACGCCGAGCTCGCGCAGGCGTCCGAGCCGCTCGTCGCACCAGCGCCAGTCGGCATCCGCCAGGGTCCCCGGCGCCACCCGCTCCCACAAGATGGGATAACGGATCGCCTTCAGCCCGAGCGCGGCGAAGGCATCGAGGTCCGACTTCCGCCGGTCATGTCCGGTCAGTCGAATCTGATCGACGATGTCGTGGTCGACGCGCACGACGCTCGCTTCAAGTCCCCCCCAGACTTCGAGGGGGCCGAACGTGCTCCCGGAGCAGGCGATCAAAGGTTCTTCTCCAACGGGTCGAAGGTGCGGCTGTTCTCGGGCGGTGCGGACTCACGCCGTGCTCATCCGGAAAGCACGCCGGCTTTCTCCTCCTCTCCCGAATTGCGTTTCTCCCCCTGGCGGGTCACGGCGATCTCGATCAGCGCGTCGAGAATCGTCGTCGCGACCGGATCGGCGCCGGGAGGATCCTGAAGGAGGCGGAGCGTCGTGGCGGCCATCTTGCCCCGCCCGTACTCGCGTTCGACGACGAGCGCGGCCGGCTTGTGGACCCAGCCCACCACGATCCCCGCATGGACGCGCGACTGGAAATCCCAGGTATTGCAGTTCGCGATCACGCAGCCCGGGATGACCCGGTCGAAAGTGTGATCGATCAGCGGCCCGCCGGGCAGGCGTGCGAAAGCACCCTTCCGACGCACCCAGGAGAATGTCGAGGCCCAGGCGCCGAGCCACATGCTGCCCTGGCGCGGCACGACCCGGACCGCCTGCCAATGCGGGAAGATCGGCTGCAGCTCCTCCGCGGCGTCGAGCAGGAGGACGACGCTGGCGCCGTTGCGGATCTTCGAGGCGACGTCCTCGCCGGCATGCGTGAGGACGAGCACGTCCGCCCCCGCCTCCGTCTCGGCAATCGCATAGCCGAGAGCCGCTAGGCGGTCGCGCAGCGCCGCATCGTCAGACCAGGCCGCGAGGCGCCCCAGAGGCGGAGCGACGCGCTTCGGGAAGATCGCGAGGTCGAGATGGTTCGTCGCCAGCACGTCGCCGCCCCGGTCGAGCTCGAGCTCGACCCGGTGCATCTCGGCTCGTTCGACGCTCGGGGCATCGAAGGCCGCGGTGATCTCCGGGCTCACCGAAACGGGGGCGACAGACAGCTCGGCCGCGTCGCCGATCCCGCCCGCATCAAGACTCCAGCGCAGCTCCGTGCCTTCGAGCTTCGCGCCGCCGCCATTCGCCACCGCTGCTGCGAAAGCAACCCTCTCGCCCGACCAGTAGGCGAGACGCTCCCAGCGCGGCACCACCACCGTCTCGGCGTTGAAGGCCGCGAAGGCGTGATGGAACGCCCGCGGATTGCGGCGCATGTCGAGGAGCCCGTTCGACTCCCAATGGCAATCGGTGAACTCGGTGATGACGTAGCCGGCGAGCTCCGGCCGCCGCCGCATCGTCTCGATCTGGAACTTGAGCGCGCGGTATTGCTGCCACTGCGCGGCTTCGACGAAGTTCTCGAACGTTCCGAAGACGCTCTCGAGGCCCGCGGCGCGGAACCGGTTCTGGACGCCGTGCGGGTACATGACGCCCTCGCCCCAGTCGTGGCCGGTCTCGAACCACCACGGCTCCCGGCCGTCGGCGTCGCGCAGCAGCTCGGGATTCGGGAGCCCCCAATTGCCGAACTCGGAACACATCAGCGGCTCTTTCCCGCTGCGCCTCGCATCGCCGTGCGGGCTATGAGTCCAGTCGGGCCGCGACGCCATGCGCTCGACGAAGCCTTCCCACGATGCGCGGTGGTCCGGTATCGCGGCATAGAAGTGGAAGTCCTGGATGTCTGTCTCGACATGGAAGCTCGGATCGAGCGGCGAGTTGTCCACGACGAGACGCGTCGGGTCGAACTCCTTCAGCCAGTGATAGGTGCGATTGAGCCAGGCGCGATGGGTCGCGTCGTGGACGAGATCGGTGCCCCAGTTCTCGTTGATGATCGTCCAGCAGATGATCGACGGATGGTTGCCGTCGCGCTCGACGATGCCGCGGAGCGTCGCTTCCAGCCGCGCCTTGGAGGCTTCCGTCAGGCGGCCGGTGTTCGGCAGCTCGGTCCAGACGAGAAGGCCCACCCTGTCCGCCACGGCGTAGTAGCGGGGGTCCGGAACCTTGATGTGGCAGCGCAGGCAGTTGAGCCCCAGTTCCTTCGCCTTGCGGAACTGGTCCTCGAGGAAGCCTTCCGACGGCGGCGTGCAGATGCCGTCCGGGTAGTAGTCTTGGTCGAGGGCGGCGCGCAGGTAGATCGGCGCGCCGTTGAGATGGATTCGTCCGTCCTTGACCTCGACCGTGCGGAAGCCGAACGCGTCCGACTGCTCGTCGAGAAGCAGCTCGTCTTTCCGCAGCGCTGTCGAGATCCGGTAGAGATTCGGCTCCTCCGGCGACCAGGCTCGGGGCGTCGGCACCGTCAAGCGGAGCTTCGCCCTCTCCGCCCCCGCCGCTGCCGTAACGGCGCCGGCGGCGACGAGCTCGCCCGAGGGCGCCGAGACATCGACTTCGACGTGATGCGCCGACGGAAGCGGCCGCGCGAGCCGAACGTCGACCTCGACCGTCGCCTCGGCGAGGCTCGGCCGCACCCTGATGCCCGCGATGTGGTCGGCGGAGCGACGCTCGAGGGAGACGGACTGCCAGATGCCGCCGAGCGGCCCATACCAGCTCTGCTTGCCGAAAGGCACCTCGGCGAAGGGATAATCGGGATAGGCGTCGGGGTCGTCGGTCGGCGCTGTCACATGCACCGCGATCGCGTTGGTTCCGGCGCGAAGCGCGCCGCCGATCTCGAACTCGAACGGCAGGTAGCCGCCCTCGTGGCGCCCGACTTCGACGCCGTTGACGTAGACGACCGCGAAGTAATTGACCGCGCCGAAGCGAAGATAGACGGATGCGCCGACCCAGTCGGGCGCGATCTCGATCTGCCGCCTGTACCAGGCGCGCCCGTTCCGCTCCCGGAGATCGTCGTGCTGCGCCTGCCAGGGCCCCGGCACGTGGATCGTGCGCCAGGAGGCTACCTCATCGAGAGCGACAATCCGGTCGCCGCAAAAAGCAAAGTCCCACTTGCCGTCGAGAGACTGAATCTCACGCCGCATCGCCAACCGCCTTGTCGCGTTCTCGGGCTCGATCGAGCCTCGTTTCGGGATCTGAACGGGGCGGGTAGGCGCTGCTCGTCGGCTCCGTCCCGTGGGAAGGAGTCTCGGGCAAGTATGGTTAATGAAAGCTGAACGAAATTCGTCGACTTGGGCCGATCAGCCGAGCTCCTGCAGCCCGTCCTCGATCTCGACCGTCCAGAAACGCCCCTCGCTCATCGTCGCACGACGGTAGAGCTCGCCGACCCTCTCCATGAGCGTTTCCGCCGCATCGGCGGGCGCGAGAATGAGAACCGGGCCGCCGAAGCCGCCGCCCATCATGCGGGCCCAGGAAGGCGTGCCCGATCGGGCCGAGAAGGCGAGAACCGCATCCACCATCGCATCGAGCTCAGGGCTGCTCACCTCGAACTTCTCGGCGAGCGAGCGATGCGTTTCGAGCATGAGCGCGCCGAACGCGGCGACGTCGCCGCGCTGCAAGGCGTCCACCGCACGATGGACGCGCGCATTCTCGTTGACGACGTGCTCGGCGCGAGGGAGGAGCTTCATCCCTTCGCGTGCGCCGACGGCCTCGAGCTCGGCGGCATATCGAGCGACGAGCTCGGGATCGGCGTCCCGCAAAGCGCGGATATCCTTGCGGCCGCTCGCGTCGCGGAGGACTTCAGCCGCGCGCCGGCACTCTTCGCGCCGCGCGTTGTACTCCGAGGCGACGAGGCTCCGCTCCTTCGTGAACCCGATGAGGAAGCAGAACCCGTTCAGCGCGATCCTGATCGGCGTGGCCTCCAGGGTCCGGCAATCGACAAGAGACACCTCCCCTTTTCGCCCGTTGACGATCGCCAGCTGATCGAGAATCCCGCACTGGACGCCGTACTCCCATTCCGCCTTCTGCCCCAGAAGCGCCAGCTCGCGCGGCGACAGCTCGACGCCCGAGAGCCGGCTCCACGCGTTCAGGATCAGAAGTTCGAGCGCCGCCGACGAGGAAAGTCCGCTGCCGACGGGAATGTCGCTGTCGATCACCCCCCGCATCCCTGCGAGCGGCACCCCGCGCCGCGCTGCCTCCACCCGCAGCACCTTCGCCGTGGAGGCGACGTAGCGCCGCCAGTCGCCGGGCGGCAGCTCGGGGATTTCCTCGAGGCAGAAATCCGCGTCGCTCGCGAAGCGCCGCGAGTGGACGACGATCCGCGGCCTTTCGTCCGGCGCGGACGCGAACGCCCCTGCGACCCGCCGATTCGTCGCAGCCGGAAGGCAGAACCCGTCGCTGTAGTCGGTATGCTCGCCGAGAAGATTGATGCGGCCGGAGGCGGAGAAGAGGCGGACCCGCTCGCCCTCCAGGTCGGGGTGCCGTTCGAGCAGCTCCGTCCGCAGGCTCGCGATCGTCTCCGGCGAAAGTCGGCCCTCCTCGCTCACTGGTGCTGCGTCTTTTTCGTTTCGAGGAGCCGTTCGCGAACCCGCTCGAGATCGGCCGGCTCCTTCACGGGATAGAAGCGGCCATCGAAGAAGGAACCCGCCCCCCCGGACCTCGGGACGCGAATGCAGGCGAGCGAGAGAAGCGGGTTCCCTGCGGCGTCGAGCGCCTCGGTCGCCTCGCAGGTGACGCGTTCCGCCTGGAGCGCGGGGCGCCCCTCGACCTCCTTGCGGACAAGATGGCTTACGAGGGGAATTTCCCTCGCGAGGGCATCGATCGAAAAGACGAAGCTGTTGATCGAGAGGTCCGGAAAAGTCGGCGCGTCCTCGGGCAGCCGAAATCCTTCCATGAGGCGGAGCCGGCCGTCAGCTACGACGGCGCAGCCCGCCTTGTCCTGCCCGATATTGGGTGTCACCTCCGCGGTCATGTCGCGCCCGTGGCGAACGTGACAGCCGATGATGCGCGCATCGAGCGTCCCGCCGAGATTGTCGACATTCGAGAAGAAGATGTACCGGACGCCTTTCGCCGCGAGCTCGTCCCTGAGGCCGCATTTTCGAAAGGCCTCGAAAAAGTCACCGTGACCTGGCGCGTAGTAGGACGGCTCGCCGTCTCTGCCGCGAAAGATCTCGCCGTTCGGGGTCAGTCGGATCGACGCGGTCTGCTCGAAGACATGGATGTCGGGCCCGTCGAGCCCTCGGTCGACGAGATGGCGAACGATTCCGTCCTTCGTCGCGAAAGACGTCATCACGCAGAATGGAATTTCGGCGCCCGCGCGTCTGCCCGTTTCGCGAGCGTCCTTCAGCTTCGCCTTCAGAAACGAGCATCCGGGAACAACGTCGACGGCCGCCTTCACCCCGCCGCCGAACCGCGTCGCCATCCCGCCCGCGATCACCACGACGGCGACTTCGCCTCGCCGGAAGGCCGCGTCGCCCGCGCTCGCGAGCTCTTCCGCGTTCCGCGACCCTCGCTCCGGCAAATCGGGAATCTCCTCTCGCGGCGGAATTTCGAGCCGGCCCGCGTAGATCGCGCTCGCCTCGCTCAAGGTGCCGCGCCGTATTCCATCCTGCAGCTCGAGGAACCTCTCCGCGTCGAAATCGTGCGCGGCGAGAAACTCGGCTTGCGCGCTCGTCAGCCCGAGCGCCGCGACGGCTCGCCGCCACGCGGGCGGTTTGTCGCGAGCCGACGTCGATTTCTGATGGACCTCCATTCGACCCTTACGATCTTTCCCGACGCGCTCCGCAGAAAATGAATCGCTCATGGCATAAACGCGGCGCCGCTCTCGTTCTCGCTGCTTCCGTAAGACGACGACCGAACCTTTGTTGTCTGGCGTCTTGGTTGGGAATGATGATTGGCGATTTTATCGTTGGTTCAGGAGGGAACTGCTGGTTTTGGCCCCTGTTCTTGAGAAGCCTTTCCAGGGGGGCAGCGTGAACCAGTACGAAACCGCTTTCGGCTACGAACGTGGCGATTACGAGCGTGGCGATGTCGTCGAGCGGCGCTCGCGCGGCGAGGCGCCAGGGCGCAGCGTCGAGCGGCCCGCGCTCATCTGCTTTTCGCATCTTCGCTGGCACTTCGTCTTCCAGCGGCCGCAGCACCTGATGACCCGTTTCGCCGCCACGATGCGGGTGTTCTTTCATGAGGAGCCCGTGTTCGGCGGCACCGAGGAGCCGGTGCTCGAACGCCATGCGGCGCAGAACGGGGTCGTCATCCTGGTGCCACGACTTCCTCACGGCCTCGACGAGCGCGCGCAGACCGAGGCGATGCGTTCTCTCCTCGACCGTTTCGTTGCCGCCGAAAGGATCGCCGCTCCCGTGCTCTGGTACTACACGCCGATGATGCGCCCTTTCTCGGCTCATCTCGACGCCCGGAAGGTGGTCTACGACTGCATGGACGAGCTCTCCGCGTTCCGCGGCGCGCCGCCCGCGCTTCTCGACCGCGAGAAGGAGCTCTTGAGCGCAGCGGACGTGGTCTTCACCGGAGGCTATAGCCTTTTCGAGGCAAAGCGGCATCGGCACCGCAACGTCCACGCCTTTCCGAGCAGCGTGGATGTTGCGCACTTCCGAACGGCGCGGCGCCCGACCGCCGATCCGTCCGATCAGGCGGCGATCGGCCGGCCTCGAATAGGTCATTACGCGGTTCTCGACGAGCGGCTCGACATCGACCTCGTGGCGGGTCTCGCCGACGCCCGTCCCGACTGGCAGCTCGTACTGCTGGGGCCCGTCGTGAAGCTCGATCCTGCCGCACTGCCGAGGAGAGCGAACATCCATTATCTCGGCGCCAAGAAGTACGAGGAGCTGCCGGCCTATCTCGCGGGCTGGGACGTCGCGTTCATGCCCTTCGCGCTCAACGAGTCGACCCGCTTCATCAGCCCGACGAAGACGCCGGAGTATCTCGCCGCCGGCAAGCCCGTCGTCTCGACCCCGATCGAAGACGTCGTGCGCATGTACGGCGATCCCGGGATCGTGCGGATCGCGCGCACCGTTCCCGAGTTCGTCGCCGCGATCGCTGCGACGCTGAGAGAGGCGGACCGGCGCGCCCTCCGGCTCGAGAGGATCGACCGGCTGCTTGCCGAAACATCGTGGGACAGGACCTGGGCTCGAATGGCGGAACTCGCCGTATGACGGAGAAACCGCTTGCGAGCACGCCTGCGAACGGTTGCAACGGATCATCCCGACATCTGCGCACAGGGGTGGAGCCTGCGGGAGGCTTCAGGGTCGCGCGCGCCGGCTTCGACTATCTCATCGTCGGCGCCGGGTTCGCCGGCAGCGTGCTCGCCGAGCGCCTCGCCGCCGGATCGAACAAGCGCGTCCTGCTGATCGACCGCCGCCCGCATATCGGCGGAAACGCGTACGACCACTACGACGACCACGGCATCCTCGTTCACCGCTACGGTCCGCACATCTTCCACACCAACTCGGCCGAGGTCGCCGCCTATCTCTCCCGCTTCACCAAGTGGCGCCCTTACGAGCACCGGGTCCGCGCCTTCGTCGACGGCAGGCTCCTGCCGATCCCGATCAACCGCACCACGATCAACACGCTCTACGGGCTCGATCTCTCGTCCGAGGAGGAAGCCCGGGCATGGTTCGCCGCACGCGCCGAGCCCGTGCCGCGCATCCGCACATCGGAGGACGTCGTCATCAGCCAGGTCGGGCGCGAGCTCTACGAGAAGTTCTTCCGCGGCTACACGCGCAAGCAGTGGGGAATGGATCCGTCCGAGCTCGACAAGGCGGTGACTGCCCGCGTTCCGACTCGCACCAACACCGACGACCGGTATTTCACCGACAGTTTCCAGATGATGCCGGCCCACGGCTTCACGCGCATGTTCGAGAACATGCTCGACCACCCCAACATCAAGATCCTGCTCAACGCCGACTTCCGCGAGGTGGCGAACGCGGTCCGCTACGACAGGCTGATCTTCACCGGACCGATCGACGAGTTCTTCGACTACCGGTTCGGCAAGCTTCCGTACCGCTCGCTGCGCTTCGAGCACAGCACCCTCGACCAGGAAAATCTCCAGCCGGTCGCCGTCGTGAACTACCCGTCGGAAGCGGTGCCGCATACGCGCATCACCGAATACAAGCACCTCACGGGACAGGTGCATCCGAAGACGAGCATCACGCACGAGTACCCGTCGGCCGACGGAGACCCCTACTACCCGGTTCCCCGGCCCGAAAACGCGGAGCTCTATCGCAAATACCAGGCGCTCGCCGATGCCACGCCGAACGTCGTCTTTGTCGGCCGTCTTGCGACCTATCGCTACTACAACATGGACCAAGTGGTCGGGCAGGCGCTGTCGGTCTACGCGCGACTGACGGGCACCAAACGCTCGCATGCGGTCGGCGACGGCGAACGGGCGGCGCCGCAGGCGGCGGGGCAGGCCCGCGTCGCAGCTCCTGCAGCCGCCGAATAGGTGCCTTCCCATCGAATTGCCATCGTGTGCTTGGCCAGAGAACGCGGGAGAGACGATGCCTTCGCCCGAGCTCTTTTCCAGCTTTTTCATCGGCGGGTTCGAGTGCTCGACGCAGCGCCGGCGTGACGGTCGCCGCCTCGATATGATCGCGGCGACGCGCCATGATCGCTTCGTCGCGCAGGACTACGCTCGGTCGGTCGAGCACGGGCTGCGCACCCTGCGCGACGGGCTGCGCTGGCATCTCATCGAGCCCGCCCCCGGCCGGTTCGACTGGTCGAGCTTCCTGCCGATGCTGCGCGCGGCTCGGGACGCCCGCGTGCAGGTGATCTGGGATCTTTGTCACTACGGCTGGCCGGATGATCTCGACATCTGGTCGCCCGCCTTCGTCGATCGCTTCGCGCGCTTCGTGAGGGCCGCCGCACGGATCGTCCGCGACGAGACCGACCAGATCCCCTTCTACTGCCCCGTCAACGAGATCTCGTTCTGGGCCTGGGCCGGAGGCGATGCCGCCAAGTTCAACCCGGCGACGAAGGGGCGTGCCGGCGAGCTGAAGCGCCAGCTCGTGCGCGCGGCGATCGCCGGGATCGAAGCCGTCTGGGAGGTCGACAAGCGCGCGCGGATCGTTCACTCCGATCCGCTGATCAACGTTCTTCCGCGATCGGACCGGCCGGCCGACGTCGCCGCCGCCTCCGCCTACCACAACGCGCAGTTCGAGGCCCGCGACATGCTCTCCGGGCGTCTCGCGCCCGAGCTCGGCGGCAGGCCCGAGTATCTCGACGTCGTCGGCGTCAACTTCTACTCCGACAATCAATGGATTCTGTCCGGCCCGACGGTCGAATTCGGCAATCCCCGGTACCGGCCGCTGAACGAGCTTCTGTGCGAGACCTACGAGCGCTACGGGCGCCCCGTCGCCATCACCGAGACTGGCGCGGAGGGCAGCGCCCGCGCGGCATGGCTCTTCTACGTTTGCGCCGAGGTGCGGGCGGCGATGGCGAAGGGCGTGCCGATCGAGGGGATCTGCATCTACCCGATCATCGACTATCCCGGGTGGGAGAACGAGCGTCATTGCGAGGTCGGGCTCTTCTGCGCCGCCTCGAGGGACGGGCACCGGCCGGTATTCGAGCCTCTCGCCGAGGAGCTTCGGCGCCAGCAGGAGATCTTCGCGTCGCTCGGTGCCGCGCAGAAGGCGCCGTTGAAGCTCGTCGGAATGGCGGAGTGAGCGACCATGGCCACCGCGCATCCCGCTCCGTTTCTTACGAGCCCACGATCGTTCCTGGCTCACTATCTCGCCCTGCGGCCGCTGCAGTTCACGGGCGTCGTGCTTCTCATCCTTTCCGCGGCCGCGTGCGCTGTCGCCGTGCAATACGGAATGAAGCTTCTCGTCGACGCGATGGCGGCGGGCGAAGAGGGGCACGGGCGGGTCTGGCAGGCGCTCGCCTTCTTCATCACGCTCATCGCGGTCGAGAACGCGCTGTGGCGTCTCGCCGGCTGGCTCGGCTGCCGCACGCTCGTCGGAACCGGCGTCGACATCCGACGCGAGCTGTTCGCGCACCTCTCGGGCCATCCGATGCGCTATTTCGCCGAGCACCTTTCCGGCGCTCTGGGGAACCGCATCACGGGAACGGCGGGAGCCTTCGGCGCGGCGCTCGGCATCCTCCTCTGGAACGTGATACCGCCTTGCACGGACTTCGTCGGCGCCCTGATCATCTTCAGCGGGCTCGACTGGCGCATGGCGGCGGCGTTGGCGTTGCTCGTGATGTGCGTCGCCGCCTGGCTCGCCTGGTTCGGCGCGAAAGGGCGTCCCCTTCACAACGCTTACGCCGAGCAGGCCAATATCGTCAGCGGGGAGCTGGTCGACGTCGTCGGGAACATCTGGGCGGTGAAGGCCTTTTCGGCGCGCACTCGGGAGCTGGCGAGGCTCACGAAGAAGTTCGAGGCCGAAGCTGTCGCGCAGAGGCGAAGCTGGATGTGGCTCGAGAAGACCCGCACCCTCCACGACATCGCCCTCACGCTGATGGCGGGGTCGATGCTCCTGTGGGCGATCTGGCTCTGGACGAACAGCCGCATCACGCCCGGCGACGTCGTGGTCGTAAGCGCGCTCACCTTTCGCATCCTCCACGGCTCCCGGGATCTCGTCCTGGCGCTCGTCAACACGACTCAGCATTGGCACTACATCGGTGAGACCCTGCGGACCATCGGAAAGCCGCACGAGATCGTGGACATGCCCGATGCGACCTCGCATATCGGGCTCGGAGGCGCCGTCACCTTCGAGGACGTGACCTTCGGCTACGGCGAGGGCCGCCCGGTTCTCCGGCGCTTCTCCCTCGATATCCCGCCGGGCCAGCATGTGGGCATCGTCGGCCCCTCGGGCGCCGGCAAGTCGACCATCCTCGCGCTCCTGCAGCGGCTCCACGACGTGGACGGCGGGCGCATCCTGATCGACGGGCAGCCGATCACGCGGCTGACCCAGGACAGCCTCAGGGCGGCGATCGCCGTCGTCCCGCAGGAGATCAGCCTCTTCCACCGTTCCGTGATGGAGAACATTCGGTACGGCAACCCCGCCGCGACCGACGAGGAAGTCTACGCCAGCGCGCGCGCCGCTCATTGCGACGCCTTCATCCGCGAGCTGCCGCACGGCTACGACACGCTCGTCGGCGAGCGGGGGGTAAAGCTCTCGGGCGGCCAGCGCCAGCGCATCGGGATCGCGCGCGCGATACTGAAGAACGCACCGATCATCGTGCTCGACGAGGCGACCTCCGCGCTCGACAGCGACTCCGAGCGGGACATACAGCACGCGCTGGAGGCGCTCGTCCGCGGCCGGACGGTCATCGCCATCGCCCATCGCCTTTCGACCCTGGTCTCGTTCGACCGGATCGTTGTCATCGAGGACGGAAGAATTGTCGAGGACGGCTCGCCTCAGGAGCTGCGCCGCCGCCGCGGGGCTTTCGACCGCCTCTGGCGCCTGCAGGCCGACGGGCTTTCCATGGAGGCGCCCGTCGAATCCTCGGTGCAGGACTGAGCGCGGACGCGTCGGCCTCCCGTCAGCCGGCGGTGAGGAAAACGGGCGACGGGACCGGCTCGGCGCTCGGCTCGACTTCGGGCTCCGGCTCGGGCTCGGCGGCGGGCGCCGTCCTGAGCTTGCCGATCTCGGCGAAATAGGCGCGGATGGCGGGAACGGTCTCGAGCCATTGCTTGTGGAGATCGAGCGCGGCGCCGAGCATGTTTATGACGTAGGTCGACCAGCTGAGCGAGGCGAGGAAGAATCCGAGCGAGTAGACGCCCGTGCTGACGTAATACGCCCCGACGACCCAGGTGCAGAGATTGGCGATGTTGATGATGACGCCGCGACCGGCATTGAAGCCGAGGAAGCGGAGCCCGGTCGTGATTCCGAACGAGGCGTAGTCGCGATAGCACCCGTCGTACTGCTTCAAGGTCGCCTCTTCCTCCTTGTTGCCGTAGATCGTCCGGACGTCCCGGAAGATCTGCGTGAGAAGCCGGCGGCGCTTGTAGTCGAGCTGCTGAAGGTTCGCGTACATCGGCGCCATCGCTTTGTTGAGGTAGAGCGTCACCATGACGTCGAGCAATCCCCCGACGACGGCGATGAGGCCGATCAGCGGAAACCACCAGAGGAGGAGGCCGAGCGTCACGAACCCTGGAATGCTGATGGGGATCGCCACGCGAAAGATGCTGCTCGTGAAGTCGACGAGCACCTGCTCGCCCCGCTCGAGAACGGCCTGCTGCATGGCGGTGTCCTTGACGCGCAGCTCCAGGTCCTCGTTGCCGAGCACCGCGCGAATGTTCCCGACGCTGATGCTCTGCCGCGCGGGGTAGTGGAAGCGGCGGATGTCGAAGCGGCCGAGGACGTAAGGAAGAATGTTGCCGTGAAAGACCCAGAAGGCGAAGGCCGTGGCGATGAGCGGCAGGACGTTTACGAGCGGCTCGTTCCGCGCCATCGCATCGATGACCCGGCTGGCGAACCATGGGACGAGAAGATCGCAGACTTTCTGGCCCATGATCATCGCCGAGACGACGGCCAATGGTTTCCAGAAAGAAGAAAAGATCCTCAGGACCGCCGAGACGATCGACAAGATGTCGGCCATGACCAATGTGCGGAGCGTTCGTAAACCGGTCGCCGAGCCTCGGCCCGCCATGGTTAACGAGATGTGAATCCGGCTCCGG
>JADGGZ010000209.1 GCA_019689675.1 Rhodospirillales bacterium | reverse complement strand
GCGCCGAAGATCGCCGCTCACGCTGCTGGCGACAGGAATGCTGAGGCAGAGGGCGAAGGAAGAGCTGCGGCAGCACACGCCCGAGAAGCTGCTGCTCGACACGGCACAACGTCTTGCGCGTTTCCGCGCGGGCCGGCGCGCCCTGCACATACACCTCTCGCGCCTGCGCCCCTACAACCGGCGCGAGCTTCATATCCGCATCGCCGTCAACACGTTCGAGAACCTCGTCAAGCAGTTCGACGGCACGATCTTCCGGCTGCAGAACGGCGACATCGTGTTCGTCTGCCGCGGCGCCAGGATCGACGCGCTAGACGAGGCCGTCATGCGCTTGCGCTATCTCTTCAGCGAGGACCCGCTCGCCTACGAGATCAACGACGCGACCTCGGGCGGATTCGTCACCTGGTACGATCTCGACCGGGACTACGAGAAGTTTCTCGCCCTCGCGAAGGCGATCTATGCAAGAGGATCCGTCAAGGGAAAGCGCCTCGCGGCGATCGCAGGGGGCGTCAAGCCCGAGAAGCCGCTCGAACGGCGCAGCATCGACGCGAACCAGCTCGGCGAGCTCGTCGACGCGATCCGGGGCGCCGACTTGTCGAACCTCCTGCGCCGGCAAGCGGTGGCGGCGCTCTTGCCGAACTGCGAGCCGCAGATCCTCTTCCGCGAGCTCTACATCTCCATCGCCGATCTGCGCGAGATGATGGTTCCCGGCTACGAGATCGCGGGCGACCGCTGGCTCTTCCAGCACCTGACGCAGACGCTGGACCGCCGCATGCTGGACCTTCTCGTCAACAGCGACGACGGTTTCCTCAAGTCCGGCTTCTCGATCAACATGAACGTGGCGACGATGCTGGCACCGGACTTTCTCGAGTTCGATGCCGGGCTTCGTGCGGGCGCACGCGGCACCATCCTCCTCGAGCTTCAGCTCGTCGACATATTCGCAGACATCGGCGCCTACATCTTCGCCCGCGAGTTCGCCAAGGAGCGCGGCTATCGGCTCTGCCTCGACGGCGTCAACCACCACACCCTCCCGTTCGTCGACCGCGAGCGGCTCGGGCTCGACTTCGTGAAGATTACCTGGCGGCCGGAAATGGCCGATCTCGACGAGGATCGCCTCGCGGAGTTCCGCGGCCTCGTCGAGCGGCTCGGCAAGACGCGCGCCATTCTCTGCCATGTCGACGACGACCGGGCACTGCAGTTCGGGCGCCGATGCGGCTTCGCCCTCTTCCAAGGAAGGCGCATCGACCGGCTCCTCGCAGCGCGCGACAAAACAGCCCACGCGCAGAAGCGTCTGCGCGGACACTGACGCGGGAGGGCTCGACGCGCCGCCGAACGGCGCCTAGAGTGCACCGCAAAATGCCTGATTCCCTCGTCCGGCTCGTCGACTGTCTCGCGGGCGTCCGCGTCCTTTGCGTCGGCGATGTCATGCTCGACCACTTCGTCTATGGCGAGGTCGAGCGCGTCTCGCCCGAAGCGCCGATCCCCGTGCTCGCGATCGAGCGCGAGACGCGGACGCTCGGCGGCGCCGGCAACGTGCTCAGGAATCTCGACGCGCTCGGGGCCCAGGCCTGCTTCGTGTCGGTCGTGGGCGACGACCCGGCCGGGATCGAGGTCCGCAAGCTCGTCCCTCCGAGCGCGGAGGCCCACGTCCTCGTCGAGCGGCAGCGCGTCACCACGGTGAAGACCCGTTACGTCGCGGCGCATCAGCAGCTCCTGCGCGCCGACCGCGAGACGGTGAGCCCGATCAAGCGCCATCTGCGGGACGACCTTCTCCGCCTCGTCGAGGAGGCGCTCGCCGAGCATCGGGTCGTGATCCTTTCCGACTACGCGAAAGGGCTGTTCGCCGGCGACGTCGCGACCACGATCATTGCCGCCGCGCGCGCATCGGGCCGTATCGTGGTGGTCGACCCGAAGGACCGCGACTGGGGCCGATACGCCGGGGCGACGGTGCTGAAGCCGAACCGGCGCGAGCTCGCGAACGCCACCGGCATGCCGGTCGGGAGCGAGGCCGAAATCGTCGCCGCGGCGCGCAAGGCGATCGAGCGTCACGGCTTCGACGCGCTCCTCGTCTCGCGCAGCGAGGACGGCGTGCTGCTCGTCGAGGCCGGCGGCGCCGTGCACGACTTCGCGACCGAGGCGCGCGAGGTCTTCGACGTCTCCGGCGCCGGCGACACGATGGTGGCGACGCTCGCGGCCGCGCTCGCGGCCGGCGCGAGCCTCGCCGACGCCGCGCGGCTCTCCAACGTCGCCGCGGGCATCGTCGTCGGCAAGGTCGGCACCGCCGTCGTCCATCGCACCGAGCTCACCGCGGCGCTCCTCGCCGGGGACGAGGAGCGCCTGCCCAAGGTGCTGCCGCGCAATCTCGCTCTCGACCGCATCGAGACGTGGCGCCGCCAGGGCGCGCGGATCGGCTTCACGAACGGCTGCTTCGACCTCCTCCACCCCGGGCACGTGTCGCTTCTCGCCCAGGCGAGAGCGGCCTGCGACCGCCTCGTGGTCGGGCTCAACAGCGACGCCTCGGTGCGGCGCCTCAAGGGTCCGGGGCGCCCCGTCCAGACCGAGGCGGCGCGCGCCCAGGTGCTGGCGTCGCTCGCCTCCGTCGACCTCGTCGTGTCGTTCGAGGAGGACACGCCGATCGAGCTCATCCACGCGATCCGGCCCGACCTCCTCGTCAAGGGCGCCGACTATCGGCTCGAAGAGGTGGTCGGCGCCGACTTCGTCCAGAGCTACGGCGGCAGGGTGCTGCTCGCCGCCATCGAGCCCGGTCACAGCACCACTGCGACGATCCGCCGCCTCAGCGGCGCGGCTTGACCGGCGCCCCGCCCGGGCGCGAGATTGCATCCATGCCGCGCGACGCGCCGCCGCTCCCGCCGCGGGAGGCGTTCACCGTCACCCGCCTCATCCGCTTCTCGCACACGGATCCTGCGGGGATCGTCTACTTCCCCGAGTATTTCGACATGTGCAATGCGGTCATCGAGGACTGGCTCGCGGAGGAGATGAAGGTCGACTACCCGACGCTGACGCTGAAGGAGCGCCTCGGGACCCCCGTCGTGCATGCCGAGTGCGACTTCTACGTCCCGAGCCGCTGGGGCGACCGCATACAGCTGTCGCTGCTGGTGGAGCGTCTCGGGCGCGCCTCGCTCGCCTACCGCATCATCGGCCATAGCGGCGGGATCGTGCGCCTCGCCGCCCGGATCGTCGTCGCCTTCATCCATCTCGACAGCGGCAAGACGCTGCCGCTGCCGGAGCCGTTCCGCCAGAAGGTCGAGGCCTACCGCGTCAAGACCGGGGCGCTGCCTTGAGGGTCGTGAACCCGCCGGGCTGGCCGACGCCCAAGGGCTATTCGAACGCGATCAGCGCCAGGGGCAGGCTGGTCTTCGTCGCCGGCCAGGTCGGCTGGCGGCCGGACGGGACATGGGAGAGCGACGATTTCGCCGCGCAGTTTCGCCAGGCGCTCGCCAACACGGTGGCCGCGCTCGCCGCCGCCGGGGCCAACCCGACCGACATCGCGAGGATGACCATTTACGTGACCGACAAGCACGAGTATGTGCGGCGCAGCAAAGACGTCGGCGCCGTCTGGCGCGAGCTGATCGGCCGCCACTACCCGGCCATGACGCTCGTCGAGGTGCGCGCCCTCCTCGAGGACCGCGCCAAGCTCGAGATCGAGACCACCGCCGTCGTCGCCGATGGAGATGAATAGGAGCAGTTGCCGATGACCGCCGCCGCAGCCCGCACCGAGAAGAAGACGCCCGCGAAATCGACCCGCGCCAGCTTCAACTGGGCCGACCCGCTGCTCTTCGACGAGCTGCTCAGCGAGGACGAGCGGATGGTGATGGAGAGCGCCCGGGCCTACGCCCAGGAGAAGCTGATGCCGCGCGTCCTCGAGGCGCACCGGCACGAGAAGACCGACCCCGAGATCTTTCGGGAGATGGGACGGCTCGGCTTCCTCGGCTCGACCCTCCCCGAGAAATACGGCTGCGCCGGCGTCAACTACGTCTCCTACGGGCTCGTCGCGCGCGAGATCGAACGCGTCGACAGCGGCTATCGCTCGATGCTGAGCGTGCAGTCGAGCCTCGTCATGTACCCGATCTACGACTTCGGCACGGAGGCGCAGCGCCAGAAGTACCTACCGAAGCTCGCGAGCGGCGAATGGATCGGCTGCTTCGGCCTCACCGAGCCCGACCACGGCTCCGATCCCGGCAGCATGACGACGCGGGCGCGCAAGGTGTCCGGCGGATACGTCCTCGACGGCGCGAAGATGTGGATCTCGAACGCCCCCATCGCCGACGTCTTCGTGATCTGGGCCAAGACCGAGGACGGGGTCATCCGCGGCTTCATCCTGGAGAAGGGGATGAAGGGTCTCTCGGCGCCGAAGATCGAGGGCAAGTTCTCGCTGCGCGCCTCGGTCACCGGCGAGGTCGTGATGGACGGCGTCGAGGTCCCGGAGGAGAACCTCCTGCCGAACGTGGAGGGCCTCAAGGGCCCCTTCTCCTGCCTCAACAACGCGCGCTACGGCATCGCCTGGGGGGCGATGGGCGCCGCCGAGTTCTGCTGGCACGCCGCGCGGCAGTACACGCTCGACCGCAAGCAGTTCGGCCGCCCGCTCGCGGCCAACCAGCTCATCCAGAAGAAGCTCGCCGACATGCAGACCGAGATCACGCTCGGCCTTCACGCCTGCCTCCGCCTCGGCCGCCTCAAGGACGAGAACCGGGCCGCGCCCGAGATGATCTCGCTCTTGAAGCGCAACAACTGCGGCAAGGCGCTCGACATCGCCCGGACGGCGCGCGACATGCACGGCGGCAACGGGATCGCCGACGAGTTCCACGTCATCCGCCACGTCCTCAACCTCGAGGCGGTCAACACCTACGAGGGCACGCACGACATCCACGCCCTCATCCTCGGCCGGGCGCAGACCGGGATCGCCGCGTTCTCCTAACCCGCCGCCCCGATGCCGGACCTCGCCCTCGAGCGCGCTTCAGGGGGCCTCGTCTGCGGCGTCGACGAGGTCGGGCGAGGCCCCCTCGCCGGCCCCGTCGTCGCCGCCGCGGTCGTCCTCGACCTCGACCACATGCCCGCCGCGCTGAAGCGCGCGATCGACGATTCCAAGGCGCTTCCGCCCGACGAGCGGGAGGCGATCTACGCCGAGCTGCCGCGCTGCGCGCTCATCGGGATCGGCGCGGCGAGCGTCGCCGAGATCGAGCGGTTCAACATCCTGCGCGCCTCGCTTCTCGCGATGCGGCGAGCGGTCCTGAAGCTCGGCATCACCCCCGATGCGGCGCTCGTCGACGGCAACCAGAAGCCGCTCCTGCCGTGCCCCGTCCAAACCGTCGTCGACGGCGACGCGAAGAGCCTTTCGATCGCCGCCGCCTCGATCGCGGCCAAGGTGACGCGCGACGCGCTGATGCGCGATCTGGCGCTCCGCTATGCCGGGTACGGCTGGGAGCACAACGCCGGCTATCCGACGCCGGATCACAAGGCGGCCATCCGGACCCTCGGCCTCACGCCCCATCACCGCCGAAAATTCGGCTTTGTCAGGTGGTTCCTCGGCGAATCTGAGTCGGCATCTCCGGAACTGCCCCTCAACCTATTGGATTGACGCCCGACTCGCGCTCGCTCATTCTGGGCGAATGCTGCGCGACTCGGCGGATTCCCTCGACAAAATCGTCCTCGGCGACTGCATCGAGGAGATGGCCCGCCTCCCCTCCGGCTCGGTCGATCTCGTCTTCGCCGACCCGCCCTATAACCTCCAGCTCCAGGGCGAGCTGCACCGCCCCAACAACACCCGGGTGGACGGCGTCGACGACGCGTGGGACCAGTTCGAGGACTTCGCCGCCTACGACGCCTTCACGCGGGCGTGGCTCGAAGGCGCGCGCCGGGTCCTGAAGCGCGACGGCGCGCTCTGGGTCATCGGCTCCTACCACAACATCTTCCGGGTCGGCGCCATCCTGCAGGATCTCGGCTTCTGGATCCTAAACGACGTGGTGTGGCGCAAGACGAACCCGATGCCGAACTTCCGCGGCCGACGCTTCACCAACGCGCACGAGACGCTGATCTGGGCCGCGCGCTCGGCGCAGTCGAAGTACACGTTCAACTATCACGCCATGAAGGCGCTCAACGACGACCTGCAGATGCGCAGCGACTGGCTCCTGCCGATCTGCAGCGGGTCCGAACGCCTGAAGCGCGACGGCAAGAAGGCGCACCCGACGCAGAAGCCGGAGGCGCTCCTCCATCGCGTCATCATGGCTTCGACGCGCCGCGGCGACGTGGTGCTCGATCCCTTCGGCGGCAGCGGCACGACCGCGGCGGTCGCAAAGCGCCTCGGACGCCGCTTCATCGTGATCGAGCGCGATCCCGAATACGTCGAGCTCGCCAGGGAACGGGTCGCGGCGGTGGACCCGGTCGCGGCGCCCGACCTCGAGCTCGCCTCGCCGCGCGAAGAGCCTCGCGTGCCGTTCGGCTTCCTCATCGAGCGCGGCCTCCTCCGGCCGGGCGAAATCTTGTTCGATGCGCGCCGGCGCTGGACGGCGCGCGTGCGCGCCGACGGCACGGTCGTCTCGGCGCAGTCCAAGGGCTCGATCCACCGGGTCGCGGCCGAGGTCCAGGGCGCGCCCGCCTGCAACGGCTGGGCGTTCTGGTACGTGGAGCGGAACGGCAAGCCCGTGCCGATCGACCTCCTGCGTCAGCAGGTCCGCGCCGAGCTCTGAAGG
>JADGGZ010000208.1 GCA_019689675.1 Rhodospirillales bacterium | reverse complement strand
TCCGCCGACACCTCGATCAGCGTCACGGGGATGCCCGCGTTGGCGAAGCTCATCGCGATCCCGCCGCCCATCGTGCCCGCGCCGACGACCGCCGCGCGCCGAATCTCGCGCGGCCGCACGGCCTCCGGCATGTCCGGCACCTTCGCCGCCTCCCGCTCGGCGAAGAAGACGTGGCGCTGCGCGCGCGACTCGTCGCTCGCGAGGAGCGCGCGGAAGAGCTCGCGCTCCCGCCGCATGCCTTCCTCGAACGGCAGCTCGAACGCGTTCCGAACCGCTTCGACGCACGCTTCGGCGGCGCGGCCGCGCAGGCGGCCGGGCGCCTCGACCTTGCCGAAGGCGGGCTGGTGCCGAAGAATCCGAAGCGGGTGCTTCTCGGCGAGGACGGCGCGGGCGAACGCGACGGCGCCCGCGACGAGGTCGCCCTCGATCACCGCATCGATAAGTCCGTCTTCGAGGGCCTTGCGCGCCGGCACGGGATCGCCGGAGGTGATGAGCCGGAGGGTCTTCTCGGCGCCGATGAGCCGCGGCAGGCGCTGCGTGCCGCCGGCGCCGGGGATAAGCCCGAGCTTGATCTCGGGAAGGCCGAGGCGCGCGTCCGGCGCCGCGACACGGAAATGGCAGGCAAGCGGGACCTCGAGCCCGCCGCCGAGAGTCGTGCCGTGGAGCGCCGCGACCACCGGCTTGCCCATCGCCTCGCAGGCTTCCTCGAGCTCGATGAGGCCGGGCGGCTGGAACGGCTTGCCGAATTCGGTGATGTCGAATCCGCCGCTGAAGCATCGCCCGGCGCCCGCGAGGACGACGGCCTCGATCGTGGGGTCCGCTTTCGCCTGGCGGAGCGTCTCCAGAAGACCGGCGCGGACGGCGTGACTGAAGGCGTTCACCGGCGGATTGTCGAGCGTGACGACGGCGATAGCGCCGTCACGACGCAAATCGACAACGCTCAAGCTCCCCTCCTCCGAATTTCGCGATGCGAAATTCAATTTCGCAGAATTGACGCGATGCTAAGTGCCACGATAGCCTTTGTAAATGGCACCGGACGGAGACTGGATCCTGCGGGCACCCGGCGAGGAGGCGGGTACGGCGCCGCGCGATGATCGTCAGTTCGTCTCCTCGCTCGCCCGCGGCCTCGAGATCCTGCGCGCCTTCTCGCCGAGCGACAGGCTCCTCGGAAATCAGGAGATCGCGGCGCGCACCGGGCTGCCGAAGCCGACCGTGTCGCGCCTCACGCATACGCTGACCCGGCTCGGCTACCTCACTTACTCGGAGCGGCTCGGCAAATACCAGCTCGGCCTCCCGGTGCTCGCGCTCGGCTATGCCGTGCTCGCCAACATGGGCGTGCGACAAATTGCGCGGCCGCATATGCAGGCGCTCGCCGATCTCACGGGCGTCTCCGTCGCGCTCGGCAGCCGAGACCGGCTCAACCTCATCTATGTCGAGTATTGCCATCCCGCGTCGGCCGTGACGCTTCGCCTCGATGTCGGCGCACGAATCCCGATCGCGACCACCTCGATGGGACGCGCTCTTCTCGCCGCGCTGCCCGAAGTGGAGCGGCAATACCTCATGGACTGCATCGCTCGCCGCGAGGGCGACCGATGGCCGCTGCTCCGCGCCCGGATCGAACGGGCCATGGAGGAATACGCCGAGCGCGGCTTCACCACATCGATCGGCGAATGGGAGAAGGACGTGAATGCCGTCGGCGTCGCCCTGAGACCGGCCGACGGCTCGCCCATTCTCGCCTTCAACTGCGGCGGCCCGGCATTCCTGCTGCCGCCCGAGCGGCTCGAAACCGAAGTCGGGCCGCGGCTCGTGCACCTCGTTCGCAACGTCGAAGCGGTGCTGGGGCATTCATGAGAAAACAAACAAGACCAGGGAGGAACATTGCTTCTGCTTGCGGGAGAAAACGCTTCCGAAGCTAGGACCGCACCGGCCGCCGCTCGGACCCTGCTCGCAGTCGAAGACGTCAGGCTGCGATTCGGGGGAATCGTCGCGCTCGACGGCATCTCGTTCGAGCAGAACGAGGGCGAGATCCTCGGCCTCATCGGACCCAACGGCGCGGGCAAGACGACGCTCTTCAACTGCCTGTCGCGGCTCTACACGCCGGACAGCGGCGAGATCACGTTCGCGGGACGAAGCATCCTCGACAGGCCGGCGCACCGGATCGCCGAGATCGGCATCGGCCGCACCTTCCAGAACCTCGCCCTCTTCCGCCAGCTGACTGTGCTCGACAACGTGCGCGTCGGCGGCCACGCGCGGTCGCGCAGCGACTTCCTCTCGGACGCGCTTCGCCTGCCCTGGGTCCGGCGCCAGGAGGCGGCGCTCGAGGCGCGGGCGCGCTCGATCATCGCCTGGCTCGATCTGGAATCCGTCGCCGACCGCCCGGTCGCCGGACTGCCGTTCGGCACGCAGAAGCGCGTCGAACTCGCACGCGCCCTCGCGACTGAACCTCGGCTTCTCCTTCTCGACGAGCCCGCGGGGGGCCTCAATCACGAGGAGATCGGCGCGCTCGGTCGCCTCATCCAGCGCATCCGGGACGAGTTCGGCGTCACCATCCTCCTCGTCGAGCATCACATGAACCTCGTCATGTCGATCTCCGACAAGGTCGTCGCGCTCGATTTCGGCCGAAAGATCGCCGAAGGCACGCCGGCCGAGATACAGCGGGACGAGCGCGTCATCGCCGCCTATCTCGGGAGAGCGAACGGCAGATGACGACGCTGCTCGAAGCGAAGAATGTCGCCGCTTTCTACGGCGCAACGAAGGCCCTTCACGGCGTCGATCTGACGCTCGAGGAGGGCAGCATCACGACCCTTCTCGGCGCCAACGGCGCCGGGAAGACGACGACGCTGCGCGCGCTCTGCGGGCTGATCCGCACCGAAGGCGAGATCCGCTTCGCAGGCACGCGGATCGACGGGCGCGTCACGGAAGACATCGTGCGCCTCGGCATTGCGCACGTGCCGGAGGGCCGGGGCACGTTCGTGCGGCTCACCGTGGAGGAGAACCTTCAGCTCGGCGCCATGACGCGCCGGAACCGCGCCGAGATCGCCGCCGACATCGAACGCGTCTACGAGCACTTCCCTCGTCTCAAGGAGCGGCGCAAGCAGCAGGCGGGAACCTTGTCGGGCGGCGAGCAGCAGATGCTCGCCGTCGGCCGGGCGCTGATGCTGCGGCCGCGTCTCATGCTGCTCGACGAGCCGTCCTTCGGCCTGGCGCCGCTCGTCGTGCAGGAGCTGTTCGAGATCCTGCGGACGGTCAACCGTGAGAGCGGCGTCAGCCTCCTCCTCGTCGAGCAGAACGCCGATCTCGCCCTCGAAGCCGCCGACCGGGCCTACCTCATCGAGACCGGCCGCATCGTGATGGCGGGCTCCGCCGCCGAGCTGCGCGCCGACGAAGGCGTGCGCCGCGCGTATCTCGGGTACTAGGGCTATGGAACTCTTCCTCAACCAGCTCCTTGCCGGTCTCGCCACAGGCGGGATCTACGCCGCCATCGCGCTCGCGATCGTGATGATTTACCAGGCGATCGACCACCTCAATTTCGCGCAAGGCGAGATGGCGATGTTTTCGACGTTCATCGCCTGGCAGCTCTTGCAATGGGGCGTGCCCTACTGGGCGACCTTCTTTCTCACGATCGCGGTGTCGTTCGTCGGCGGGATCGCGATCGAGCGGATCGTCTTCAAGCCGCTGAAGAATGCGCCCGTGCTGAGCCACATCGTCGTCTTCATCGCGCTGTTCTCGGTGTTCAACAGCCTTGCGGGCTTCATCTGGGACTACTCGATCAAGAGCTTCCCCTCGCCGTTCGGCGGCCTGCACCAGGTGGGGATGATCGCCGTCACGCTGCTCCTCCTCGTCGGCCTCTACGTCTTCTTCCAGTACACGCGAATCGGGCTCGCCATGCGGGCGGCGGCGGCGAACCCGGAATCGGCGCGTCTCGTCGGCGTGCGCGTCGGCTGGATGGTGGCACTCGGCTGGGGAATGGCGGCCGCGATCGGCGCGGTCGCCGGGATGATGATCGCCCCGGTCGTCTTCCTCGAGCCGAACATGATGCTGAGCATTCTTCTCTACGGGTTCGCCGGCGCCGTCGTCGGCGGGCTCACGAGCCCGGGCGGCGCCGTGGTCGGCGGCTTCTCGGTCGGCATTCTCGAGAACCTCGCCGGAACCTACGTCCCTTATGTCGGGAGCGAGCTCAAGCTGACGATCGCGCTCGTGCTCATCGTCGCCGTGCTCGTGGTGAAACCGTCCGGGCTGTTCGGGCGACGCGCGGTGGTGCGGGTATGAGACGGACCGCGCTCCTCCTCGCCGCCCTCGCGGTCGCGCTCGCGCTGCCGCTCTTTCTCAAGAACTTCACCCTCTTCCAGCTCACGCTGGTGATGGTCTACGCGGTCGCGATTCTCGGTCTCAATCTTCTGACCGGGTTCAACGGGCAGTTCTCACTGGGGCACAGCGCGTTCTACGCGATCGGCGCCTACACGGCGGCGATCCTCATGGACAAGTTCGACCTGCCCTACCCGTTGACGCTCCCCGCGGCGGGCGCCGCCTGCCTCGTCGTCGGATTCCTCTTCGGCCTGCCGGCCCTGCGCCTCGAAGGGCTCTATCTCGCGCTCGCCACCTTCGCGCTCGCCGTCGCGACGCCGCAGATCCTCAAGTTTTCCGCTTTCGAGGATTTGACGGGCGGCGTCCAGGGCATCACCATCCTCAAGCCCGACGCGCCTTTCGGGCTGCCGCTGAGCCAGGATCAGTGGCTCTACTACTTCACCCTCGCGGTATCGATCGTCATGTTCTGGGCGGCGAGCAATCTCGTCTCGAGCCGCACAGGCCGCGCGCTCATGGCGATCCGGGACAACCCGCTGGCCGCGCGGTCGATGGGCGTCGACACGGCGCTCTACAAGTCGCTCGCCTTCGGCGTTTCCGCGCTCTACACCGGCGTCGCGGGCGCGCTCGGCGCAATCGTCATCCAGTTCGTCGCGCCCGACAGCTTCACCTTCTTTCTCGCGGTGAGCTTCTTCGTCGGTCTCGTCGTCGGCGGCGTCGGCTGGATTCCGGGAGCGCTCTTCGGCGGGCTCTTCATCCTGTTCGTGCCGAACTGGGCCGAGCACATATCGAAGGGGCTCGCCTGGGCCGTCTACGGCATCATCCTCATTCTGCTCATCTACATCATGCCGTCCGGCGCCGCCGGGTTCGTGCGCGCCGTCACGGCCAAGCTGCAACGACGGGCTTCGTGAAGAAAGGGAGGATCGAGATGGATCGCAGGACTTGGCTCATCGGAACGGCGGCCACAATGGCTCTTACCGCCGCCCCGGCCTTCGCCGCCAAGAAGTACGACCCCGGCGCGAGCGACACGGAGATCAAGGTCGGCAACACCAACCCCTATAGCGGGCCCGCCTCCGCTTACGGCCTCATCGGCAAGACGATCGACGCCTATTTCAAGAAGGTCAACGACGATGGCGGCGTCAACGGCCGCAAGATTACCTTCATCAGCTACGACGACGCCTATTCGCCGCCCAAGACGGTCGAGCAGGTGCGCAAGCTGGTGGAGAGCGACGAGGTGCTCCTGATCTTCCAGCCGCTCGGCACCCCGTCCAACACAGCGATCCAGAAGTACCTCAACGGCAAGAAGGTGCCGCAGCTCTTCGTCGCCACGGGCGCCACCAAATGGGGCGATCCGAAGCACTTCCCGTGGACGATGGGCTGGCAGCCGAACTACCAGAGCGAGGGCCGGATTTACGCGAAGTACATCCTGGAGCACCTGCCGAACGGCAAGATCGGCATCCTCTACCAGAACGACGACTACGGTAAGGACTACGTCAAGGGGCTGAAGGACGGGCTCGGCGACAAGGCGAAGTCCATGATCATCTCCGAGCAGCCCTACGAGGTCGCCGACCCCACGGTCGACTCGCAGATCATCAACCTCAAAGCCTCGGGCGCCGATGTCTTCTTCAACGTCACGACGCCGAAATTCGCGGCGCAGGCGATCCGTAAGGCCGGCGAGATCGGCTGGAAGCCAGCGCACTTCCTCAACAACGTCTCGCAGTCGGTCGGCTCGGTGCTGAAGCCGGCCGGCCTCGAGCATGCCAAGGGCATTTTCTCGAGCTACTACCTCAAGGACGCGACCGATCCGCAGTGGAAGGACGACAAGGGGTACAAGGACTGGGTCGCGTTCATGGACAAGTACTTCCCGGACGGCGACAAGACCTCGAGCTTCACGGTCTACGGCTACTCGGTCGCGCAAACGCTCGTGCAGGTGCTGAAGCAGTGCGGCGACGAGCTCACCCGCGCGAACGTGATGAAGCAGGCCGCGAACCTCAAGAACCTCGAGCTGCCGATGCTTCTGCCGGGGATCAAGATCAACACCGGGCCCAACGACTTCTTCCCGATCGAGCAGATGCAGATGCAGCGGTTCAACGGCGAGCGCTGGGAGCCCTTCGGTCCCGTCATGGAAGGCGCGATCGGAAGCTGAAACCGGGCGCACGACAGGGCGGCCTGCCGGCGACGGCAGCCGCCCGCGTCCCGGTTGCGCCGCGGTGGGGGCCGCGGCTTCTCTCTTCAGCGGTCGACGGACGCCGCGCCCGGGAACGCCGGGCGCAGCGCTTCGTCGGCACTCTCGCCGGCGACCGCGCGAGCCTGCGGCGGAACGGCGACCGGCAGCTCCAGGGCGCCGGAAGCGATGAAATCCTCCTCTCCGCTCTCGATCCACTCGGCGACCGCCCGGATGTCGGCGAGTGCGAACGGATCCTGGCTTGCGGACCAGC
>JADGGZ010000207.1 GCA_019689675.1 Rhodospirillales bacterium | reverse complement strand
CTCGCGATCGAAAAGCGCGGACTTCCGCTTCCCGCCTACAACATCACCGCCGGGACCAGCATCCCGCTCGAGGAAGTCGCGGCGGCGGCAAAAAGCGCCGTCCCCGAGCTGGACGCGAGTTTCGGGCAGGGACCGCATCCGTTCGACAACCGCATCGGCCGCCTCGACATAACAGCCGCGATGCGCGACCTCGGCTACCGCCCGCGCACCGCACTCGTGGATGGCATCCGCTCTTACGCGGAGTGGCTGAAGGAGAGGCGGCCAGGGTAGCTCCGCCGGCCGATCACTCGGCGGCGAGCGCCATCTCCTCGGCCGGCCGCAGCCAAACCGCCGTGTCGTGGAAGGCGGCACCGCCATTGGGCGGAACCGGATCGCCGCCGATCAGCTGGTTGATGCCGATCCCCTCGGCGAAGTCGGCGCTCGGCCAAATTCCCTCGGCCACGACGGTCCCCGGCAGGAGTCCATCGAAAAGCCGCGCCGTCGACGTCACCACGCCGCGCCTGTTGCCGATCCTGATCCGACCGCCGTCCACGATCCCCAGATTTGCGGCATCGGCCGGATGAACGAGCACGGTCGGCCTCTTCTCCCGCTTCCGGGAGCCAACCGTCTCGGTGAAGCTCGTGTTGAGGAACTGGCGCGCGGGCGGCGCAACAAGCCGAAACGGCTGCCCCTCGCTAGCCGTTTCGAGCGTTTCCATCTGGTCCGGGACTCGCGGCATGACGGCGTGCCACGGTCCGAGTGCCGCCCAGTCCGGCTTGAAGCGGAACCGGCCGTTCGGCGTCGGGAAACCGTCGAGGAAGTGGCCGGCGCGAAAGTCCGGCGCACGGTCGATCCATCCGACAGAGGCGACCTCTTCCCAGCAGGGAAGGCCGGAGCGCCTGAGGCTCGCATCGAGGAGCTCCTTCGCGGACATTTCGAAGCCCGGATGGTTCGCGCCAAGGCGCTTCGCCAGCGCGCAAACGACGTCATGGTTGGACCGCGCCTCGGCGTACGGCTCGATGATGCGCGGCCCCGCGACGATGTGGGTCTGCCCGAAGCTCACATAGAGATCGTCGCACTCGACGAAGGTCGTCGCCGGCAGAACGATGTCCGCGAAGCGCGCCGTCGCCGTCATGAACTGCTCGTGAACCACAGTGAAGAGGTCCTCGCGCGCGAGCCCGCGGCGGACTGCCTTGCTGTCGGGCGCGACCTCGGCGGAATTGGCGTTCTGGATGAGCATCGCCATCACTGGCGGACCGTCCTTGAGTGCCTCCTTGTCGCCGCAGAGGATCGCGCCGATACGCGACTGGTCGAGAATGCGGATTTTCGGGTCGACCACATCGAGGCCGCGCGCCAACGTGTTGTCCAGTCCCGCGGCGCCCCAGTTGATGAAAAAGGCGCCGCCGCCCCGCTCCGCCCAGGCCCCTGTGACCGCGGGGAGGCAGCTCACGGCGTGCATCGCCGCGGCGCCGCCGCGGTTCCGGGTGAACCCGAAGCCGAGGCGGAGAAAGCTTCGACGGGTCGAGCCGTAGAGGCGGGCGAAGGCGACGATCTCCTCGGCAGGCACGCCAGTGATCGCGGCGGCCCAAGCGGGATCGCGCCGCGCGAGGTGCTGCGCGACCTCGTCGTCGAAATCGGTGTAGCGCGCGAGGTAGTCGCGATCGGCCAGTCCTTCCGCCAGGAGGACATGCATCACCGCGCATGCGAAAGCGGCATCGGTGCCGGGGCGCAGCAGAACGGCGCGGTCGGCAGCCTCGACCGTCGGGGTCCGGTAGACGTCGACGACGACGAGCTTCGCTCCGCGCTCCTTTCTGGCGCGCGTGACGTGGGTCATGACGTTGACCTGGGTCGATACCGGATTGCCGCCCCACATCACGATAAGGTCGCTTTCGCCCATCGCTCGCGGGTCGGTGCCGACCGTCGCCCCGACACCGGCCCGCCAGCCCATCTCGGCCGGCGTCATGCAGATCGTCGTCTGAAGGCCTGAGTAGCGGAGCGCGTGCCGAAAACGCTCGAGCCCGTAGCGCTGCACGAACCCCATGGTGCCGCCGGAATGGTAGGGCCAGACGGCCTCGGTGCCATGGCGCTGGGCCGCACGGGCGAATTGCTCGGCGATCTCGTCGAGCGCCGCCTCCCATCCGATCGGTTCGAAGCGACCCTCGCCCTTTTTCCCGACGCGGCGCAGCGGCGTCGCGAGGCGTTCGGGATGATGGACGCGTTCGGCGTACCGCGCGACTTTGGCGCAGACGACGCCCGCCGTGTACGTGTTCTCCCTCGCACCCCGGACCGCACCGATGCGATCCGGGGCGATGCGCTCCACTTCGAGCGCGCACCCGCTCGGGCAATCGTGGGGGCATGCCGATCGGCGTATATCCATGATCGCCTATTTCACTCCGAGGATGGAGTTCGAAACGGATCGCGGATCGCGGTTCATCCAGCGCCCGCTTTCGACCTGATGGAAGAAATCAAGACAGAGCCGGTTGAAGAGCTCTTGGTCCTCGAGATTGATATTGTGGCCGGCCCCCGGCATCACCGCGAGCCACGCGCTCTTGATGTTGCGCTTCATCATGATCGAGGGCTCGAGGCAGGGCTCGTCCTCGTCTCCGGTCAGAATGAGCGTCGGGACGTCGAGCGCTCTCATTTTGTCGACGAGGTCGTAGAGTGACGGCCGGCGCGCCTGAACGCCGCGTTGCGTCAACTCGGCGCCGCGTGTCGAATGCTCTGCTAGGTGCTGCCGGAACTCCTCGAAACCGCGCGGATCCTTGTTGAGGTGCTGCACCCGGCTCGGCCCCATGGAGTAGATCTTCGAGAACTCCGCCATTCCGAGCTCCGCGATCTTGTCCGCGACCTTCAGGGACTCGGCGGTGAACTGCGCCCGCTTCTCCGGCTGCGCGCCGTAGCCGCACCCGCCGATCGTCAGGCTCAGCGCGCGTTCGGGATACGCGAAGCCGAAATGCAGGGTCGCGAATCCGCCCATCGAGAGGCCGAGGATATGCGCCTTCTCGATCTTCAACGCGTCGAGCACCGATTTGATATCGTCGCGCGCCCGCTCCTGCGAATACTTCTCCACATCGTCCGGAACGTCCGAAGGCGGGTAGCCGCGCGCGTTGAACGTGATGCACCGGTACCGCCGCGACCATGCACGCACCTGCGGCTCGAAGCTGCGGTAATCGCCGGCATACTCGTGGACGAAGACGATCGGGATCCCGGAGCCGGTCTCCTCGACGTAGAGCCGTACACCGTCATCAGTGGTGATGTGGGCCATGCCCTTCCCTCCCCGACGTTCGCAGGTCAGCCGAGAACGTATCCGCCGTCCGCTATGACGGTCTCCCCGGTAATGTACGATGCCGCATCCGAAGCGAGGAAGACCGCGAGCTTAGCGATCTCCTCCGGCGTGCCCCAGCGGCCGAGCGGCACACGGTCGATTCCCGCGCGGCCGCGTACTGCTTCGGCCCGGACCGACTCCGTCATGCGCGTCGCCGAGCGTCCGGGTGCGATTCCGACCACTCTCACGCCGTAAGACCCCCATTCGACCGCCGCACCGCGCGTCAGCTGCGCGACAGCGGCCTTCGCCGCCGCATACACCACGCGCCCCTCGCCGCCGCAGAACGCCATCTGCGAAGAGATGTTGATGATGACGCCGCGCCGTCGCTCGACCATCCCCCTTCCGATCAGCTGGGTGAGCAGCACGACGCCGAGAAGATCGATGTCCACCAGCCGGCGAATTTCCTCCCAAGCGCACTCGAGAAGCGGCTTGGCGAGGAGGATGCCCGCGTTGTTGACGAGCACGTCGACCGCACCTGCCCGGTCGGCGAGCCCGCGTATCGAGTCCGGGTCCGACTGGTCGTATCTCAAAGCCTCCGCATTGCCGATCTCGCGCGCGAGCCGCGACGCGTTTTCTTCCTCGATATCGGCGATGAGGACATGGGCGCCGTTTTTGGCGAAGCCCCGCGCCATCGCCGCTCCGAGCCCGTTGGCGCCGCCGGTCACGAGGATGCGCCGGCCGCTGAAGTCGAGATCCCTCTCGAGAAACGTCACGCGACCTCGCGTGCCGCAGGCAGCGCCGAGCGGGCGCTGGCGGCGCGGGCAAGCAGGCGAAGCATCACCTTCCCTCCGGCCTCGACCTGAAGCGCCCGGGTGCCGGTGACATCGAGGGGAAGCGTTCCTGCCGCCACGCCGCGCTCGATCGTCACCCAAGCGCGGAGCGGCGCCGCGCGCGGCGTGTAGAGCTCGACGACGTCTCCTTCGTCGAGGCCGAATCGGGCGGCGTCCGCCGGATTGAGCCGCGCAAGGCGGTAGCGGCTGTACCCGTGCAGCCGCCAGACCGCGTCGTCCTGAACGGCGCTGAGGGCGGGGCGCGCCGCGGCCAGCTCTTGCCGGCGCTTCGCCGTCGCCGCCGCGTCGACCGTAAGCCCGGGCCCGAGCACGACGCCGTAGCGGTCCCGCGCCGCCTCGACGGAGACATAGCCCTCGCGCACATCCGCCGCCACACTCTCAGGGCTGCGGGCGAGAGGATCCCCGTAGCCGCCGCCACCCGCCGATCGGATGAGGACCACATCCTCCTGTTGAAGCTGGAAGCCGCCCACCTTGCCCGGAGTTTCGAACTCGAGGCGGCGACCGCCACGCTCGACGGCAGAGGCGACCGGCAGCCCGGCTTCGCCGCCCAGCACGCCGAAGGCAGGCAGGATCGCGCCGTCGGAAAGAAGGGAGTACGTGGCGCTGGGCGAGAGGACCCGGATGCCGCGCTCCATCGAAAGGCCGCCGCGGGAGAGGCCCGGCCCGCCTGAATCGGGCGCCAGGCGCGACCAGTCGATGAGGAGCGGCATGCGGGTCTCGAGCACCTCGGACGGCTGCACCGTCGTGAGGTCGCCCCAGTCGATCGTCGCCATCGCCGAGGGACCGTCCGCCTCGGCGAACCCGCCGTTCCCGCCCGACGACCATTCGTAGTGGACCCATTCGCGGCGGGTCGTCGGGTCCCAGCCGCCGATGAGATTGTGAAACGACGTTCGGCAGAGATCCCCGGCAACGAGCTCCGGCGCGACCTGCGAGAGCGCTCCCACCATCGTGGCGACGACCCGCTTGCGGATCTCGCCATGCGAGCCGGCGGGCGCAGGGGGCGTCACGTTGACGATCGTGCCCTCGGGCGCGATCACGGTCAGCGGCCGGAAAGATCCCTGATTGAGCGGCGCGGCCGGGTCGAAGACCGACTTGAGGGTTATGAAGACCGAGGCGGCGGTGACCGCGAGGGTCGAGTTGACCGGAACCGGAACCTGCGGGGAGGCTCCCGTGAAATCGGCGGTGAGCGTTTCGCCGGCGATGGTCAGCTTCAGCGGCAGGAGAAGCGGCTCGAGCCTACCGTCCCGGAACGTCTCGAGGTAGTCCTCGAAGTAGTAATCGCCGTCCGGTAGGCGTGCCAGCTGCGCGCGCATCCGGCGCTCGGAGCGATCGAGGTTCTGCTGCACTGCCGCCAGAAGCGTTTCGACGCCGTATCGCCGGCACAGCTCGCGGATGCGCCGCTCCGCCGTCTTGCACGCGGCGAGCCCGGCGTGGAAGTCGCCGAGCCGTTCTTCGGGAACGCGCATGTTCGCGAGCAGAAGGTCGAGCGCGGCCTGATTGATGCGGCCGCGCTCGATGATCTTGATCGGCGGGATGCGGACCCCCTCCTGATAGATCTCCGTCGCGGTCCCCGACATCGAGCCGGGTACCGCGCCCCCGACGTCGGGCCAGTGCTCGCGCACTGCCGGAAAGAAAATCAGACGGTCGCCCTCGAACACGGGGTAGATCACCGTGACGTCGTTGAGGTGCGTCCCGCCGCGATAGGGATCGTTCATCAGGATGACGTCGCCGGGCGCGAGATCCCGGCCGTGCAGCGTCATTGCCGACTGCACCGACCACGGTAGCGGCACCACGTGGGCGCCGATGTCCTCCGATTGCGCGACGACCTGCGTTGCCGGATCGAAGAGGCCGCACGAGAAGTCCTTGGCCTCGTAGATCGCGACCGAGCGCGCCGTCCGCACGACGGTCGCCCGCATCTCGCGAACGACCGAGATGAGCGCTTCGGTAAGCACCTCGAGGGTGATGGCGTCGAGGGTCATGGGCCCGATATCCGTTCGAGGAGGAGGCAGCCGATCCTGTCGAGGCGTGCGCCGAACCCCGGCGGCACCACGGTTGTCGAGCCCGCCTCCTCGATGATCGCGGGTCCCGCGATGCGCTCCTCCGGTGGCAGCCTGCCTCGCTCGTAGACCGGCGTTCCGACCGCCCGCCCGCCGAACCCTACGAGCCGTTCGCCCTTCAGCGCCGCGGCGAGGCTGCGCCCTGCCGCTTCGAGCGGCGGCAGCGCGGGCTTCTCGACGAGGCCGAACCCGGCAACGCGGTAGGTGACGATCTCGCTCGGATCTTCGGTCGCGTGGCTATACCGCGCCTCGTAGATGGCGCGGAAATTGCGCCCGATTTCCTCCACATCCTCGATCTCGAAGCGCACCGGCACGGAAAGCTCGAAGCTCTGCCCGACATAGCGCATGTCGAGCCTCGCCTCGAAGCGCATACGTCCCGGCGCGAAGCCTGCCGCCGCAAGCGCGCGCTCCGCTTCCTCGCGCAGCTCGGCAAGGGTCGCACGGATCCTCGACGGATCGAGCGCCGCCGTGCGCGCGACCTGCGTGCGCACGAAATCGCGTCGCACATCGGCGACGAGAAGCCCGAACGCGGAGAAGTTGCCCGGCATCGGCGGCACGATCACCCGGCTCATGCCGAGCTCCTCGGCGAT
>JADGGZ010000206.1 GCA_019689675.1 Rhodospirillales bacterium | reverse complement strand
TGCCGGGGAGGCCTTCATTTGCGCCGGCGTCGAGTCGATGACGCGCGTGCCGATGATGGGCTTCAACCCGATGCCGCATCCCCGCCTCGTCGAGGAATATCCTCAGGCGCTCGTCTCCATGGGTCAGACCGCCGAGAACGTCGCCAAGAAGCACCAGGTGACGCGCCGCCAGCAGGAGGAATTCGCGGTCGAGAGCCACCGCAAGGCTGCGGCGGCGCAGAGCGCCGGAAGGCTCTCCGCAGAGATCGTGCCGATCGCGGCCGGCAAGGCCGGGACGGTGACGGAGGACGGCTGCATCAGGCCGGAGACGACGGTCGAGGCGCTCGCAGAGCTGAAGCCGGCCTTCGACGCCGAGGGTTCGGTCACCGCGGGAACCTCCTCGCCGCTGACCGACGGCGCGGCCGCCCTTCTCGTGACGACCGAGGACTACGCCAAGCGGAACAAGCTTCCGATCCTCGCCCGCCTCAAGAGCATCGCTGTCGCCGGCTGCGCGCCCGAGATCATGGGCATGGGGCCGGTGGCGGCGACGCGCAAGGCGCTCGCCCGTGCCGGACTCCAGGCGAAGGACATCGACGTCGTCGAGCTCAACGAGGCCTTCGCGAGTCAGGCGATCGCCTGCATCCGCGAGCTCGGGCTCGCCGAGGAAAAAGTCAATCTCGACGGCGGCGCGATCGCGCTGGGGCATCCGCTCGGCGCGACCGGTGCGCGCATCACGGGCAAGGCGGCATCACTCCTGCAGCGCGAGGGCAAGCGCTACGCGCTCGCGACGCAATGCATCGGCGGCGGCCAGGGCATCGCGACCATTCTCGAGGCGGCGTGATCTCGTCCGTCCACGCGAAAGGGAAGCGAAGATGACCATCCGGAAAGCCGCCGTCATCGGGGCGGGCGTCATGGGAAGCGGTATCGCGGCGCAGATCGCGAACGCCGGCGTGCCGGTCGTGCTCCTCGACATCGTCGCGAAGGACAATCCGAACCGTAGCGCCATAGCGGAGGGCGCCGTCGCGCGCATGCTGAAAGCGGACCCGGCGCCCTTCATGCATCCGTCGGCGGCGAAGCTCGTCACCACCGGCAATCTCGAGGACGATCTCGGCCTCCTCGGCGAGTGCGACTGGATCGTCGAGGCGGTGCTCGAGGATCTCGACGTCAAGCGGTCGCTCTACGAGCGTCTCGAGAGCGTGCGAAAGGCGGACGCGATCGTCTCATCGAACACCTCGACGATCCCGCTGAAGCTCTTGACCGAGGGCCGCACCGACGCCTTCCGGAAGCATTTCGTCATCACGCATTTCTTCAACCCGCCGCGCTACATGCGGCTTCTCGAGATCGTACCGGGCGAGGCCGAGCCGGAAAAGGTCGCCGCTCTCAGCGACTTCGCCGACCGGCGCCTCGGCAAGGGCGTGGTCGTGACCAAGGACACGCCCGGCTTCATCGCCAACCGCATCGGCGGCTACTGGATCGCCGCCGGCCTCGCGCACGCGATCGATCTCGCCCTCGACATCGAAGACGCCGATGCCGCGATGGGACGCCCCTTCGGCTTCCCGAAGACCGGGATCTTCGGCCTTCTCGATCTCGTCGGCATCGACCTCATGCCGCATGTCGGCCGCTCGATGCGTGCGACGCTGCCCAAGAACGACGCCTATCAGAAGCTCGGCGGCACGCCGCCGCTCGTCGAGAAAATGATCGCCGAGGGTTACACGGGAAGAAAGGGCAAGGGCGGCTTCTATCGTCTCGACCGGTCCGGAGGGAAGCGGGAGAAGCAGGCGATCGACCTCGTCACCGGCGAGTACCGCCCGGTGCGCGAGGCGCGGCTCGGCGACGCGAAAACGGCGGGCGCTATTCTGCAGCGGCAAGACAAGATCGGCGAGTACGCCCGGCGCGTCATGCTCTCGACCCTCGGCTACGCCGCCTCGCTCGTGCCCGAGATCGCCGACGACGTGGTCGCTGTCGATGAGGCGATGCGGCTCGGTTACAATTGGAAGAAGGGCCCGTTCCAGCTTATCGACGAGATCGGCCCTGACGCGTTCGCGGCCGCGCTCGAAAAGCAAGGGATGGCCGTCCCGAAGCTGGTGGAGAGCGCACGCGGCCGAAGCTTCTATCGCGTCGCCGATGGGCGGCTCGAGCATCTCACGACGAGCGGCGCATACGCCGAGGTGAAGCGGCCCGACGGCGTTCTCCTCCTCGAGGACGTCAAGCGGCGCAGCAAGCCTCTCGCGAAGAACGGCTCCGCCTCGCTCTGGGACATCGGCGACGGCGTCGCCTGCCTCGAGTTCCATTCGAAGATGAACGCGCTCGACACCGAGTCGATGGCTTTGATCCAGAAAGCGATCGACATCGTGAAGAAAGGCATGAAGGCGCTCGTCGTCTACAACGAGGGCTCGAACTTCTCGGTCGGCGCCAATATCGGGCTCGCGCTCTACGCGGCGAACATCGCCGCTTGGCCGATGATCGAGGAAATGGTCGCGAGCGGCCAGAAGATCTACAAGGCGCTGAAGTACGCCCCCTTCCCCGTCGTCGCCGCGCCCTCAGGCATGGCCCTGGGCGGCGGCTGCGAGATTCTCCTTCATTCCGACGCCGTCCAGGCGCACGCCGAATCCTATATCGGCCTCGTCGAGACCGGTGTCGGCCTCGTCCCCGGCTGGGGCGGATGCAAGGAGATGATCATGCGCTGGATGGCGAACAAGAAGCGCCCCGGCGGGCCGATGCCGGCGATAAGCCAGACCTTCGAGACGATCGCGATGGCGAAGGTCGCGAAATCGGCGATGGAGGCGAAGGACCTTCTCTTCCTTCGCGCCGAGGACGGCATCACGATGAACCGCGATCGCCTCCTCGCCGACGCCAAGGCGAAGGCGCTCGCGCTCGCCGCGGACTACACGCCGCCGCAGCCCGCGACGGTGAGCCTACCGGGGCCGACCGCGCGCGCCGCGCTCGGCCTCGCTGTCGGCGAGCTGCAGCGGCAGGGCAAGGCCACGCAATACGACGGAACGGTCGCAGGGGCGCTCGCGGAGGTGCTCTCCGGCGGCGACACGGACATCGTCGACGAGCTCACCGAGGATCAGCTTCTTGCTCTCGAGCGCCGCGCCTTCATGACGCTCTTGCGCAATTCCAAGACGCTCGCGCGCATGGAGCACATGCTCGAAACCGGCAAGCCGCTGAGGAACTAGGGAATGACCACCTACAAGGCGCCGCTCCGCGAGTACCGGTTCGTCCTGTCGGAGCTCTTCGACGTCGGGTCCCTCGCGCAGCTTCCCGGTTACACTGAGGCGACACCCGACACGATCGAGGCGATCCTCGAGGAGGCGGGGAAGCTCTGCGAGGAAGTGCTCTTCCCGCTCAACCGCTCGGGCGACGAAGAGGGCTGCCACTACGAAAACGGCGTCGTCCGCACGCCGGCGGGATTCAAGGAGGCGTACCGAGCCTTCCGCGAGGGCGGCTGGACCTCCCTCGCCTGCGATCCCGAATGGGGCGGGCAGGGCCTGCCGCACACCCTCGCCTTCTTCGTCGAGGAGATGGTGTGCTCGACCAACATGTCGTTCGGGATGTATCCGGGCCTCAGCCACGGTGCCTACCGTGCGCTCTCGATGCACGGCACCGAGGCGCAGAAGAAGACCTATCTCCCGAAGCTCGCCGACGGCACGTGGTCCGGAACCATGTGTCTCACCGAGCCGCATTGCGGCACCGATCTCGGCCAGATCCGCACGAAGGCGATTCCGGCCGGCGACGGCAAGTATCGGATCACCGGGACGAAGATCTTCATCTCGGCGGGCGAGCACGATCTCACCGACAACATCGTCCATCTCGTTCTCGCCCGTCTGCCCGACGCGCCCGAAGGCACCCGCGGCATCAGCCTTTTCGTCGTGCCGAAGTTCCTGCCCGGGCCGGACGGCGGCATCGGCGCGCGCAACGGGGTGCGCTGCGGCTCTATCGAGCACAAGATGGGCATCAAGGCCTCCGCGACCTGCGTCATGAACTTCGACGAGGCCGAGGGCGAGCTCGTCGGCGCGCCGCACAAGGGCATGCGCGCGATGTTCACGATGATGAACGCGGCGCGCCTCGGGGTCGGCGTGCAGGGGCTCGGGCTCGCCGAAACCGCCTACCAGGGCGCGCGCGCCTACGCGGCTGAGCGTCTCCAGGGCCGCGCGCTCAAAGGCCCCGCCTATCCGGAAAAGCCCGCCGACCCGATCATCGTCCATCCCGACGTCCGGCGGATGCTTCTCACCATGAAGGCGACGATCGAGGCCGCCCGTGCGCTTGCGGCCTGGACCGCGATCGAGCTCGACGTGTCCGAGAAGCATCCCGATCCCGAGCGGCGCCAGGAGGCCGAGGATCTCGTCGCGCTGCTGACGCCGATCGTCAAGGCGTGGTTCACGGACGTGGGGTTCGCTGCGGCCAATCTCGGCGTCCAGATCATGGGCGGGCACGGCTACATCCGCGAGCACGGCATGGAGCAGCTCGTGCGCGACGCGCGAATAACGCAGCTTTACGAAGGCACGAACGGAATCCAGGCGCTCGATCTCGTCGGGCGAAAGCTGCCGATGCACATGGGTCGGCTCCTCCGTCGCTTCTTCCACCCGGTTTCGGGCTTCATCGAGGAGCAGGCGGCCGATCAGACGATGGCCGAGTTCGTGCTGCCGCTCGCCAAGGCTTTCGGAAAGCTGCAGCAGGCGACGGCGCATATCGCGCAGGCGGGGCTGAAGGACCCCGACGAGGCCGGCGCCGCGGCGGCGGACTACCTCAAGATGTTCGCTCTTACCGCATCCGCCTACATGTGGGCGAAAACGGCGAAGATCGCGCTGGCGAAGTCCGAGGCGGGCGAGGACGCCGGCTTCTACCGGGCGAAGCTTGCCACCGCGCGCTTCTTCATGGCGCGTCTTCTTCCGGAGACGTCCTCGCTCCTCACCGTGATCGCGAGCGGCGCGAAGCCGGTCATGGCGTTGGAGGCCGAAGCGTTTTGACGCTTCCGAAAATGCCCGGCCTCTCGCATCGGGCAATGCGAGGACCGGCACCGCGCAAGAAGTTCACCGTCAGCGTGGTCTTGGAACATCGGAAGGCTCAGAGCGTGTCCCAGTAGCGCGCCATCTCGGCGCGCTGCCGGGCGTCGGGGAGGGGTCCCTCGGCCGCGCCGAGATTGTCGGTCATGTGCTGGGGATCGCGCGTCGCCGGGATGACGCAGGTCACCGCCGGGTGCGAGAGGATGAAGCGGAGGAAGAACTGGCTCCAGTTCCCCGCCCCGATTTCGGCCGCCAAGGGGGGCAGGGGGCGCCCGCGCGTCTTCTCGAAGAGGCCGCCGTCCTCCAGGGGGCGATTGACGATCACTGCGACGCCGCGGTCCGCCGCGACCGGGAAGAGGTGATGTTCGGCTGCCCGCGTAGCGATCGAGTAGGCGCATTGGACGAAGTCGATCGCCTCCCGCGCGATGATCTCCGCGAGATCGCCGAGAGCCGCCGTCGTGTAGTGCGTCACGCCGATGTACCGGATCCGGCCGTCTTCCTTCATCCGCCGGAGCGTCGGCAGATGCGTCCGCCAGTCGAGAAGATTGTGCACCTGGACGAGGTCGATGGTTTCGGTACGCAGCAGCGTCGCCGACCGCCGTATCTGCTCGATCCCGTCCTCGCGCCCCTTCGTCCAGACCTTCGTCGCGATGAAGGCGCGCTCGCGCGCGCGCATGGCGGTCAGAAGGTCGCCGATGACGCTCTCGGCGCGGCCGTACATGGGCGAGGTATCGATGAGGCGCCCGCCGGCCCTGAACAGGCGCCGCAATACTTCGGCGCATGCGCTGCGCTCGGCAGGGTCGTGGCCGATATCGAAGCTCTGCCAGGTCCCGATGCCGAGGACGGGAATCGGCTCGCCGGTCGCCGGAATGCGTCTCGTAAGCATCGCGCTCGTCAATCAGCGGTTGCCCAGCGCGGCGGATCGTAGCGCAGCCGGCGCCTTGGTCCAGCGTCGCGCCGCCGTCGGCGATTGTCTACGACCATCGTTGGAGGATGGCACGGGAACCGTTTTCCGGCGTTCTCCTGTGAGGGGGAGAGCGCCTCGGGGGAACACCCCGCGGCTTGCCGCTCCTCTCTCCGCCAGAGGAGGGTTTGTGTATGGAAATTCATCGGCTGGACGAGATCAGAAAATCCGCGGCGGTATACCCGAGCGAAGCGGCGGCGCCGATGACGCGGCGCGAACGGCTCGAGCGCTGGGCCGAACTTCTCGAGAAGCATCCCGGCCGTATCCAGATGCTGCATCAGGTCGAGTTCGCGCCGCTTCCGGAGCGCACGACAATGCGGCAGGACAACTCGCCGATTGCGATCGCCTTCGCCGATCCTGTTCTGCGGCTGCAGGGTCTCGCGGGCGACACCTATGAAGACGCGCGGCGCTTCTTCGACCTGACCGCGTCGGAGGCGCACATGCTGCTGTGCGATTGCCATACCGGCGCAACGGTTTCGGGGCGCGCCATGGCGGCACGCGTGCGCGCGATCGGCTCCAGCAGGGTGGAGCGCTCGCTCGCCTTCATCGGCGTGCTCGGCGCGACCGCGCTCGCGGCCGGCGCGCTTCTGACCGCGCTCTGAGGAAGAAGCCGCCGCTCAGCGCGAGCGGCTGCGTACGGCGGCGGGTCGATCGAGGTCGGCCGCCGCCGCACGCGCCTTGAGCTCTGGCCAGCGTGCCAGCAGCGCGGCGCACTCCGCCATCTCCTCGACATCATTGAAGACGGGGACGCCGGCCTTCTCCAGGGCGGCGAACCATGCCTTCTTCTTTTCGAGCGTTCCCATCATCGCGTGCATCATCGGCACGGG
>JADGGZ010000021.1 GCA_019689675.1 Rhodospirillales bacterium | reverse complement strand
TCGCCGCGGAACACGTGATACCAGTCGTGCAGGTTCACGGTCGGGTCGCAGTGCGGCGTCGTCCATTCGACGCGGTGCCCGAGCTTCGGCAGGGGCGTTCCGGGCGGCACGATCATTCGCCCGTGCTCGTCGCCGAAAAACTGGAAGGAGGCGCCCTCGGGCGCCCCGCGGAACGGCTCCGGCGCAGGCCCGTCCGTGGCGAAACATTTGAGCCCGCCGTCGACCGTCACCCAGTGATGCGTCGCGAGCGCGTTGCGGCTCACCACCGCGGTCGAGACGAAGAGCGCCGTCTCGAAAGGCGGCGCATTGCGGCCGTCGGCGAGCGCGCGTTGGTAGTCGACGTCCATGAAGACGTAGGAGCCGCATTGCAGCTCGGTGAAGAGCCCTCCTTCGGGATCGAGGTCGAAGGTTCCGGTGCCGGCGCCGGTCACGATTTCGGGCGCTAGCCCCGCTTCGGCGAGGCGCTCGAGGATCGCGCGGAGCCCGGCGAGGCGTTCCAGCGCTAGACGGCGCCGCTCGGCGCGGTTCGGGATGTGCTGGACGTTGCCTGAATAATGCTGGATGCCGGCGAAGCGCAGCCCGTCCGCGGCCGCGATCGCTTGCGCGAGCGCGACCACGTCGTCGGCGCTCGCGACTCCGGTGCGATGATGCCCGGCGTTGTGATCGACGAGCACCGCCAGCTCCCGCCCCGAGCGCCGCGCCGCGGCGGCGAGCCCTTCGACGTTGTCGCGATCGTCGGCGACGACGCTGAGGCCGCGATGCGGTCCGGCGTTGAGCGCGGCGAGGCGGCGGAGCTTCGCCTCGGTGACGAGGGGGGAGGTGATATGAACGCCGGCGATCCCGCCATGCACCATCGCCTCCGCCTCGCCGAGCGTCGCGCAGCAGATCCCGACGGCGCCGGCGTCCTCCTGCATCCGGGCGATGCGAACCGATTTGTGGGTCTTGGCGTGCGGGCGGAGCGCCACGCCCACGGCGCGCGCATGGGCCGCCATCGCCGCGATGTTGCGCTCGAGCGCGTCGAGATCGATGCAGAGCGCGGGCGTGTCGAGCCGGCTGCGCGCGTCCTCCTCGCCGACGAGATGCTGGTTCGGTCCCAGGGCAGCCCCTCTCGCGCTGTCCTAGGGACCTTTGCGCGCGTCGAGCGGCGCGAAGGCGATGCGGAATTCGGTCGTGATGGCCATCTCCCTCCGATCGGCGCCGCCATGGTAGGGCGGCGGCGCCGGCCGTGTCGAGGCGGCCACGATGTCAGTGCACCGAGAGCGGCTCGAGGTCGTGCTGACGGACGGTCGCGAACGCGACTTCCCGCTCCTCCATCACCGCGACGGGCGTTCCGTCCGCGGCGTGGATCTCGTAGACGGTGCCGTTCTCGCCCTTGACGCTCTTGATGTAAGCGACGTCGGTCATGCCGAGGAGCGCGAGTTCCTTCACCGAAATGTGCCGAAGCTTCTCGAAACCGGTCATTTTGCCTTTCCCCTTCTTCCGGCCCCGTCATGGGCGCCGGTCGTTCGCGGAGTCGGGCGCCACGTCGATCGTGCGGCCGCTCGACTCCGGCTTGCGGATTTCGACCACGCGGACTCGCGTCTCCGGCACCGGCCGTTCGAGATCGATGTGAAGAAGCCCGTTGTCGAGCCAGGCGCCCTTCACCTCGATCCCTTCGGCGAGCACGAAGGAGCGTTGGAACTGCCGTGCCGCAATGCCGCGGTGAAGGAAGACGCGTTCCTTCTCCTCGACCTGCTTGCCGCGCACGACGAGCTGGTTGTCCTCGACGCGGACCGAAAGGTCGTCCATCGTGAACCCGGCGACCGCGAGAGTGATGCGGAGCCGGTTCTCTCCGAGCTGCTCGACGTTGTAGGGCGGGTATCCGTCCGCTGCCGCCTTGCTGATCCTGTCGAGCGTGCGCTCGAAATGGTCGAAGCCCAGGAAAAGCGGCGAGTTGAACGGCGACAGGCGGGTCATGGAGCCTCCTCCTCCGGCGAGCGAGCAGACCGGGCGGCCCTGAACACGGCACCGCCCGAACGTCTATCTGGGACCCGATTCCGCACGATTCAAGATGTCGCCGCAACCCCGGCGGAGGCCGCAAATATGGTAAAGGCGGCGCCGGCCGGGCGCCGCTCCGGCGAGCAAATCCTCCCTCCGCGCCGGCCGGCTCGACATAATCGACGGATGGAGAGCCTGCCGCCGCAAGATCCTCCGCGACGCGCCTTCGGCCGAGGATCGGCTGCCGGCTCGCCGCCACGCGTCGCGGCCTGCCGTGCCGCTTCGGGGGCGGGGCGTCCGGCGTGATCGCGCGCGCCGATGCGATCGTGGTGCTCGGCTGCCGATTGCGGTCGGACGGGAGGGCGGGCCGCGCGCTCGAGCGCCGCGTCGCCGCGGGGGTCGCTCTGCACGTCGCCGGCGCCGCGCCGCTCCTCGTGCTCTCCGGCGGCGGCGCCGGGCCCCGCCCCGAGGCCGAGGTCATGCGCGAGCTCGCCCTCTCTCTGGGCGCGCCCGCCGCTTCGCTCGTTCTCGAGACCGCCTCGCGCGACACGATCGAGAACGCGCTCTGCTCGGCGGCGCTGCTCCGCGCGCGCGGCCTGTCGCGTGCGATCGTCGTGACCGACCGGTATCACGCCCTCCGCGCCGGGCTCCTCTTCCGCCGGGCCGGTGTCGAGGTCGTGCGTGTCGCGACGCCGCCTGCCCGTCTCGCGCGGGACTGGCCGATGTGGCTGCGGGAAGGCCTCGCGCTGCCGCGCAGCCTCGCGCAGGTCGTGCTCGGGCGCCGTTTCCGCAGGCTTCCGCCGCGCTAGGTACTTCTTATGGCGCGCGTCCTCATCGTGGTCGCCTTCCTCGCCGCGCTCGGCGGCGCGGTCGCCTATTTCGTCGCGGCATGGTCGAGCATCGGAAGCGCCCATATCAGCGCGATCGGCTGGCTCGCGATCATCGGCGGCGCGCTCGCGACGCTCGCCCTCGGCGGCGGCCTCATGGCGCTCGTCTTCTACAGTGCCCGGCAGGGCTACGACGACATCGACCGGCGCGACTGAGGGGCACCGGATCTGCCCCCCCCCGCAAGGAAGCCGTTTCCGGCGCGCGCGGAACCCGGCTACTCTTCCGTCATGTACGAAACCACGATCGCCGGCTCGCTGCCGAAACCCGTCTGGCTCGCCGAAACCGAAAAGCTCTGGCCGCGCTGGAAGCTGGAAGGCGAGGCGCTCGTGCAAGGCATGCGCGATGCGACCATCCTCGCCATCAAGGAACAGGAGGATGCCGGCATCGACATCGTCTCGGACGGCGAGCAGTCGCGCCAGCATTTCGTGCACGGGTTCCTCGTCGGTCTCGACGGAATCGACTTCGAGCACAAGGTGCGGATGGGAATCCGCGACAACCGCTACGAGGCCGACTGCCCGACGGTGGTCGCGCCGGTGAAGCGGCGCGGCTCGGTCCACGGGCGCGAGGCGCGCGTCGCGCGGGCGCACACGAAGCGGAAGCTGAAATGGACCCTGCCCGGGCCGATGACGATCGTCGACACGATCGCCGACAGGCATTACGGCGATCGGGCGCAGCTCGCGATGGCCTTCGCCGAGGCGCTCAACGAGGAGGCGCGCGAGCTGGAGGCGATCGGGGTCGATACGATCCAGTTCGACGAGCCCGCTTTCAACGTCTACCTCGACGCGGTGAAGGACTGGGGCATCGCGGCGCTCCACCGCGCGATCGAGGGACTCCGCGCCACGACCGCGGTCCATATCTGCTACGGCTACGGCATCAAGGCGAATCTCGACTGGAAAGAGAGCCTCGGGCGGGAGTGGCGGCAGTACGAGGAGATCTTCCCGGCGCTCGCGAAGAGCCGCATCGGCCAGGTGAGCCTTGAGGTCGCGGGCAGCCACGTTCCCGTCGAGCTCCTGAAGCTCCTCGACGGCAAGGACGTGCTCGTCGGCGCGATCAACGTCGCGACCGACAGGATCGAGACGCCGGAGGAGGTCGCTGCGACGATCCGGACCGCTGCGCGCTACGTCGCGCCCGAGCGGATCTTCCCGTGCACGAATTGCGGCATGGCACCCATGCCGCGCGACGTCGCCTACGCGAAGCTCGCCGCGCTTGCCGCGGGCGCGAAGCTCGCGCGGTAGCATCCGACCGGCGCGGTGCGGCCTGCGCCCCAAGGCGCGCGGGCTTCTGCGAAGCGTCTCAGGTAGACGACACGCCTGCGTTCTCTACCACGCGACTAGGTCGCAGTTTCAGGTCGCCCGCCGCGACAAACTGGCCGTGCATCAGCGGCGCTTCGCGCAAGCGTGTTCACGCTGTTTTCAGACATGCGAACGAAAATGACCCTCGAACGGCGCTTGCCGTGAGACTTGCGAGCACGGGTTCGAGGAGAAAATGCTTAAGAAGCTGTTCATCGCTGCGGCGGTCACCGGGATCGTCGCCCTTCCGGGTCCCGCGCTGGGGCAGGAAAAGCACGAGGCCGCGGCCAAGGCCTTCGCCGAAACGACGCTCGCGAAGTGGATGCGCGAGCCCGTCGTCATCGAGGCGGTCAAGGCGCAGAACGCCAAGCACGCCTCGCTCGACCAGGCTAAGATCGATGCGCTCGACAAGCAGTGGCGCAACGAGACCAAAGCGGCGAGCAAGCCGCTGATCGACGAGTATCTCGGCAATCCGCTCTCCGCCTACCTCAAGAAGCTGAAGTCCGAAGCGAAGGGCCTCGTCACCGAGATCTTCGTCATGGACGACAAGGGCCTCAACGTCGGCCAGAGCGACGTGACCTCCGATTTCTGGCAAGGCGACGAGGCCAAGTGGCAGAAGACGTTTCTCGTCGGACCGTCGGCGATCTTCGTCGACAAGGTCGAGAAGGACGAGTCGAGCCAGGCTTTCCAGAGCCAGATCAGCATGACGATCACCGACCCTGCCACCGGCAAGGCGATCGGCGCGGTGACGGTCGGCGTCGACGTCGACGAGCTGATGGCGCAATAGGGCGGACTCTCGCCCCGGCGCGTCGGATCGTGAGAGGCATGGAACAGGTGACGGGAATGGACGCCACGCGCTCTTTCTGGAGCATCACGCGCAAGCTGCTCGTCGTCGCGGGAGCGATCGTGACGGTCGGCTTCATGGCGGTCGCCGGGACGCTTCTCGACGGGCAGCGTGCCGAATTGCGCGAGGGCGCGCGGCGCGAGGGCCGCATGATGGTCAATCTCCTCGGCGCGCAGATGTCCGGCGGGCTTCGCTGGAAGAAGCCCGATGCCGTCGAGGCGACCTACGCCGAGCTGGTGAAGGAGAAGGGTTCCACCGTCGCGTCGATCCTCGTCCTCGACGACGCCGGGCAGAAGCTCGTTTCATACAGCTCCGAGAGCCTCCGCGCCGTCGATCTCTCGGGCATCAGAGGCGACGAGGTGCCCGTCGGCGAGCCGCGCATCCTGCGCGAGAGCGACAGCGCGATCGTGGTCGGCACGGCGGTGGTCGCGGGCAAGCAGAACGAGCGCGTCGGCACGCTCCTCGTGGCGATCAGCCTCGAGCCGGTCGAGGCGACGATCTGGCGCACGCTCCTCGTGAACGGCGCGATCAGCCTCGGCATGCTGGCCGTCATCCTCGCGGTTCTCGGCTTCGTCGCCTCGCGGATCGTCGGGCGTCCGCTCGTCGCGATGACGAAGCTCATGGGGCAGCTCGCGTCCGGCAATACGGACATCGAGGTGCCGGGCCTCGACCGGGGCGACGAGGTCGGCGCGATGGCGCGCAGCGTGCAAGTCTTCAAGAACAGCATGATCGAGGCCGAGCGGCTCCGCGGCGAGCAGGAGCGCCTCAAGGCCGAGGCCGCGGCCGAACGGAAGGCGGCGCTCGAGCGCACGGCGGCCGCTTTCGAGGAGAGCGTCGGCAGCATCGTCGGTGCCGTCGCCTCCGCCTCGACGGAGATGGAAGGGGCGGCGCAGTCCCTTTCCGCGACCGCGGAGGAGGCGAGCCGCCAGGCGACGGCCGTGTCTTCCGCCGCGACCCAGGCGAGTGCTAACGTGCAGACCGTCGCCACCGCTGCCGAGCAGCTTTCGGCGTCGATCGGGGAGATCGCGCGCCAGGTGACGCAATCCTCCCGCATCGCCACGCAGGCCGTCGAAGAGGCCGAGCGCACGAACGAGACCGTTCAGAGCCTGGCGCAGGCCGCCGAGAAGATCGGCGCGGTGATCGGCCTCATCCAGGACATCGCTGGCCAGACCAATCTCCTCGCCCTCAACGCGACGATCGAGGCCGCCCGGGCCGGCGAGGCCGGCAAGGGCTTCGCCGTGGTCGCCAACGAGGTGAAGGCGCTCGCTACCCAGACGGCGAAGGCGACCGACGAGATTGCGGCGCAGATCGGCGCCATCCAGGGCGCGACCGGCGAGGCGGTGAACGCGATCCGGCACATCGGCGGCACGATCGAGCAGCTCAACCAGATTGCCGGCGCGATCGCGTCGGCGGTCGAAGAGCAGGGCGCGGCGACGCGGGAGATCGCCGGCAACGTTCAGCAAGCGGCGACGGGGACGAGCGAAGTGTCGTCGAACATCGCCGGGCTGACGCAGGCCTCGAGCGATGTCGGCGCGGCGGCGAGCCAGGTCTTCACCGCCTCGACGGAGCTCTCCCGTCAGTCCGATCGCCTGAAGCAGGAGCTCGCGGAGTTCCTCGCCAAACTGCGCGCTGCGTAGCGGTCCGCTCCGAAACGGGCACTTGCAATCCCGCTTCGGTTCTATCAAGATCCGATCGGCTCAGTAGCCGTGCGTTGCGAGGGGCGGCGCGGCCTCGGCGGAACCTCGCTTTCCACGACCGATTTGGACATAGAGCCTGCATTTCGCCTGCATTTGCAGGCGAAGGCCTCTCAGGAGGCGACCGCGGAAAGCACGGCAAGGACCTCGTCCTCGCCGACGCCGCGCTCGACGAAGGCGTCGCCGATGCCGCGCACGAGGACGAAGACGAGCCGGCCGTCGCGCGTCTTCTTGTCCTTGCGCATGTGCGCGACGAGGCGCGCGGGATCGAGCCCCGCCGGGACACGGGTCGGAAGCCCCGCGGCCGCGAGATGGGCGCGCACGCGCCGGGCGTCCGCCTCGGCGCAGAGGCCCCGCCGGGCAGAGAGGTCGAAGGCGAGCGCCATGCCGATCGCCACCGCCTCGCCGTGGAGGAGCGCGTCCGAGAAGCCGAGCTCGGCCTCGATCGCGTGGCCGAAAGTGTGCCCGAGATTGAGGAGGGCGCGCTCGCCGCTCTCGCGTTCGTCGGCGGCGACGACCGCGGCCTTGGCGCGGCAGCTCGTCACGATCGCGTGCCTAAGCGCCGCCGCTTCCCGGGCGAGGAGCGCGCCCGCGTTCGCCTCGCACCAGGCGAAAAACCCGGCGTCTCGGATGAGCCCGTACTTGACGGTCTCGGCGTAGCCCGCGCGGAGCTGGCGGTCGGGGAGAGTCGCCAGCGTGTCGGTGTCGGCGAGGACGAGGCGCGGCTGGTGGAAGGCGCCCACGAGATTCTTGCCGGCGGCGGCGTCGATCGCGGTCTTGCCGCCGACCGAGCTGTCGACCTGGGCGAGGAGCGTCGTCGGGACCTGGACATAGTCGAGGCCGCGCAGGAGGGTCGCCGCGGCGAAGCCCGCGAGGTCGCCGACGACCCCGCCGCCGAGGGCGACGATCATCGTCCCGCGATCGACGCCTCCGGCGAGGATGTCCTCGCAAAGGCGGCGGTAGCCGTCCCAGCTCTTGCTCCCCTCGCCGGGCTCGAGGACGATCGACCGGGCGGCCATGCCGGCCTCGGCGAGGCTCCGGCACACGGTCTCGAGGTGAAGCGGCGCGACGTTCGCGTCGGTGACGATTACGGCCTGGCGCCCCGCCGCGAGCGGGCGGATCCGCTCTCCCGCTTCGGCGAGGACGCCGCGGCCGACGACGATGTCGTAGGGCCGCCCGGCGAGGTCGACGCGGACGGTGTCGGTCATACGATCCTTCTTCGCGCTCACGCCGCCTGCCGCTCTAGGTGGCGCTTGAGGGCGTCGACCACGCGGGCGAGCGTCAGCTCGGGGGGGCCGTCGACGCTGTCGACGACGAGGTCCGCCTCGGCATAGACGGGATGGCGCTTCTCCATGAGCTCGCCGAGGATCGTACGCGGATCGCCGCGCTTCAGGAGGGGGCGGTTGCTGCGGCGGCCGACGCGGTCGACGAGGAGGTCGAGATCGGCGCGCAGCCAGACCGAGATGCCGTGCGCCCGGATTGCCGCCCTCGTCTGCGGGTCCATGAAGGCGCCGCCGCCGGTCGCAAGCACGTGCGGCGGGCCCTCGAGGAGGCGGGCGATGACGCGCCGCTCGCCGTCGCGGAAGACGGCCTCGCCCCGCTTCTCGAAAATCTCCTCGATCGTCTCGCCCGCCGCCGCCTCGATCTCGTTGTCGGCATCGACGAAGGGAAGGTGCAGCTTCGCCGCCAGGCGCCGGCCGATGCTGGTCTTCCCCGCGCCCATGAGCCCGACGAGCACGATCGTCTTGGGCGGGACGAACGGGGGCGTCGCCGGGACGCTCATCGTTGAAAGCCCGGGATGCGGTCAGTAGACTGCCGCCGCGAAAAAACCATGATGCGTCTCTAGCATACGTCTTCGCTAAGCACACGTTGTCGCGACCTGTCGCGAGGCCGGCCACGGGGGGATCGAGGAAGCTCAGCTCGACATGGGTAGATTGGCATTGATCGCCACCGCCGCGGCGGTCCTGGTTCTCGTCGCGGCCGGGATCTTCCTCGCGGTCTGGGAGCCTACGCCGCCGCGGACCGCGGTGGAGAAGCAGATCCCGGATGCGCGTCTTCCACGCTGAGCTCGCTCTCGCGCTCGCCCTCGGCCTCCTCGTCCTTCCGGCCGCGGCGCAGCAGGGCGCCCCGATCCGGCTCGCGCCGCCGCAGCGCCTCGCCCCGCCCTCGCCCGCTCCGCCGGCGGCCGAGCCGCAGTCGCCGCCCTCGAACCTCTCTCCAGGAGCGCCGTCGGTCCCCTCGGCCCCGTCGGGGATCGAGGTCGCGCCGCTGGCGCCGGTCGATCCGGAATGGAGCGGAATCCTCGGCGAGGACAACGGCGGCTTCCCGCCGACGCTGTGGCAGGGAACGCCGCGCAGCGTCGTCTTCGCGCTCGTCTCCGGGCTGCCGCTCACGACCTCGCCGACGCTCCAGGATCTCTCGCGCCGCCTCCTTCTCGCCAATGCGCTGCCCGCCGCCGGACGCGAGGAGGCGAGCGGCTTTCTCGCGGGGCGCGCCGAGAAGCTTCTCTCGATGGGCTTCGTCAGGGACGCATCCGCTCTTGTCGATGCGGGGCCGCGGCGGAGCGAGGCGGCAGAGCGCGCGCGGATCGAGCTGAAGCTCCTCGCCGGAGACCCGGAAACCGCCTGCCAGGAGGTTCGCGAGGCGGTCCGGCGGCATCAGGGCGTCTGGTGGGACCGCGCTCTCGTCGCCTGCCATGCCCTTGCCGGCAGGAGCGCCGAGGCGGCGCTCGGCCTCAACCTTCTGCGCGAGCAGAACGCGCCGAAGGACGCCGCCTTCGATGCGCTCGTCGAGACGCTCGGCGGGCGCAAGGCGAAGCTTCCGCCGATGCCGGAGCCGACTCCGGTCCACCTCGCCCTGCTGGGCGCGGCGAAGCTTCCCTACCCCGGCGACCTCGCGGCGGTGAAGGCGCCGGCGGCGCTCCGCGCGATCGCGCTCGCCGACGGAACGCCGATGCCGCAGCGTCTCGCCGCGGCCGAGCGCGCCGCCGCCTTTGGCGCCCTCGCGCCGGACGAGCTCCGCTCGGTCTACGACGCCGCCGAGTTCTCGCCCGACGAGCGCGCGAACGCCTTGAGCCGCGCCAAGAAGGAAGAGGGCGCCCGTGCCCGCGCCCTCCTCTGGAGCGCGGCAAAGGCGCAGAGCCTGCCGGGGCCGCGCGCCGAGCTCCTCAAGGCGTTCCTTGCCGACGCGCGGGCGGACTACCTTCTCGCCGCCCGTATCGTCGAGCCGCTTCTCGCCGAGATCGCGCCGTCGCCGGAGCTCGCCTGGTTCGGCGCCGATGCGGCCCGCGCGCTCTACGCGATCGGCCGGCCGGCCGACGCCAGGGCGTGGCTGGCGGTCGCCGAACCCGAAGCGGCGAAGGCGGTAGCCCCCTTGGCGAAGCTCGCCGAGGGTTCCGCCGTGCCGCTGCCCGTCCTGCCCGACGGCAAGGCCGAGCAGGCGCCCCTCTTCTTCGGCCTCGTCGAAGCGCTCGGCGAGAGCGTCCCGGCGGATGTCTGGGCGCCCCATCTCCGACCCGGCCCGGCCGAGCCTGCCCCGCTCCCGCCTGCTGCGCTTCTCCTCGCTCAGCACGGCGCCGTCGAGGGCAAGCGTCTCGGCGAGGCTCTCCTTCTTCTCGTCGCGACCCTTGCCGAAGGCGACCGTCTCACGTCCGAGCCCCTTCTCCTCGTCCGCGCCGTCGCCGGGCTGCGCGCGCTCGGGCTCGAGGAGACGGCGCGCGGACTCGCCATCGAGGCCGCGCTTGCCGCGGGACTCTAGGCATATCGAGGCGTTCCTCGAGATGATGGCGGCCGAGCGGGGCGCCGCTGCGCGGACGCTCGCCGCCTACCGTGCCGACCTCGACGACTTCGCCGCGTTTCTCCGCGGCGCGCCGATCGAGGGTGCCGACGTCGCGGCGCTTCGGGGATATCTCGCCCGGCTCGACGCCGCGGGCATGGCGCCGCGCACGGCGGCACGCCGCCTCTCGGCGCTGCGCCAGTTCTTCAAGTTCCTGTTCGCGGAAGGAATCCGGTCCGACGATCCGACCTCGACGCTCGACTCTCCCCGCCTCGGCCGGGCGCTGCCGAAGGTGCTCGACGAGGCGGAGATCGCGGCGCTTTTCGCCGCCGCGGGCCGCCGCGACGAGCCCGAGCGGAGCCGCCTTCTCTGCCTCCTCGAGCTCCTCTACGGCGCGGGCCTGCGCGTGTCGGAGCTCGTCGCGCTTCCTCTCTCGGCCGCGACCCGCGACGGGCGCTTCCTGGTCGTGCGCGGCAAAGGGGCAAAGGAGCGGCTCGTTCCGCTCGGCCGGCCGGCCCGCGATGCGCTCGCCGCCTGGAAGGCGGCGCGCGGCGAGACGCGCTCGCGCTATCTCTTCCCCTCGCGGGGCAAGGAGGGGCACCTCACCCGCCAGCGCTGCTTCCAGATTCTCAAAGCCCTCGCCGTCGAAGCGGGGATCGACCCGCGGCGGTTGAGCCCGCATGTCCTCAGGCACGCCTTTGCGACCCATCTCCTCGACGGCGGCGCCGATTTGCGCAGCGTCCAGGCGATGCTCGGCCACGCGGATGTGGCCACGACGCAGATCTACACCCATGTTCAAGCCGGGCGGCTCCGCCAACTGGTCGAGACCAAGCACCCGCTCGCGCGCAAGAAGGGATGAGGAGAAGAGCATGAGCTTCACGATCGTCGAACAGGCGCCGGCGCGCCTCAACCGCAGCGAGCTGGCGGTGCCCGGCTCTTCGCCGCAGTTCTTCGAGAAGGCGGCGAAGAGCGCCGCCGACGTCATCTTCCTCGACCTCGAGGACGCGGTCGCGCCCGACGACAAGCCGCAGGCGCGCAAGAACGTCATCAAGGCGTTGAACGAGATCGACTGGGGCAACAAGACGATGTCGGTCCGCATCAACGGGCTCGACACGCATTTCATGTATCGCGACGTCGTCGATGTGGTGGAGCAGGCCGGCGAGCGGCTCGACCTCATCATGATCCCGAAGGTCGGAACCGCGGCCGACGTCTACGCCCTCGACATGCTGGTGACCCAGATCGAAGACGCGAAGGGCTGGAAGAAGCGCATCGGCTTCGAGCACATCATCGAGACGGCGCTCGGGATGCAGAACGTCGAGGCGATCGCCGCGGCCTCCAAGCGGAACGAGTCGCTCCATTTCGGCGTCGCCGACTACGCCGCCTCGACCCGAGCGCGCACGACCAACATCGGCGGCGCCAACCCCGACTACGCCATCCTCACCGACAAGGACGAGAGGGGCGAGCGCCAGAGGCATTGGGGCGACATGTGGCATTACGCGCTCGCCCGCATGGTGGTCGCGGCGCGCGCGAATGGGCTCCGGCCGATCGACGGGCCGTTCGGCGACTTCTCCGATCCGGACGGGTACCGCGCCGCGGCGCGCCGCGCCGCCGCTCTCGGATGCGAGGGGAAATGGGCGATCCACCCCTCGCAGGTCGCGCTCGCGAACGAGGAGTTCTCTCCGTCCGAGAAAGAGATCGCCCGCGCCCGCAGGATCCTCGAGGCGATGGCGCAGGCGACGAAGGAAGGCAAGGGCGCCGTCGCGCTCGACGGAAGGCTGATCGACATCGCGTCGATCAGGCAGGCCGAGGTCCTGGTCCGGAAGGCGGAGCAGATCGGCAAGGAAGCGAGGTGACTGGCGGGGGCCTGCGCCCCCGTGCTAGGCAGCGTCCGCAATGCGACATTTCCTCGATTTCGAGCGGCCCATCGCCGAGCTCGAGAGCAAGGTCGAGGAGCTCCGCCATCTCTCGAACGCCGGCGATCTCAACATCGCCGACGAGGTGGCGCGGCTCGAAACGAAGGCCGACCGCCTGCTCCGGCAGACCTATGCCAAGCTCAGCCCTTGGCAGAAGGTTCTGGTCGCCCGCCATCCCGAGCGGCCGCACGCCCGCGACTACATCGACGCGCTCGTTACGGACTGGACGCCCCTCGCCGGAGACCGCTGCTTCGGCGAGGATCGCGCAATCCTCGGCGGGCTCGGCCGCTTCCGCGGCCGCAGCGTCGTCGTCCTCGGCCAGGAGAAGGGCAGCGATACCGAAAGCCGCGTGCGGCACAATTTCGGCATGGCGAAGCCCGAAGGCTACCGCAAGGCGCGGCGCCTCATGGAGCTCGCCGACCGCTTCGGCCTTCCCGTCATCGCGTTCGTCGACACCGCCGGCGCCTATCCCGGGGTCGAGGCCGAGGCGCGCGGCCAGGCCGAGGCGATCGCCCGCTCGATCGAGGCATGTCTGCGCCTGAAAGTGCCGATGGTCGCGGCGATCATCGGCGAGGGCGGGTCGGGCGGCGCGATCGCGATCGCCGCGGCCAACTCCGTCGTCATGTTGGAGCACGCGGTCTACTCGGTGATCTCGCCGGAGGGCTGCTCCTCGATCCTCTGGCGGAGCGCCGAGAACGCGCAGGAGGCGGCCGAGGCGCTGAAGCTGACCGCGCAGGACCTTCTGAAGCTCGGGGTCATCGACGCGGTCGTGCCCGAGCCGCTGGGCGGCGCGCACCGCCAGCGCGGCGAGGCGATCGCCGCGCTCGGCGACGCGCTCGAGCGGGCGCTTCAGCCGCTCCTCGGTCTCGACGGCGCGGCCCTCAAGGCGCATCGGCGGAACAAGTATCTCGCGATGGGGTCGAAGGGGCTCTAGCCCGAAAGACCACCGAGAGAGCAATACGGGAACCCATCCGGCCGCGACCGCATCCATTGCAGGACGAAAAGGAGGTCCTGCGATGGACGGTCTGCTGTTGCCCGCGAGAGCCGCCCGGAGTCCCAGTCGAAGCGAGGCTGAAGCAGCTGTGCGGACCTTGCTGCGCTGGGCAGGAGACGATCCCTCCCGGGAGGGCCTTCGCGACACGCCCTCCCGCGTGGTGCGCGCCTTCGAGGAATTCTTTTCAGGCTACGGCACCGATCCGGTGGCTCTCCTCGAGCGGACCTTCGAGGAGGTCGAGGGCTACGACGAGATGGTCGTGCTTCGCGACATTCGGTTCGAGTCGCATTGCGAGCACCACCTCGCGCCGATCGTCGGCGTGGCGCATGTCGCCTACCTGCCGCATGGCCGCGTAGTCGGGATCTCGAAGCTGGCGCGGCTGGTCGACGCCTACGCGAGGCGGCTGCAGATCCAGGAGCGCATGACCGCCGAGATCGCCGGCGCGATCGAGCGCGTCCTCGCTCCCAAGGGCGTCGCGGTCGCGATCGAGGCGACGCATCACTGCATGACGACGCGCGGCGTGCACAAGCCCGGTGTGACGATGGTGACCACCCGCCTTCTCGGCGCGTTCCGCGAGAATCCTTCGACCCGTCGCGAGTTCCTGGCGCTCGTCGGCGCCGGGCGCGCTCAGTCGCGGTAGCTCGGGTCCTTCTTGTCGAGAAGCCGGAGGAGGGCCGGCCACTCGCGCATGCCGAGCGGCTTGCCGTCGCCGGCCCACTGCGCCGCCGTCTTCTTCTGCACCGCCACGGGCGGGAACGAGGGGCGCCCGGCGGCCATCACGGCGAGCTGGATTCGGCACGAGAGCTCGAGGTTGTACATGAGCGAGAACGCCTCGGGGATCGTCCGCCCGACGGTGAGAAGGCCGTGGTTGCGAAGGATCATGGCGGGCTTGTCGCCGAGATCCGCGACGAGCCGCTCGCGCTCGCCGAGCTCGAGAGCGATTCCTTCGTAGTCGTGGTAGGCGAGCCGGCCGAGGAACAGGAACGAATGCTGGTTCATCGGCTGGAGGCCGCCCTCGAGGCACGAGATCGCGATGCCCGCCTGGGTATGCGTATGGAGTACGCACGCCACGTCGCGCCGCGCCATGTGAACGGCGCTGTGGATGACGAACCCGGCCTCGTTGACCGGATAGGGCGACTCCTCGACGAGGCGGCCCTCGTGGTCGATCTTGACGAGGCTCGAGGCGGTGATCTCGTCGAACCGGAGCCCGTAGGGGTTGATGAGGAAGTGATCCGGGCTCCCGGGCACGCGGGCGGAGATGTGCGTGAAGACGAGATCGTCCATGCCGAAATGGGCGATGAGCCGGTAGCACGCCGCAAGCTGGATGCGCGTCTCGCGCTCGTCGAGCTCGCCTTGCGCCGCGGGGGCGCGGAACGGGTGGAGCTGGGCCATGCGAGCCCGACTATAGCGTTTTCAGCACTTCCTCGGCGATGGCGAGCGACGCGGTCAATCCCGGCGACTCGATCCCGTAGAGGTTGACGAGACCGGGCACTCCGTGGACCGCCGGACCCTGGATGACGAAGTCGCCGGCCGGCTCGTCCGGGCCCACGATTTTCGGCCTTATCCCGGCATAGCCCGGCTGCAGCGCGCCGTCGGGCAGGCCCGGCCAATAGCGGCGGATCGCTTCGTAGAACCGGTCGCCGCGGCGGGGCTCGACCCGGTAGTCGATCCGGTCGGTCCACTCGACGTCGGGCCCGAATTTCGCCTGACCGCCGAGGTCGAGGGTGAGGTGAACGCCGAGCCCGGCCTTCTCGGGCGCCGGATAGATGAGATGGCGGAAGGGAGCGCGGCCGCTCAGGGTGAAGTAGTTGCCCTTGCAGAGAAAGTCGCGCGGGACCGTCTCGGGCGGCACGCCCTCGATCCGCCGCGCCAGGGACGGGGCGAAGAGCCCCGCGCTGTTGACGAGGATGCGGGTCAAGAGCGTCATCGGCTCGGCGCCGCCGACGCGGAGCTCGATCCCGGCCTTCGTCACGGCGCCCTGCTCGACCGGGGCGCGGTAGACGGTGATCGCGCCGGCGCTTTCGGCATCGCCCTGGTAGGCGAGCATCAGCGCGTGGCTGTCGATGATCCCTGTCGAGGGCGAGAGCAGCGCGGCGACGCAGCGCAGCGCCGGCTCCTTGGCCATCGCCTCCGCGCCCGAGAGCCAGCGGAGGTCGGCGACGCCATTGCCGCGGGCGCGCTTCTCGATGCCCTCGAAAGTCGCGATCTCCGCCTCCTCGACCGCGACGATGAGCTTGCCGAGGCGCTTGTGCGGGATGCCGCGCTCGGCGCAATAGGCGTAGAGCCGCTCCTTGCCCTCGACGCAGAGGCGCGCCTTGAGGCTCCCCGTCGGGTAGTAGATCCCGGCATGGATCACCTCGCTGTTCCGCGACGAGGTGCCCGCCCCGATCGTGGCTTCGCTCTCGAGCACGAGCACTTCCCGCCCGGAAAGGGCGAGCGCGCGCGCGACGGCGAGGCCGACGACCCCGGCGCCGACGACGACGCATTCGACCTCTTCGCTCACGACTCGCCGCTCACGAGCCGCGGCAGAGGCCGATCCTCGACGACCTCCTCCGCCTCCCCTTCGATGAGGCTTTCCGCCATGTTCACGTGATACGCGGGAAGCGGCGGCGGCAGCGGCTTGCCCGGGCGGATGCCGTAGGCCTCGAGGCGCCGCGCGCGGCCGAGCAGGGTCCGGTTCATCGACGAGCTGAACTTGGCATAGTGGTCGGCGGCGCTCTTGATGCCCTTGCCGACCGCAAGCGCGTGGCCGAGCACGATGCTGAGCCCGTCCAAGAGCGCCTTCGCGGCGTCGGCGATCGCCTGCTGGTTCTCGAGCTGGCGTGCCGCCGTGATCTGCGAGCGCGCGATGTGGAGCGCGCAGGAGATCACCGCCGGCCCGGCGAGCACGATGTCGAGCTTGATGGCGAGCTCCCGCAGCTCCGGATCGGCGTGGCGCAGCTTCTCGAGCGCGGCGTCGTTCGGCAGGCACATGAACGTCTGGAGGCGGGCGGCGCCGCGGCCGAGGCGGCGGCATTCCTCCCGCACGGCCCCGCTGTAGTCCTTGCTCGCGAGCGCCCGCAGATGGCCGCGCATGGTCTGCGCGAGACGCTGATAGGCCGCCTTCTCCGCCTCGGCGTCCTCGGCCTCGCCGATCGCGAGGAAATGCTTCGAGGCCTTGGAGTCGATGACGAAGATCGTGTCGTGCGGAAGGAACACGATGGCGTCGGGCCGGAGCCGGGCGCCCGAATCCGCATCCTGGGTCGAAAACTGCAGAACGTAGTCGCGGCCCTCTTCGAGATCGAAGCCGCGCAGCGTGTTGGCGAGCCAGATCTCGGCGTGCTGGCCGGCTCCGGTCGGGCTCGCGAGCGCCCGCAGCATCGTGTTGAGCGCCTTCGAATCCGCCTCGACCCGGCCTTGGAGCTGGTTCAGGACCGAGGTGAGCTGCTCGACGCGGGCCGTGAGCTGCTCGGTGGACTGCTTCACCCGCGCCTCGGCCTCGGCCTTCGCCGCCTCGCTCTCCCGCTTGTGGTTCTCGATGAGCTGCGAGGAGAGCTTCTGCGCCACGTCGAGCGTCGTCGCCTGGGTGATGTTGAGGAAGTCGGCCTTGATCTTCTCGAAATCCCTGAGCTGCGCCTCGATGCCGCGCAGCGCCTCGGCGGCGATCGCCTCGCGCCGGAGCGCCTCGGCGCGCTCCCGCTCGGCGGCCTCGCGCGCCTCCACTGCCCGATCGCGCTCGGCGACGAGGGCGGCGATCGTCTCTTCCGCCTTCGCCAGCCGGGCCTCGGCCTCGCGCTTGTCTCCGTGCGCCGCCGTCGCCGCCTCCTGGGCCGCCGCGGCCCGGGCGCGCTCGATCTCGAGGTCGCGCCGCAGTTCCTCCCTCATCGCCTCGGCCGCGATGCGCTCCGCCTCGAGCCGCTCCGGGGCGGCCCGGAGGCGGGCGAAGACAAAGGCGAGAAGGGCGACGGCGACCGCGAGCAGCGTGCCGAGCACGGCGGAAATGTCCATGGAAGGAAGCCTAGCCCGATTCGCGCGGCGACTCGGAAGCCGGAAAGCGGCCGAAAAGCGCGCTGCGGGCCGATTTCGCCGCGGCGCGCATGCGGCGGCATGCCGCAATAGCGGCCCGTCTAGTCGTCGTTGTGGATCAAAACGTCTTTGTGTAGAACGCGGCGTGATGCGGCACTCTTTGCGTTGAAAAAGCGGCGCCGGATCGAGATCCACTGGGAGAGAGACGGAATGCACATGGCGATGGTCGAGGCTTTGTGGGCGCGGCGGTGGCCGGCGCGCATCGTCGCGTCAGGGTTGTTCCTGCTCCTCCTGGGGCTTTGCGCAGATCCGGCCTTCGCGGCCGAGCCGCACCCGTGGCAGATGGGAATGCAGCCGCCGGCGACGCCCGTCAGCGATCGCATTCATGCGCTGCACAATCTGCTGCTGGTGATCATCACCCTCATTTCGCTCTTCGTGCTGGCGCTGCTCTGCTACGTGATGTGGCGCTACAACGAGAAGCGCAACCCGACGCCGTCGCGCACCACGCACAACACGATGGTCGAGGTGCTCTGGACGGTGATCCCGGTCGTGATCCTCGTCATCATCGCGATCCCCTCCTTCGGCCTCCTCTACTACATGGACAAGACCCAGGAGGCCGACATGACGATCAAGGTCACCGGCCGCCAGTGGTACTGGACGTACGAGTATCCCGACCACGACAACATCACGTTCGATTCGACGATGGTCCCCCAGGAGGACCTTCAGCCCGGCCAGCGCCGCCTCCTCGAGGTCGACAATCAGCTGGTCGTCCCGGTCAACACCAACATCCGCGTCCTCGTGGCGGGCTCGGACGTGATGCATTCCTGGTTCGTCCCGTCGCTCGGCGTGCAGATGTACGCGGTCATCGGCCGCCTCAACGAGACGTGGATGAACATCGAGAAGGAAGGGACGTATTACGGGCAGTGCAACCAGATCTGCGGCGTGAACCACGCCTTCATGCCGATCTCGGTGCGCGCTGTCTCGAAGGAAGAATTCGCCCGCTGGGTCGAGGAAGCCAAGACGAAGTTCGCCAAGAAAGACGAAACGGCTCCGATCCGCGTCGCCAACGCCGCCAAGTGAGGTAGCACCCTATGGCTCAAGCACACGCGCACGCCCACGACGCGCACGATCATAAGCCCGGCTTCGTCGCGCGCTGGCTGTTCTCGACGAACCACAAGGACATCGGCACCCTCTATTTCACCTTCGCGATCATCGCGGGGCTGATCGGCGCGACGTTCTCCGTGATCATGCGGATGGAGCTGCAGGCGCCCGGCGAGCAGTTCATCCACGATCACCAGTTCTACAACGTGCTCGCCACCGCGCACGGCCTCATCATGGTCTTCTTCCTGGTGATGCCGGCGATGATGGGAGGGTTCGGCAACTGGTTCGTGCCGCTGATGATCGGCGCGCCGGACATGGCGTTCCCGCGCCTCAACAACATCAGCTTCTGGCTGCTGATCCCGTCGTTCCTCCTCCTCCTCGGCTCGGCCTTCGTCGGCCAGGGCGTCGGCACCGGCTGGACCATCTATGTGCCGCTCGCGGGCCCGCAGGGCCATCCCGGCCCGGCCGTGGACATGGCGATTTTCTCGCTCCACCTCGCCGGCGCGTCCTCCATCCTCGGCGCCATCAACTTCATCACCACGATCTTCAACATGCGCGCGCCGGGCATGACGCTGCACAAGATGCCGCTCTTCGTGTGGTCGGTGCTGGTGACGGCGTTCCTTCTCCTGCTGTCCCTTCCGGTGCTCGGCGGCGCGATCACGATGCTGCTGACCGACCGCAACTTCGGCACGACCTTCTTCGATCCGGCCGGTGGCGGCGACCCGCTCCTCTTCCTCCACCTCTTCTGGTTCTTCGGCCATCCCGAGGTGTACATCCTCATCCTGCCGGCCTTCGGCATCATCAGCCAGGTCGTGTCGACCTTCTCGCGCAAGCCGGTGTTCGGGTATCTCGGCATGGCCTACGCGATGGTGGCGATCGGCTTCATCGGCTTCATCGTCTGGGCGCACCACATGTTCACGGTGGGCCTCGACGTCGATACGCGCGCCTACTTCACGGCCGCGACGATGGTGATCGCGGTGCCGACCGGCGTGAAGATCTTCTCCTGGATCGCGACGGCCTGGGGCGGGTCAATCCGCTTCACGACGCCGATGCTCTTCGCGCTCGGGTTCATCTTCGTGTTCACCGTCGGCGGCGTCACCGGCGTGGTGCTGGCGAACGCCGGCGTCGATATCGCGCTCCACAACACCTACTACGTCATCGGCCATTTCCACTACACGATGTCCCTCGGGGCGGTGTTCGGCATCTTCGCCGGGTTCTACTACTGGATCGGCAAGATGAGCGGGCGGCAGTACGACGAAACGCTGGGCCGGATCCAATTCTGGATGTTCTTCATCGGGGTGAACCTCACCTTCTTCCCGATGCATTTCCTGGGGCTCGCGGGCATGCCGCGCCGGTACGTCGACTACCCGGACGCCTTCGCCGGCTGGAACCACATCGCCTCGATCGGTTCCTACATCAGCGCCGCCTCGGCCATCCTCTTCGTCTACATCGTGATCAACACGCTGCTGCGCGGACGGAAGGTGGAGGCGAACTACTGGGGCGAGGGCGCGACGACGCTCGAGTGGACCGTCCCCTCGCCGCCGCCGTTCCACACCTACAACGAGCTCCCGGTGGTCAAGTAGCGTGACCGATCTTTCGGCCCATATCGCCCACGAAGGCGCCGCCTCTTGGGGCGGCGCCGCGGTGGCGGACTACATCGCGCTCCTGAAGCCGCGCGTGATGTCGCTCGTCGTGTTCACCGGCTTCGTCGGGGTGTGGCTGGCGCCGGGACATCTCCACCCGTTCCTCGCCGCCGTCGCGGTGCTCTGCATCGCGGTCGCGGCCGGGGCCGCGGGCGCGATCAACATGTGGTACGACCGCGACATCGACGCGGTGATGCGCCGGACCCGCGCGCGGCCGATCCCTGCGGGACGGATGGCGCCCGGCGAGGCGCTCGGCTTCGGCGTCAGCCTCGCGGTCGGCTCGGTGACGGTTATGGGCCTCGCGCTGAACTGGGTCGCGGCCGCCCTCCTCGCCCTCACGATCGCCTTCTACGTCTTCGTCTACACGATGTGGCTGAAGCGCCGGACGCCGCAGAACATCGTGATCGGCGGCGCCGCCGGCGCGTTTCCGCCGATGGTCGGCTGGTCCGCGGTCACCGGCGACGTGGGGCTGGCGAGCCTTCTCCTCGTCGCGCTCATCTTCTTCTGGACGCCGCCGCATTTCTGGGCGCTCGCTCTCTACCGGGCGGACGATTACCAAAGGGCGGGCGTGCCGATGCTGCCTGTGGTGGCGGGCGCGGCGGAGACCAAGCGGCAGATCCTGGGCTACACGCTCGTCCTCTGGCCGCTGGCGCTGGCCCCCTACTTCATCGGCCTCGCGGGCGGACTCTATTTGGTCGGCGCGGCGCTCCTCTCCTTCCTCCTCACCGCCGCGGCCGTCGCGGTGCTGCGCGACGAGACGGACGCCTCGGCGAAGCGGATGTTCGGCTTCTCGATTCTCTACCTTTTCGCGCTCTTCGCCCTCCTGGTCGTCGACAAGGCATGATCGCGATGACCGACAAGGATCGTTGGGAGGCGCGACGCAAGGAGCTGCGCGGCAAGAACCGTGCGGTGCTCCTCGCCCTCCTCGCGCTTGCCGTTCTCTTCTACTTCATCGCGATGGTCCGCTTCGGAGCGCAGCTGTGAACCGTCGCACCGTCACCGTCGTCGCGCTCGTCGGCATTCTCATGGGGATGGTGGGGCTCACCGCGGCCGCCGTGCCCCTCTACAGCCTCTTCTGCCAGGTGACGGGCTATGGCGGCACGACGCAGCGCGCCGAGGTGGCGCCCGGCGCGAGCTCCGATATCCGCATCAAGGTCCGCTTCAACGCCGACACCGGGAACGGCCTCGGCTGGGAGTTCCGGCCTCTCGCGCGGGAAGTCGAGGTTCGCCCCGGCGAGGAGAAGATCGTCGCCTTCCGGGCGGTCAATCGCACCGCGCAGCCGGTGGTCGGCACGGCGACGTTCAACGTGACGCCGCTCAAGGCCGGGCCCTACTTCGACAAGATCCAGTGCTTCTGCTTCGACGAGCAGAGGCTCGAGCCCGGCCAGTCGGTCGATATGCCGGTGTCGTTCTTCGTCGACCCGCGCATCCTCGAGGATCCCTCGACGCGCGAGATCCGCACCATCACGCTGAGTTACACAATGTTCCGTGCCAAGGGCGAAAACGTCGCCCTGGCCAAGCCGGAGTGAGAGCAAGGACATGGCCGATACCCACGCGCACGCTCCCAAGCATCCCTATCATCTCGTCGATCCGAGCCCGTGGCCGCTGGTCGGCGCGATCGCCGCGGGCCTGCTCGCTACCGGTGGCCTCTTCTACATGCATGGCGGGACGTGGTGGCTTCTCATCGTCGGCGTGCTCGCCGTTCTGGCGACGATGTTCCTCTGGTGGCGCGACGTCGTCAGAGAGGCGCATGTCGAGGGCCATCATACGCCGGTGGTGCAGATCGGGCTGCGCTACGGCATGGCGCTCTTCATCGCCTCCGAGGTGATGTTCTTCGCCGCGTTCTTCTGGGCCTTCTTCGACGCCGCGCTCTTTCCGAAGGAGGCGACCGGGGGCGTCTGGCCGCCGCAGGGCATTCAGCCGTTCAACGCGTTCGAGGTGCCGTTCCTCAACACGCTGATCCTGCTTCTTTCGGGGACCACCGTGACCTGGGCGCATCATGCGCTCCTCGAGAACAATCGCCGCAACCTCGTGCTCGGCCTCGGCATCACCATCGTCCTCGGCCTCCTGTTCACCGGGTTCCAGGCGTTCGAGTACGCGCATGCCGCCTTCGGCTTCACGGAGGGCATCTATCCGTCGACCTTCTTCATGGCGACCGGATTCCACGGCTTCCACGTCATCATCGGCACCTGCTTCCTCATCGTGTGCTTCTTCCGCGCCCTCGCCGGCCACTTCACGCCGCAGCAGCACTTCGGCTTCGAGGCCGCCGCCTGGTACTGGCACTTCGTCGACGTGGTCTGGCTGTTCCTCTTCGTCTGCGTCTACTGGTGGGGCGGACGCTGACCGCGTCCGAGGTATCGCTTCTGACGGTCGCATTCCTCTGCCGCTGCCCGCGCTGCGGCAGAGGAAAGCTTTTCAAGGGTCTGCTCGATGTGGCGGAGCGTTGCGACGCCTGCGGGCTCGACCTCTCCGCGCAGGATGCGGGCGACGGCCCGGCCGTGTTCGTAATTCTCATCCTCGGTGCCGTCGTCGTGGGGCTCGCCATTCTGGTCGAGGCCAAGCTCGGCCCGCCGCTCTGGGTTCATGCCGTGCTCTGGCCGCCGGTGATCGTCGTCGGGGCGCTCGCCCTTCTGCGTCCGCTCAAAGCGGGGCTCATCGCCCTGCAATACCGGCATCGATTGCTCCAGCGATGAGGTTCCGCCCGGCCTTCTGGCCGACGGTCATCGCGCTGCCCGCGTTCCTCGTCCTGCTCGCGCTCGGCACCTGGCAGCTCGAGCGGCTCGCGTGGAAGACGGAGCTCAACGCCGAGCGCGCCGCGGCGTCGCAGAGCGCGCCGATTCCGCTTCCCCGAACGCTCGAGGAGGCCGAGGCCGCCAAGTTCCATCCCGTGCGCGTCGAGGGCGTGTTCGACCACGCGCGCGAGCGCTATCTCGCCGCCAGCGACGAACGGGGCCAGGTCGGCTTCCATGTTCTGACCCCGCTGAGGCTCGACGACGGCCGCGTCCTTCTCGTCAATCGCGGCTTCGTTCCCTCCGAGCTCAAGGACCCGGAGCGCCGGAAAGAAGGACAGGTCGAAGGCAGGGTCACGGTCGAGGGCCTCATTCGGGTGCCGCCCACGGGCAAGCCCTCCTGGTTCGCGCCCGACAACGTTCCCGAGGCCAACATGTGGTTCTGGGTGGATCCCCCGGCGATGGCGCCCGACGCCCTGCCCTACTACATCGACGCGGGCCCGGCGCCCAATCCCGGCGGCTGGCCGAAGGGCGGCGTCACGCGACTTTTCCTGCCGAACGACCATCTGCAATACGCGATCACGTGGTACGCCCTCGCCGTCGCGCTCGCTGTGATCTATGTCGTTTACCACCGGCAGAACCGATGAGCGCCTACAAGAGCCTCGAAGCGAAGTTCCGCCGCATCGGCGCGCTCCAGGAAGCGGCGGCGATGCTGCACTGGGATTGGGCGGCGATGATGCCGCCGGGCGGCGCGGCGGCGCGCGCGGAGCAGCTCGCGACGTTGAAGGTGCTCGTCCACGAGGCGCTGACCGATCCCCGCCTCGAGGAGCTGCTCGACGCCGCCGAGGAGGAATCGGGGCTCGACCCCTGGCAGCGGGCCAACCTCCGCGAGATGCGGCGTCGCTGGCTGCACGCCACCGCGGTCCCGGCCGATCTCGTCGAGGCGCTCTCTCGCGCGTCGTCGGACTGCGAGCGCGAATGGCGCCGCGCCCGGCCCGAAAACGACTTCAGGGGCGTGCGGCCGAAGCTACACGCCGTGCTCGATCTCGTGCGCGGCGTCGCTGCGGCCAAGGCCGCGCGCCTCGGCAAGAGCCCCTACGAGGCGCTCCTCGACGAGTACGAGCCGGATGGGTCGACCGCGGAGATCGATCGCCTGTTCGACGACCTTTCGCGGTTCCTTCCCGATTTCATCGACCGCGTCATCGAGCATCAGGCGCGTCGCTCGCCGCCTGTCGAGCCGCAAGGACCCTTCCCGATCGAGCGGCAGCGCGCCGTCGCGCTCCGTCTCATGGAGCGCCTCGGGTTCGAGTTCGACCATGGGCGGCTCGACGTCAGCCTGCACCCGTTCTGCGGCGGCACGCCCGACGACGTGCGGATCACCACGCGCTACGACGAGGCGAGCTTCCGCGGCGCGCTCATGGGCGTGCTGCACGAGACCGGGCATGCGCTCTACGAGCGCGGCCTGCCCGCCTCCTGGCGCCGGCAGCCGGTCGGCGAGGCGCGCGGCATGGCGATGCACGAGAGCCAGTCGCTCCTCTTCGAGATGCAGGCGTGCCGCAGCCGTGAGTTCACGGAGTATCTCGCGCCGCTCCTGCGCGAGACGTTCGGCGGCTCCGCCGCGGAGTGGGCCCCCGACAACCTTTTCCGCCTCAACACGCAGGTGCAGCGCAGCCTCATCCGCGTCGATGCCGACGAGGCGACCTACCCGGCGCATGTGATCCTTCGCTATCGTCTCGAAAAGGCGCTCATCGCCGGCGACCTGCCGCTCGCGGACCTGCCCGGCGCCTGGGCCGAGGGCATGGCGGAGCTCGTCGGCATCGCGCCGCCCGACGACCGCACGGGGTGCCTTCAGGACATTCACTGGTACGACGGCGCCTGGGGGTATTTCCCGACCTACACGCTCGGCGCCATGATCGCCGCGCAGCTCTTCGATGCGGCCAAGCGCGCCGTCCCCTCGATCCTGCCGTCGATCGCGAAGGGCGACTTCGCGCCTCTCCTCGCGTGGCTGCGCGCGCATGTGCACGGCAAGGGCTCGCTCTTCTCGACCGCGGAGCTGGTGCGCGAGGCGACCGGGCGTCCGCTCGACGCCTCGATCTACAAGCGCCACCTCGAGACGCGCTATCTCGACTGACGGGGCTGCTAAGGCAGCGCCGCGAGCTCGTAGCGGGGTCGGTGCGGGACGGCGGCTATCTCGCGCACGAGCTTGCTCAGCATCGCTTGAGAAAAGGTCTCGAAATTCTGCGCCACCATCACGAACGCGCCGTCGCCGCCCATGACGTATTCTTCATAGTAGCTGTCGAGCCGCGGCTCGGAGGCGAGAATGGCAAGGCCGTTGATGGTGATTCCCTGGGCGAGCGCCGCTTCTCTCGCCGCCGCCAGGGGCGTGCCGCTGTTGCTGGAGCCGTCGCCCGAGACGTCGATCACCCGTCTCTCCGGCTCGAAGCCGCTCGATGCGAAAAGCGCGGCCGAGAACTCGATGGCGCCGCCGATCGAGGTGAAATCCGCGAAGGCCCGCGGCGACTCGGCGATCGCCGAGCCGAAGGCGCGGGCCGCTTCCGCGCCGTCGACGAGGGTCCAAGGGATTATCTGCTTCTGGTTGGTCGGACCCGACCATTCGACCAGCGTCACGGCGATCCGACCGTGCTCGCCGGACGCGATCGCATCGATCACCGCGTCGCTCGAGAAGGCGGCGGCAAGCCCGTCGCGCTGCAGCTTGTAGCGGTTCTCGTCGATCGAGGCGGAGACGTCGACCGCGAGGACGAGCGCGAGGTCGACCTTGTCGGCCGCGGCCGCGCCCGGCGTCCAGAGAAGCAGCAGAAGTGCAACCGATCTCAGCCACATGGGAGCCTCTCCGAGGCCGCCTTGCCCGTGGCGGTCCTCCGGCAGTGCATTCCCTCCCCACGTTGGCGTTCCGATCACCGTCGGGCCGCGGGTCTCTTCGGGTATGATGCGGAAGATTGGTTAACCAAGCTTTGACAGGCCCCGGGTTCGTCGCAATCACCGGAATGGCGGCCGAAGCCGCGATCGCGCGCCGTGCGGGGCTGCGCGCTCTTTGCGGCGGCGGCGACCGGCGCGCGACCGAGGCCGCCATCGCTCGTGCGGTCGCGGACGGCGCTACCGGCCTCCTCAGCTTCGGCATCGCCGGCGGGCTCGCGCCGGCGCTGCGCCCGGGCACGATCGTGGTCGCGAACCGCGTCGCCGGCGTCGAGGCGGCGCCCCTGCCCCTCGCGATTGCTGGCGAGCGCGGCATGGTCGCGGGCGCGGCCGCGCCGGTCGCGAGCGCGCGCGAGAAGGCCGCGCTCTTCGCCGCGAGCGGCGCTCTGGTCGTCGATCTCGAAAGCGAGCTCGTCGCGCGGGCGGGCTTGCCTTACGCCGTCTTGCGGGCCGTCGCCGACCCCGCCGAGCGCGATCTTCCGCCCGCGGCGCTCGTCGGGCTCAATCCGGACGGCACGCCGGCGCTCGGTCCCGTCTTGGCGGCAATCCTTCGTGCGCCGGGACAGGTGCCGGCGCTGCTGCGGCTCGCGCTCGAGGCGCGCAGGGCGCTCCGCGCGCTCGAGAAAGCGCTTCCCGAGGGCGCCTCGACGCGGCTCCTACCTCCCGCTGCCCTCAATGCGCGCGCGTGACGATGATGAGGAGAACGCCGAGGACGACGAGCGCGATGCCGGCGAGCTCGCGCATCCCGATCCGTTCCTTGAAGATGCGGCGCGAGACGAGAAGGCTGAAAAGCACCTCGACGAGCCCTAGCGTGCGGACATGCGCGACGGGCTCCAGCGCCATCGCGGTGAACCAGCCGGCCGAGCCGGCCGCGCCCATGAACCCGGCGAGAAGCGAAAGCCGCCAGGCGCGCAGCACCGCGCGGACGACGCCCGGATGCCGCGCCCATAGCCAGCCGCCGAGGAGCAGCACCTGGATCGCTTGCGCCCAGACGAGCACGGTCGCGGCCGCGACGAACAGCGACTCCGTGTCGAGCGCGAGCGCGGCGCCGCGATATCCGACCGCGGAAATCGCGAAGCTCGCGCCCGAGCCGAGCCCGTAGAGCGCCGCCATCGAGAGCCAGGCAGGGCGGCCGCCGGCAGGGCCGTCCGAAGCGCGCGGCGAAAGGAGGATGAGCCCTACCGTCGCGAGGACGATGGCGACCGCCGTCAGGAACGACAGCGGATCGCCGAGGAGCACGATCGCGAAGAGCGCGATCTGCACCACCTCGGTCTTGGAGTAGACCACTCCGACTGCGAAGTTCCGCTCCTCCATCGTGCGCAGGAGCAGCGCGGTCGCGACGATCTGGCCGACGGCGCCGATGATCGTCCAGCCGAGGGCCTCGGCGCCGGGCATCGGGAGCGGCAGCCCGGCGACGGCGAGGACCGCAACCAGCCAGAGCGCCGCGAACGGCATCCCGTAGAGGAACCGGACGAGAGTCGCGCCGAGGGTGCCCAGCTCCTTCGTGAGATGCCGCTGCGCGGCGTTGCGGAAGGTCTGCGCCAGCGCGGCGGCGAGCGTGATGGGGATCCAGAGCCAGGGCGGCGCTTCACCCGGCACGGCGAGCGCCTCAGCTCGCCTTCTTCAGCCGATCTTCCTTGGCGATCCGGGCGAGCGCTTCCTCGACGTGGCGCGAGAAGACGTATTCGGCCGGGCGCTGGCGGTCGAGCGGGATCTCCGGCGCCATCGGCCCGTCGACCGCGACGCCGCCGAGGCCGGTCTTGAGCGCCTTCAGCGGATTGCGGACGGCGTCCATGACGGCGGTCGCCTCGTAGCCCGAATGCACCATGCAGTTGGCGCACTTCTCGTAGTTTCCGGTGCCGTAGGCGTCCCAGTTCGTGCCTTCCATCAGATCCTTGAACGTCTTCGCGTAGCCTTCGCCGAGGAGATAGCACGGGCGCTGCCAGCCGAAGACGGTCCGTGTCGGGTTGCCCCAGGGCGTGCAGCGGTAGGTCTGGTTGCCGGCGAGGAAGTCGAGGAAGAGCGAGGACTGGCTGAACGACCATTTCCGCCCGCGGTCGCCGCGGCGGAAGATCTCGCGGAAGAGCTGCTTGGTCTTCCTGCGGCTGAGGAAGTGCTGCTGGTCGGGCGCGCGCTCGTAGGCGTAGCCGGGCGAGATCGTTATCCCGTCGACGCCGAGCGCCTTCACGTCGTCGAAGAAGGCGGCGTAACGGTCGGGATCGGCGCCGTCGAAGAGCGTGCAGTTGATGTTGACGCGGAAGCCGCGCGCCTTCGCGGCCTTGATCGCAGCGACCGCACGGTCGTACGTGCCGGGCTGGCAGACCGACTTGTCGTGATCCTCGCGGTCCCCGTCGAGATGCACAGACCAGGCGAAGTAGGGCCCGGGCTCGAAGAGATGGAGCTTCTTCTCGAGGAGCAGCGCGTTGGTGCAGAGATAGACGAACTTCTTGCGCGCGATGATGCCGCGCACGATCTGGTCGATCTCGCGATGAAGGAGGGGCTCGCCGCCGGCGATCGAGACGACGGGCGCGCCGCACTCGTCCACCGCCTCGAGGCATTCCTCCACCGAGAGGCGCTGATTGAGGATCGGATCCGGGTAGTCGATCTTGCCGCA